>NZ_JAVRCP020000003.1:0-338360 GCF_034530675.2 Nostoc sp. DedVER02
GAGCCGTGTACACGGAAACGGGTACGCACGGATCTAACTGAGAGGTGCGGGAGATAATACTCCCCATCGACTCAACCAAAAACTATTAAAAAGGAGTATATTCTTATCAATCAATTAACTACACATTAAAGCAAAAACCTCTTCTGCTTATGCTTTTGTTTTAAAGTAAGTGGCTCAACTCCACTTTTACTTTTGTGCTTCTTGAGAGTATTTGACAATCAGAAGGCAATTTCTACCATCTGCACCACGTTCGTATACAACACGATCTGCCAACCGCCGCAGGAGAAACCATCCATACCCGCCTACCTGTAGAGTACCTGGGGCTGGCTCTGCGATCGCATCGGGATTGAAGGGTTTTCCATAATCCCAAATTCTAATCTCTAGTCGATCCATCCACAGATCAACGTTAATGTCAATGGTTGTTTCTGGGGGTAAAGCATGATGAGCGTGACGAACAGCGTTGGTAAAGCCTTCTGCTAATGCTAAATTGAGGCGATCAAGTTGGGTTTTTGACCAGCCAAGTTGAGCCAAATGTTGCAGACAAAATTGCTCAAACCATTCTTGCACCTGGTTTAGGAGAGTGAGTTCGCTCTTAACCTTAAGATGGTCTTGCTGCACTATAGTAAACATTAACTGTGACTTAAATATAAATAAACCTAAGTTGCTAGTTATTAAATTTTGCACTATTCGCCAAATTTTTTTGATATATAAAAATCTAAATTGAGATATTTTGTGTACCAAAATACAAAACATTAACGATTTTGGCATTTCAAGGATTGTAACTAGCAACTTATGTTAATTAAGTAAAAAATGTTTATATTTGAGAACTTGCTTTCTCCTCTGCATCTCTTGTGCCTCTGCGGTTGAAAAGTATTTGATTAAACCACTCAAAATGCAGAGAACAGAGAGAAAAGAAGAATTATGCTTAATGCCTTATTGATTGAAGACTATTAATCCCTACCCTACTACGAGTTGTTTGAGTAGCGTCTCGTAGTAGGGTGGGGACTTCCGTAATCCTTTTAAAATTAACGCCTGTAGATTTTTTTCAAAAGCACATCTGTATACACTCTTGAAACTTACAGGCGTTAAAGCACTTTGAGGAGACTAATTTAGAATAGTCCCAAGGTCAAAGATTTATCCAATGGCAAGGCAGCACCAATACCCAGCCACACGGTGACAAGAGTACCAACGAGGAAGACTGTGGTTGCAACTGGACGGCGGAAGGGGTTTTGGAACTTGTTGACGTTCTCAATAAAAGGAACGAGAATTAGCCCAACTGGTACAGAACCCATTGCTAACACTCCTAAAAGTTTGTTAGGAAGCGATCGCAAAATTTGGAATACTGGATATAAATACCACTCTGGCAAAATTTCCAATGGTGTGGCGAAAGGATTTGCTGGTTCACCGGTCATTGCGGGATCTAGGACAGCTAGAGCCACAATTGCAGCGAAAGAACCCATGATCACGATTGGAAATACATAAAGTAAGTCATTAGGCCAAGCGGGTTCACCATAGTAATTGTGACCCATGCCTTTAGCGAGTTTAGCTCTTAACTGAGGATCGCTCAGGTCAGGTTTTTTTTGTGTTGCCATTTTGAAATGTACTCTCCTGCTTAAGTTAAATTAAAGCATTTGTGAAGGCTATCAGCTACTAGGCAACCCTAGCAGGCGGGAGGTAGCGTTTTGTTTATCTACGGTCAGCCGCCTGGAGGGAATTTACAGCTTAAGGCTTCAAATACAAGTGTTTGTTTGTTGGAACTTACGTGCAATTAAATTTATTGTGTTTCATAAGTTTAAAACAAACAACTTCAATCTGAAAACTGACAAATTTTACCTTTCGCTAATAACTAAGATTACAAAGGCCCAGAAATGCCTTGCTTGCGGATCATCAAGAAGTGAAACAGCATGAAGACTGCAATCAACCAAGGCAGTACAAAGGTGTGGGCGCTGTAGTAACGAGTTAGTGTTGCTTGACCAACACTTGAACCACCACGCAGCAGGTCGGAGATCAGAACGCCAACTACGGGAATTGCTTCTGGTACACCACTAACAATTTTTACAGCCCAGTAGCCAACTTGATCCCAAGGGAGGGAATAACCGGTGACTCCAAAGGAAACTGTAATTACAGCTAGGATCACACCGCTAACCCAGGTCAACTCGCGGGGTTTTTTGAAACCACCTGTGAGATAAACCCGGAAGACGTGCAAAATCATCATCAACACCATCATGCTGGCAGACCAGCGATGGATGGAGCGAATTAGCCAACCGAAGTTGACTTCATTCATGATGTACTCCACTGAGGAGAAAGCTTCAGTGACTGTTGGCCTGTAGTAGAACGTCATGGCAAATCCAGTGGCAAACTGGATGAGAAAGCAAACCAGGGTAATTCCACCCAGGCAGTAGAAAATGTTGACGTGGGGAGGGACGTACTTACTAGTAACGTCTTCAGCGAGTGCCTGAATCTCCAGGCGTTCCTCAAACCAGTCGGAAACGTTGGCCATACAATCTCAAGTTCCTAAAAGTCGGTTGCGGTTAATAAATCCCGAAGTTCTAAATCGGCGACTAAAATTCTGATGGTTCCCAGCCTTGGCATCCTGCGGGTTCGCCCAAGGGTTTGCCGCAGACTAAGGTAACAACAGAATTGTCTAAGGACTTCTCATAAGCCGCCTCTTGTGACTTCTCTCCCAATTAGCAAATTTGGGATTTTAGTAAAAGCGAGTTTTTTCGTTTACTTGTTAGCTTTCAGCGTGCGAAGAGTCTTCAGAAACTTTACACTCTGTAAAGAAGGAATATATTGCGATCTCTTTACGCCCCTGCACACAAAATGGTGGACACAAAGTAGATTTTATCCTTTCGTGAGTGGATACAACGCATCAGTTGACTGAACAACTTGATGAGAGAAATGCACCACTTCTATAAAAAAAGTAACATAATCGAGAGATAGATTTCATCAACAACAGGGCAACTGAGCATTTCTAGGCAATTTCGGTTGAGGTGGAATTGATAATGGGGTTCATGAACAAACAAGTCTTTCAGGTTGGTTTTTCGTTATTAATGGCGTTTTGGTTGGCGTTTGGTACGCTTACACAGCCTGCGGTGGCTTTGACTGGCGAACAAAAGCTGGTTTCGGAAGTTTGGCGAATTGTTAATCGCACTTATCTAGATGAGACATTTAATCATCAGAACTGGGCGGCTGTACGGCAAAAGGTTCTAGAGAAGCCACTTCCAGACTCAAGTGCCAGTTATGCGGCAATTGGGAAGATGCTCAAGAGCCTTGATGACCCTTTTACCCGCTTTTTAGACCCGGAGCAGTACCGCAGCTTACAAGTCAATACTTCTGGGGAACTGACTGGGGTAGGATTACAAATTGTCCTGAATCCTGAGAGTGGGAAGTTGGAAGTAGTGGCTCCCATAGCGGGTTCACCAGCAGACAAAGCGGGGATTAGACCACGCGATCGCATTCTTAAAATTGAGGGCGTTCCTACAAAAAATCTTACCCTAGATGAAGCTGCAACTAAAATGCGGGGCCCTAGTGGTAGCCTTGTTACTCTCCTGATTGAACGGGACGGAGAGCCAGAAACGGAAATTAGACTAACGCGCGATCGCATCGCTCTTAACCCTGTGGTTTCCGAATTGCGTGTTTCTACTGAAGGTACGCCCATTGGCTACCTACGCCTCACTCAATTTAATGCCAACGCCTCAACGGAGTTGGCACACGCTATTTCTAGTCTAGAAAAAAAAGGCGCTGATGCCTACATTCTAGATTTACGAAATAATCCTGGAGGGTTATTGCAATCAGGAATTGAAATCGCTCGTCTGTGGTTAGATTCTGGTACTATCGTTTACACTGTGAATCGACAAGGCATTCAAGGTAGTTTTGAAGCCTTTGGCCCAGCCTTGACGAACGATCCTCTAGTAATTTTGGTGAATCAAGGAACTGCCAGTGCTAGCGAAATTCTGGCAGGCGCACTCCAAGATAACGGTCGTGCCCAGTTGGTAGGTGAAACCACCTTTGGTAAGGGTCTAATTCAATCTTTATTTGAATTATCAGATGGTTCTGGCTTGGCAGTCACAATTGCTAAGTATGAAACTCCTCAACACCGGGATATTAACAAATTAGGTATTAAGCCAAATAAAGTGATTTCCCAAGATCCAATTAACCGCGAACAGATTGGCACGGAAGCGGATTTGCAATATCAAGCAGCAGTGGAACTTTTGAAGAAAGGTTCGGTTGTGGCGGGAAAAGTTTAAAAACTTAGGAGTTAGGAGTTTCAAGAAATCTTTCTTTGCTTTGAACTTTCGTTCCGTTTCTCTGCGATTTGGAGAGGAAAGGTTTCTTGATTAAGCTAATTACGCGGTTATGGCATTTATAGCAAGGGACTGGGGACTGGGTGAAAAGTCTTTTTGTGTCTAAGTTTCATCATTTGTTGATGTCCTAACCACCAAGGTTTGTGCCATACCTCAAATTTTGAGACATATAGATTTATCGTAGGGTAGCACAGTAGTGCTACCCTACTGGCGTTAATCTAGCTTTTTACAGTTAAGACGATACCTGTGGTAGGCAGAGTCAACGTAAATGTTGTGCCTTTGCCAAGTTCCGACTCGAAGCTGATTTGACCATCGTGTTTTTCGACAATAATTTGACGAAGCGATCGCTAATCCTAAGTCTGTACCTTGACTAGAAACACTACCAACCCAGATGGTAATTTCCGCGATCGCTCACCAAACCTTAAAACCCCCCTTTCTTACCGCAAGGTATTGCCCTGATAACGTTTAATTTTGCGTAAGTCATATACCACCAGTGTGTAGTAACCTACGCCGAACGTCTCAAAGAGTTGTATTCTCTTGTTACAGATGGCTTAATTTTTGGAATGCCTTGCAAATAAAATATGTTAGATTTGTTTCTCTCTACTTACTTAATTTTTGTCAAACAAGATACATTAAATGGTAGTTTAGTCGCAAAGGAACCAAAAAGTATGGCCATTAGTAGCCCTGAAGTCATCCGTCATATCTTAATCGGGTTAGGATATTTAGCCCCTGAGATCGATCCAAAGCCGGATATGACTAAATTCGCTCCCTGGAAGCGAAATAACAACTCATTGACAGACGATCCTACTGAAGAAGCGATTAAAAAGTTTCAGAAACAGTACTCACAAAAACTTGCGGTAAATGGTAACGCTGATGCCGAAACTCGAGCTTTAATGGAAGAGACAGTCAAAGGACTTCAGAATAGATTAAAGTTTCACGGTTTCGCAACCACTGCCGAAATTCCAAAAGACTTGCCTTTTTATGGGCCAGCCACTTATACCGCAGTCAAGAAATTTCAGAAATCTCAGGGTTTAACTGAAAACGGGATTGCCACTATTGAACAGCGTCAAATTTTACAGCAACCTAGCCTAAAAGATAAGCCGCCGCAGCCGCCACAAGCACAACTCAAGTTGATAGATTTGTGCTTCCAATTTAAAAAGAATCCTCAAAATCCTTCTTATATTGCAGCGTTAAATAACTTACAACAAAACCTACCCAAGGACGTTTTACACAAAGTTACTAACAAATGGAGAGGGACAAACGATCAAAATCCTGAGATTGTTAAGCTGACAAATTTGTTCACTTATTATGATGACAACAATCAAAATCATCGTGATGCCCTAAATCACTTACAAAGTCAGATTACCCCAGCCATCTCTCAAGCATTTTTAAGCCTCTGGAATAAGAAGTAAACAAATACAGGGTTTTTCAGGTAAATGAATTACACAGGTAGAGGGGTACAGTCAACTTAGTTTTAAGGGTACGGATAACACGGTCAGTTTCTACTGTAGCAACGGTGACTGTCATCGCTGCGTTAACTGTTTTATCCGCTACCACGCTTTGTTGACGGGATGGAAAACGACTTAATACACCCATTTCACCAATAGCGACCAGTACCCAAGAATAATGACTTCAACCATACCCTGGTTGTTTTTTGATCTGAATTTGCTTAAAAAGCTAGCATCTTTAGACGTGACAGATTCTTCCACCTCGACTTCTGAAACACTTTCATCGCTCACAGTTCTACCTACACTTTCTTTTTATACATACCAATTTTGGTATTTTCTTAAGAAAACTTGAAATTTATTTACTTCCTATTAACTATGGCGCATTTCATAGATGAGGTTATTGCTGGATAAAAGTATATAATAAAACTTTTTTGCTCAGTGTAATTACTAAGGATATATACTTAATAATTTGATATAGATATTAGGATACAAAAATTATCCCACCTCATCTAGCTACTCTAGGTCACACACTATAGGCATTTAGATCACCGCCAACCGATACTTAAATATGAAAGACTGATAAAACTAATCTAGATTTATTTAATTAAAACTTCAACAGCAGATGTACTTTCTTAGACCAAAAAACTGTTTTGTTTACGCAACCAATAATTCCTCTAAAGCCTTAGTGTTCTTAGAAAGCCATGTATCCAAGCATAGGTAAAGCTAGCGCTCACAGTTACACGTGAGTTACAAAGGAGCAAACTCCATAATTCCAGCCAGGTGGCCCTGATGATGGAATTTTGAAATCAATGCAAAACAATAAATAATTGGTATTTACCAGAGTAAGCAGATATGTTTAATGCAACTGAAATTTTAATTGATGCCTTTGTAGATGAAATACGAGAAGGCTACCGTCGCACTTATGGCTGTTTCAAAAATGATTATCAAGACATTATCGCCTGGGCTGGTAACATGGCTTTGGAAAACATTGCCAATAGTGATGCCCTCTATCACAATGTTGAACACACTGTTCTTGTTACCCTTGTGGGGCAAGAAATCTTACGTGGCAAACACATCAGAGAAGGTGGTGTTTCCAGTGAAGACTGGTTGCATTGTATCATTTCCTTGGTCAGCCATGATATTGGCTACGTTAAGGGAGTTTGCCGACAAGATCAAGAAGGAGCAGGTTTATATTCCACAGGTAAAAATGGCAGAATGGTTTCTGTAGCTCCTGGCGCTTCTGATGCTAGTCTCACGCCGTATCATGTTGATAGAGCCAAGCTTTTTATTGATGAACGTTTTGGAGGTCACAAGTTAATAGATGCTGAGGCAATAAAGAGCAATATTGAATTGACTCGGTTTCCCGTACCTGCGGCAGAAGATCATCAAGATACAAAGTGCTTTGCTGGGTTAGTTCGGGCAGCTGATTTGATTGGTCAACTAAGCGACCCGCGTTATCTGAAGAAAATTACTTCATTATTTTACGAGTTTGAAGAAACTGGTGTAAACAAAGTTTTGGGATATAAAACCCCTGCCGATTTACGGAATAACTACGCTAAGTTTTACTGGAATGGTGTCTATCCATATATCCAAGAGGGATTGCATTACCTATCATTGACACAACAGGGCAAACAAATTCTGGCTAATCTTTACTCAAACGTATTTGTTGTAGAACACGAAAAACAACAGCAAGAACAGCAGCGTTATTTAGAGAAATTAGCGGTGGGAAATTGAGACTTGGGAGACGCGATTAATCGCGTCTGTACAAAAGGTAGGAGTAGAGACGCGATTAATCGCGTCTGTTGAAAATTATTAATCATGAGTTATGAATTAAGATAAAACTTTAAGAACTCATAACTCATAACTTATAACTCCTAACTACTATGGATTGGTGGCGACGACTAAAGAAAAATCCTTTAGCACAATTTGGGGCAATTTTGCTGTTAATTTTTTACATAGCAGTAATTGCAGCAGATTTTGTGGCTCCTTATGACCCTTACGCCTCACAGGCCAATGGTTCACTGCTGCCGCCAACTCAGATACACTGGGTTTCTCAGTCAGGGCAGTTTATCGGGCCCCATGTGTATCCCACGACTCAGGGAGACACAAATTTAGAAACAGGCGATCGCAAACTCATTGTAGACTTCAAAAAGCCATCACCTTTGCGTCTATTTGTCTCTGGCCCAGAATACCGATTGTTGCAAATGAGTTTGCCACTACCTCCTCAGTGGGATGAAGTCACAATCTTTCCTGGTATTCCTTTAAATTGGCATTTATTTGGCACAACAACTGGCGCAAAAATTAACATCTTGGGCACTGATGACCAAGGCCGCGACCAATTCAGTCGCCTTCTACATGGCGGTCGTATCAGTATGTTTATCGGAATTTTTGGTATCATCATTACCTATCCCCTGGGTTTGCTCATCGGTGGAATTTCCGGCTATTTCGGAGGTGTAACTGATAGCGTCATTATGCGTTTAGCAGAAGTGCTAATGACTTTCCCTAGCATTTATCTTTTGGTGACTTTAGGGGCAGTCTTACCAGCTGGTTTAAGCAGTACCCAGCGTTTTTTACTAATTGTAGTGATTACTTCGGTTATTAGCTGGGCTGGTTTAGCACGGGTCATTCGCGGACAGGTACTATCAATTAAAGAGCGCGAATTTGTCCAAGCAGCACGCGCGATGGGCGGAAATCCACTTTATATCATTCTTCGCCACGTTTTGCCGCAAACGGCTAGTTATGTAGTTATCTCTGCTACTCTTGCAATTCCCAGCTTTATTGGTGCAGAGGCGATATTGAGTCTTATTGGCTTAGGAATTCAACAACCCGATCCCTCTTGGGGAAATATGCTTTCTCTGGCTAGCAATGCCTCAATTTTGGTACTGCAACCTTGGTTAATCTGGCCGCCGGCTGTGCTGATTATCCTCACAGTGTTAGCATTCAACTTACTTGGTGATGGGCTAAGAGATGCCCTTGACCCGCGCAGTCTCAGAAGATAAGGCTTATTTCTACATCACATTAAAAAGCACAAAACCTGGTCGAGGTTGACCAGGTTTTATCGAGTTTACAAGTTTCAAATTGTTAAACTAAATTAAGTAATTGAAAGTTAATAACTAGGGTTGACTTAAAACTAACAAATTCAGCATTCTTGCGTTTTTCCGTTTTGGGATTTGGCTTTGCCTTTTCTATTAGGCTTTTACCACTGATATAACTTAATATGCTGAAATTTGCTTGGGTTGATGACAGGGGACACTAAGCCATTTACCCTCTTTGTTTGGTTTGATTTTATTTGGTGTCCTAGTATTTAAGTTATCACTTAGATTTATGAGTTGCAATCCTTGGTTTACTAAAATTGACGTTTTGTTAGGTTTTGCAATATAGAGCTAGAGATTTGATCCCCAACTATCTTTTTAAGAGAGTTAAGGGGATCTTTCAGAGTTCAACATGGCTAACCAAGTTGCATTGTCATCATTCCCACATAATTTGACTGTTATCGAGATGGTCGGTAACAATACGTCCTATAGCATCAATTTCTGCTAATTCGCCGGCAGAAAGCTTAATTTGAGCAGCTAATGCGTTATCTAGTGCTTGTTCGGGATAACGCGCCCCAGCGATCGCATTTGTTTGGGGTTGGGCAATTAACCAGGCCAAAGCTAATTGGGCAAGAGTACAATTATGAACAAGGGCTATCGGACGCAATTTTTCTAGTGCTTCTTGAGCATGTTCAAAGTTTTCGCCTTGAAACAGTTTATTTCTAGCACGGTTATCTGCTGGGTCAAATTTATGACCAAGACCAAATTTTCCTGTTAACAATCCCTGTGCTAAAGGCGAATAAGCAAGGATAGAAATGTTGTTTTCAATACAATAGGGCAATGCATCTTGTTCTACCTGCCTCCAGAATAAAGAATAGGGTGGTTGTAAACTATCAATACGTCCATAAGTTGCTGCTTCTGATAACTGGGCGTGGGAAAAATTGGAAACGCCAATGGCGCGAATTTTACCTTGCTCTTTGAGCAGGTTTAGAGCGCTCATCGTTTCCTCGATAGGTACAATTTCACTATTGAAAGCACCGGAGGGCCAATGTATTTGGTAAAGATCGATGTAATCAGTTTTCAGATTTGTTAAGGAGCGATCGCAAGCTTCAATGACTTGTTGATACTTTAGATGGTTGGCAAAAACTTTTGTGGCATACTCCACGTGAGGGCGTACATCAGATAAAGCTTCAGCAACAATTCGCTCAGAGTGTCCTTCACCATACACTTCAGCAGTATCAATTGTAGTGATACCAGCTTCATAAGCGGCTCGGATGGTTTTAATCGAGTCAGCATCCTCAATCCCTACCCACATTCTTTTACCAGCTTGCCAAGTTCCCATTAGGATGGGTGTAATTTGCACATCAGAAGTACCTAGCGATCGCTTTTCCATAACTGCTTCCTAATTCATTTCCCTGGATAGTTTCGCACTTTATCGGTCTTAGCTTGAAATAAAATCAGAGTTACACTAGATGCTCATGGAATTGACTACAACCTTTCATGCCCTCAAAGAATGGGCAGTCGCCGTAAATGCCTTGGAAAGCGGAAAAACAATTATGTTGCTCCGCAAAGGTGGTATCCATGAACGAAATGGACATTTCCAAGTTGCCCACAAGGAAATTTTGCTTTATCCTACTTATGAACATCAACAAGCTTTCATGCTGAAAGCTGAGTATGCGAATAGTGTCTATCCAGTAACATCCGGTTGGCATCCTGAAACAGTTCGCATTGGTAGTTGGGCTGAAATTACCGATATTTTGCCAGTTAGTGACGAATTTCTTGTCAACACCTTGCTTCCCTTCCATATTTGGAAGGATAATTTTATTAGCGATCGCCTCAAATGGAAATCACGCCAGCCTCTTTATATTCTCCTTCTGCGGACATATAAACTACACCAAGAGCGAGAAATTCCTTATGATCCTAAATACGGCGGTTGCAAGTCATGGATTGATTTAGATCAACCAATTCACTTGCAAGGTTCAACACCAGTTTTGTCTGACTTTGCATATAGTCAATTAGTAGAGAAAATTCGCAGCATTGTCGGCGACAAAATGGATAGGAAGATTGATATGCTCAATCACAACCCTATCTTTGGCTAAATCTTGTTTATATTGTTGTCAACTTCATTCTACGCAGTAAAAGCAATTCATGAATTGCCCTTACTGCGTAATTTTTGATTTTAATACATTGACAAATAATTAATTAAAATTCCTGATTATGTTCATTAATTTGTACTGTCATTCCATTTATTTCTGAAGCTAGTCTTAATTTCTTATTTCTTCTTAGCGTTCTTGGCGTTCTTGGCGGTTCGTTATTTATTTCTTCCACTATAGGCGCATCTTCATACAGAATTGGCATCAGATGATAAAATTACTGAACCATTAACTAGATAACAGAGGCTATATTCAGTATTCAATAATATGGATGCGTCTACTGTTGATTATGAATCAGCCTTCTACAAAATCTTGGCAAGAAGTCCGCGCAACTTTTCAGAAAATTTGGGGTTATGAAGATTTCCGTCCGCCACAGGGAGAAATTGTCAGCAGTTTATTAGCACAAAAAGATGCACTAATTATTATGCCCACAGGTGGCGGAAAGTCGATTTGTTTTCAACTTCCCGCGCTCCTACAAACCGGATTAACTTTGGTAGTTTCGCCGTTGGTGGCGCTAATGGAAAATCAAGTACAGGAACTACGAGAAAGCAACCAAAAAGCTGCACTTTTGCATAGTGAATTATCTTCATCTCAACGCCGTGCAACTCTGCAAGCTTTAGAACTTCAAAAGTTAAGATTACTTTATTTATCGCCAGAAACTTTGCTAAGTCCGCCAGTGTGGGAAAGATTATGTCAACCACAATTGCAAATTAATGGCTTAATTTTGGATGAAGCCCATTGTTTAGTACAGTGGGGTGATACTTTTCGTCCAGCTTATCGCAGATTAGGGGCGGTGCGTCCGGCATTGCTAAAATCAAAACCACCAGGAACAAAAATCAGCATCGCCGCTTTTACTGCGACTGCCGATCCCTTAGCCCAAAAGATTATTCAAACAGTTTTACAATTACAGCAACCAGAGATTTTTCGTTTGAATCCTTACCGTTCTAATTTGCATCCTAGCATTCGCATCGCTTGGACACCACGAGGTAGGAAACAACAATTATTAAAATTTATTCAAAATAGACCACAACAATCGGGATTAGTTTATGTTCGGACTCGGCGCGATAGTGAAGATTTAGCTGAATGGTTAGCAGATATGGGTTATGCCACGGCTAGTTATCATGCCGGATTGGGTGCAACAGAACGCCGTGCAGTAGAAGCAAGCTGGTTAGGTGGTGAAATTCCCTTTGTGGTGTGTACCTGTGCATTTGGGATGGGGATTAATAAAAGTAATGTCCGGTGGGTTGCCCATTTTCATGCGCCACATCTGCTATCGGAATATGTGCAAGAAATAGGCCGGGCTGGAAGGGATGGGAAACCGGCAGAAGCGTTAACTTTGGTGAGTGAACCTACGGGTTGGTTAGATTCAGAGGATAAACAAAGACAGCAGTTTTTTCATGAGAAAATGCGATCGCAGCAACAAATAGCGCAACAACTTGTGAAAAAATTACCGAAACAGGGAGAAGTGAATGCAGTAACCCGGCAATTTCCTGAAGGTGCTACGGCACTGGCTTTACTTCACAGCAATGGACAGTTAAATTGGCTCGATCCTTTCCATTACACTATTACTCAAAAAGCCGGAAATCAGCTACCGACGCAGTTACATGCTGCAAAACAAATGCATCAATACTTAACTACAAAGCAGTGTCGTTGGCAATTTTTGTTAAATGCTTTTGGTTTTGACAAGGAAGCTGCTAACTGGGGTTGCGGACATTGCGATAATTGCCGTTAGTAAAGTTATTTTCAGTGTGCCTCAATACGCTTGGGTTAAGGCTTAACGTTTTGTCAAAGTAAATTTTTTTTACGAACCACAGAGACGCAGAGAACACAGAGAGAAGAGAGAAATGCTTAACTGAACTGTATTGCCTTATTGCCATGATTGAAATTCATCAATGGCGCTACGAATTAAGGTAGTTATTTGAGTGCGACGGGTTTCAAAGTTGGCGGCGATGTAAATCAAGAGGATGCCAACTAGTAAGCCAACAATCCATTTTAAAAAGGAATACTGCAAACTAAAAATTACCGATTGATAGATTGTAGTGATTAAGAAAGTGGCTGTACCAATGTAGAGAAAAGCCCGTATTCGTAAAGCTAATCCGGCAAAAATGGCGATGAGGCTGAAAATTCCAGGTATCCAGGCTGTATTTTGATTAAATAAAATTGCCCACCCACAAATTAAACCACTACCTAGCAATCTCAAAATATGGCGAGGTGCTTTGTATTCTGGTAGCTTCAGTTGGGTATCGACTTGAGCAATATAAAGTAGTGACAATCCAATTGGTGTTACATACCATAAAAAATCAGTCAGGCGTAAGGAATCAAACCAACGGTAAAGTGCCCAATCAATTAACGCCACACTAATATAGGTAAAACGGATGTTTTCACCTATCTTTGCTAGGAAGATGTAAAATCCAGCTGCGAGTACTAAGGTAATGGGGTAAGTTTGCAGTCTGGTTTCCCATAAAATTATCAGTGGAATAATGTAGGCGGCTTGTTGCCAAGGTTTTTTAGACCAACCCCAACTTTCCCAAGGTAGGATGTATAGAAAATAGGCTACCACACAAGCGATCGCACCGTTCCAAGGAAGTAACGGCCCAGCCCAAAATTTTCCCACTGCTGTCTCGCGCCAATAGATCCTCATGCCGGCTACCTCTAATAAGCCAAGGTAAACCCACATCTCGCCGATTGTGATTCCTCCCAAAATACTGGGTGAAGTGCGCGAATTTCTTCCCTGAAAGATGGCATAGCGAATCAAAAATACCCCTGTTGCTAATCCCACCAAACGGTTAACTGCAATGGGAAGAGGAATGGCAGCCATTAATAAGCAGCTACTCCAAGCCCAATGGATATGGGCAATTCCTCTAAGTTCTTGGGGAGTTAGATGTAAGTAGCTGACTAGCCTTGGCGACAATATTCGGTAAGCATACATGATACTAGCACCAAGGGCAGACATGGCAATCAATCCATCACCTAATGCTCCTCCTGAAGCTTGTGACATTTGATAGAACAAAAGTTCATAAGCAGAAATTGATACGCCAATTATTCCTAAGTACAGCAAGGGCTTAAAGTTCTCACGCCGTCGCCCCACACCAATGATTATTAAAGCTACACCCAAGGAATACAAACCAGTCCATTCGGTGAAGGTGTTCAAACGCAAGAATACGCTAAATGCACCATAAATTAAGGGCAAAATGTGGAAACTGCTAGGAAGCTTTTCTAATTGGTATCTTCGTCGCCACCACTCTCCGAAAAGTTGAGCGATTAAACCTAAAGCGATATTTGCGATCGCAATTTTAACAGTTGAGTGTTCTCCAAATCCCAACACTTGGGCAGTCAACAATTCCAATGACCAACCGATGCCATAAAACGCCCAATTTGTCGGTTGCCGCCAACTGCGATAAACAATAGCTACCAAGGTGATTGCAGTGGCAGCTATGTACAAAAATCCCGAAGTGAGAAACCCTGAGTAAATCAGTATTGAGTGCAGCGTCAAAATAAACAACTCAAAACCACACAATGCGATCGCCCATTTATCACTGGCGGCTGCATAAATAAGGGCTAATTCGTTACCGCGTCGGTTCCAAATTGTCCGCGCTAACCATAGACTTAAAGTTGCGATCGCGCCTACGACAAACCAACCTGCTGGTATGAGGCGAGGTAAACCAGGTACACCCATCCACAGCAGCGCCGCGATGAAACTCAGAGCAAATCCTTCTGTAATTACCGCAGATATTTGGTTTCGTAAATAGCGCGTATTTACAAACATTAGCCCCGTACCTACCGCTAAACCAATTAATCTGGTTGCTGGTAAGTGTAAAGTAAGTAACTGGGCAACTCCCACAGCCAAAATACTCAAGTAACGGGTAGTAGTGCGACGTTCTGTAATTGTACAATTTGCCACACCAGTGAGAGCTATAGGCGTAACTAGCCATAAGGTTCCCCAATAAGCTCTGCTATCAACGACACCATACCAAGATGATTCTGTATTCATCCACAAGAGTAAAAAACTAACGGCGGCTAGTACTAAACCAATATCCCATGCGCTACTTCTCCATAGTCCTTCTTTGACGCTAAATCGCCATTCTGCAACCATCAGCGCTAATAATATACTTGCCCAGACTTGGTAAGTTAAGGTTGGTGCCAGCCAATTAATGGTAGAGCAAAATGCCAACACTCCCATGATGTGAGTTAGATATACCAGGGGAAGGGATGAGGGGGAACGGCGTTGAGTGACGAATGCCAGAGTGATGGTAGAAAATAGCAGATTTAGCGATCGCAATACCGGATTTACAATAGCGATCGTTGTTAAAAAAGCTCCAAGTAAAAGGGTGAGCAGTTCGCCAAATTTGGCTAATTCTCGCTTTTGGCTGCGGTGTAGGCTATCTGTAAGCGCCACCATCAAAATTATGTAGGGAAATAAAGCTATACCTAGCAATGCCCAAGGTTGATTTTGAGAATTTGTGAGTTGGGTGCTAATTGCGATCGCTAATTTCTGTAAACTATCAGGTACTAATCGCCAACCTAGCCAAATCGTCTGTAAGCCAATAACGAAAACCGCAGCAAAATCTAGCTTTAAACTATACCTCTGCAAACGATTTCCCACAAACCACAAACCCAAACCACTGACAGCTATTGCTTGCCAAGGATAATTTACTACTGAAACCAGCCAACCCAAGAAGAGGAGAATACCACCAAGCTTTTCCCAGAGGAAGAGAGATGAAGGAAATGCAATAGATGAGGGAAATATTACAGTTACTTCCTCCCCTGCCCCCTGCCCCCTGCCCCCTGCTCCCTGCCCTGCTCCCTGCCCCCTGCCCCCTGCCCTCTCTTGTGCTAACCAAGTCACTAGCCAACCACAAATACCAATCGCTAACCCCAATTGCGTAACATCTACCCTAGCAACAAAAATCGCCCGCACTAGCAGCACTATTAAAGCATAAATAATCACAGCAGCAGGTAAGCTAATACTTAACCGACTGCCATCGCTTCTATCTTCCTCAGTTGCAGTGCGAGGCTGTTGGTAATTGTGATAAACGGTAATGATGGTTGTGCCAATCATTGCTACATAAACGGCAATCAAGGGGAATCCTTTTAATTGCCAACCCCAATGCAGATAACTTAGCCCGAGAATATTGGCTAAAGGTAATTTTCCGGTACGTAAATTAGGAAAAATAGTCCGATTTTTGAAGAGTAAAATAGTTATAGCAGTGAGGGTAGGCCAGGCGATCGCAACTACAATCAAATCCAGAGGATTTTGCCACAACCCAAAGCTATCCATTGCCCAAAAGTTGACTGGAATTAACAAAAGAGTCGCAATCAGCAAAGTTTGAGCCGTCAATCTAAGGTTGTTCTGCCTAGTCGCCCAAAAGCTTAACCCCCAAAAACTTAAAGTATAAGCAAATAAAACTCCATACTGAAGAGAAGCAGGAAACTTTTCCCACTGACTCGCAGCTAGTACCCCAGAGGATACGACTACCAAAAATACCCCTAGAAAAAGCAGCCAGCGTACACTTAGTTCTGCGCCCAAAGACTGCAACATTGTACTGACAAAATTGGGTTTGGCTGTTTTTGGTTGCAGTTGTCTACGACGACGAGATTGGGAAGCGGCTACGGGTAACTCTTCGGGTTCATCAGTTAAAAAAGTTACCTTTTTTTTCGTTTCTGGCTGGGATTGCAACGCTACCGTACACACCAGAAACTCTCGGCATATCTCCTTAACTTGAGTATCGGATATCAAACCTAAACGCAACCATATATCTAGTCCTTCTAGCAACTGAGGATGTGAGGATGGTAGTCTAATTTCAAATTTTAGCGGGCGCTCAAGGGGCGATGACATAAGCGGCAGCAGTATCAGTATATACTTTAAGTAAATTTCAATTAAAGTATATTTTGGCTCTAATTATGCCACTTCTTAAACTAGTTGATGTTAATTTTTAAGTTCCTACGAAGTAAGAATTCCAACTGCTAAATACGAATTATCCTTGGGTTTAGGTGGATTTTGTTACTTTCCAGAGAAACTGGTCGATCTGTTGTAACTTTGAGTTGTAAACTTTTTCAATTCCACTTTTTAAGGAATCAGATGGCTCAACCAAAAACAAAAAGATGTCACTAAAGCCATTTGCGATTTTTGGTAACTGATTTTTTCCTATAATTTGATATTGCACTTTTGGATCGAGCAAATAACTAAGTACTTGTACTGGTGGCAGTATGTTAGCAGTGGTACTTATTAATAGCGGTTTATTACCTTGACTAACAACGTTAGCAATTTTCGGAAATTCTTCGTATTTTTCGGGTAATTTGTTCCACCACATCTGGGCTTGAGAGTTGAGCGAACAAGATACAATTCCGCTCGTAATCAACAAAAACGTTACAAGCGACCAGAGCTTATTTTTCCAAGCTTTAGTATTAATGGATACCATCTTAGTCGTCAATAGGTAAGCGATCGCTAACTGTATACCTAAAACTGAAGAAAGTGTATATCGACTAGTAGCATATCGTTTTTGAAAGATGAAATCTGCTATCAGTAGAGGAATCCCTACCGCCCCAATCAAGGTTAAGACAAATAACCAAACTTTTTTAGGGGTTCTTCGACAAAGAAAATAAATTGAGTAAATAATTAAACTTAAAATAATTAGAATAAAAGGAATTAAGGCGATCTTAACTATTCCTGGAGCGTTAGGACTAATACCTAAATCAAGAAATGGACGACTAAAAAGCCCTGCCCACCTCATACCTGACTCTAATAATGTTTGTTTATCGTTTGCCCAACTTACTGCTTCTGGCTGAGGGTTGGTAATAATGACCCAAATCCAAGGTACAAAACTCATCACCCCAGCAAGCGATGAAATCAAGTAATAAATTGATGTTTTACTCAATCGAAAGCGTTCCATTGCCATTAGATAGATTCCTTGTCCAAAGGCAACTAAGGCAAAAAATAGATGAGTATAAAGCCCTAGTGATATTGTTACTGCATAAATACCCCAACTAACCTTTGTTTTCAGGCGCATAGCTCGCAACAGTGCTACGCTCGACATTAAGACGGTTACTATCCATAAACTGTATGCTCTGACTTCTTGTGCATACACGAGATGAATGGGTGAAACGGCTATCAACGCGATCGCCATCCACCCTACTAGTGAAGACTCAAATAATTCTACACATAGCAAATAAAGAAGAGGAAAAGTAAACAGACTAATAAATGCCGAAAAACTTCTCGCTACTGCTATAGAATCGCCAAACAACTCTACCCAAAACCTGGCTACTATAATATATAACGGCAAAATCTGTGAGTCTTCTAAAATAATTCCTTTAAGTGTGTCACCTGCGTTTTTCTCTGCATTAGGATACTGGTATTTATGCAAATCTTCTATAGTAAATACACGCCCATCACTTAACTGGTCATTCATTTCTGCCTGCAAATAGCCAGATATGCGTAATGAAGAGAAAGCTTCATCGCCCCAATAAACTTTTTTGTCAAGATTGGCAAGGCGAAAAAAGACACCTATTACTAATAGGATGATAATTACAAAACGTAACCAAGACTTAGAAATATTCCAGTTCTGTAACGATTGCTTTTCCATACATTCCATACAGGTTAGAAAATTATTAGGAACACGAACAAAACAATATCAGCAAAAGTTAAAAAACTTTTTATGGCAGCTTATCTAAATATTTAGATTAGGTAAATCAGTCACGAGCTAGCAAGTAAGTATTTATTACTCTATCTCAAATTAACACCTAATTAGAATCACATTTTCTGTAAAATATACTTAGATTGAAGGTATCATATATCCAAAAGATTAATATCAAAAAGTTTGTAGTTTTACGGGAGTAGAATACCATACTAAATGTAATTTTTCACCTGAAATGATACAGTATAGATTAAGCCAAATGTGAAATAATTGTGTTAAAAACAAAAAGATTTGATAAATTTTATGCAAAGATACCATAAATACGGTTTTGGGTAGAATTGTAAACAAAGGTACATTAAGGCTTGTTTAAACCCAACCTTGCAACAGTGGAAGATTCTAGATTTGGTTTATTGAAAGCGGCGGGAAACTCTATCCTGCAAATGGCGTGGAGTTTTTTATTGAGTAGCCCAAGCGATCGCACATACCAAATAGTGTGTCTTTTTTAGATCCTCGCTTCCTGCTATGGATGTAGATTATTTTGTAACCTTCTCTACAGATTGCCATCTTGCAGTAATATAGAACTCCTATTTGATTTTTGAAAATCGGTACACCTTAATCTTCTAGAATCCTTTTGCCTCTAGTTAGAAATCAAAAATCTGTATCTAAAATGGGCTTGTAGCATATAAAACGCTCTTAAGATTTTTATGACTTCCCGTATTCGCTTTTTGATGTGTCCTCCTGACCACTACGATGTAGACTATGTGATTAATCCCTGGATGGAAGGGAACATTCATAAATCATCGCGCGATCGCGCCGTGGAACAGTGGCAGGGATTACACCAGATTCTTAAACAACACGCCATTGTAGATTTAGTAACACCCCAAAAAGGTTGGCCAGATTTAGTTTTTACCGCCAACGCTGGTTTAGTACTGGGGGATAATGTTGTCCTCAGCCGCTTTTTACACAAAGAACGTCAGGGAGAAGAACCTTACTTCAAACAATGGTTTGAGGAAAATGGTTATACAGTCAATGAACTTCCCAAAGATTTGCCCTTTGAGGGCGCAGGAGACGCACTGCTAGATCGGGAAGGACGCTGGTTATGGGCGGGATACGGTTTCCGTTCGGAATTAGATTCTCACCCTTATCTAGCTAAATGGCTGGATATTGAGGTTCTCTCTTTACGACTCATAGACGAACGTTTTTATCACCTGGATACCTGTTTTTGTCCCTTAACAAATGGCTATTTGCTGTACTATCCAGGCGCTTTTGATTCTTACTCCAACCGCTTAATTGAAATGCGAGTCGCACCAGAAAAGCGAATCGCAATTGCTGAAGCCGATGCAGTCAACTTCGCTTGTAATACGGTGAATGTGGATAACATCGTCATTATGAACAAGGCGAGTGATGTTTTGAAAACCCGACTTGCAGATGTAGGTTTCCAAGTGCTGGAAACACCTCTGACGGAATTTCTCAAAGCTGGTGGCGCGGCTAAATGTTTAACTTTGCGGGTAACGGAACCAGTTAGGGATGAACTTCATGCCAATGTTTCGGTAGAAAGCCGCATCATTCGTATGGAAGGACATTTACTTGATGCTGGCTTAATTAACCGCGCCTTGGATTTAATTATAGATGCTGGGGGCAGCTTCCAAGTCCTGAATTTCAACTTGGGAGAACAACGGCAAAGTACCTCTGCTGCTGAGGTGAAGGTATCAGCACCATCTCATGAAGTGATGGAAGAAATCATCTCTCTATTGATTGATTTGGGTGCAGTAGATTTACCCCATGATGAGCGAGACGCGATCTTGGAACCTGTGATCCAAGATGGTGTAGCGCCGGATGATTTCTACGTCAGTACAATTTATCCTACCGAAGTCCGAATTAAGGGACAATGGATTAAGGTAGAAAATCAGCGCATGGATGGCGCGATCGCCATTACTCAAACTCCCACTGGTGTAGTAGCTAGGTGTAAAATACTCCGCGATTTAAAAGTTGGCGAACAGGTAATTGTGGATGTATTAGGTATCCGTACCATTCGCAAAACAGAATCGCGCGAACTCCGCAACACCCAAGAATTCAGCTTCATGTCGGCGGGCGTTTCTAGCGAACGGCGTGTGGAATTGGTCGTTGAACAAGTAGCTTGGGAATTACGTAAAATCCGAGATGCTGGTGGTAAAGTAGTTGTCACGGCTGGCCCTGTGGTGATTCACACTGGTGGCGGCGAACACTTGGCGCAACTGATTCGGGAAGGATATGTACAGGCGTTGCTGGGTGGAAATGCGATCGCAGTTCACGACATCGAGCAAAATATCATGGGCACTTCCTTGGGTGTAGACATGAAGCGGGGTATCGCCGTTCGTGGTGGACATCGCCATCACCTCAAGGTAATTAATAGTATTCGGAGATATGGCAGCATTCCGAAAGCTGTGGAAGCAGGGGCAATTAAGAGTGGCGTAATGTATGAGTGCGTCAATAATAATGTACCTTTTGTGCTTGCGGGATCGATTCGGGATGACGGGCCTTTACCTGATACCCAAATGGACTTGATTCAGGCACAGGAGGAATATGCTAAACACTTGGAAGGTGCAGAGATGATTTTGATGTTGTCATCGATGCTGCACTCCATTGGTGTAGGGAATATGACTCCGGCGGGTGTGAAAATGGTATGTGTGGATATTAATCCAGCTGTGGTGACTAAATTAAGCGATCGCGGTTCTGTAGAATCGGTGGGTGTGGTGACAGATGTGGGATTATTCTTGAGTCTGTTGATTCAGCAGTTGGATACGTTGACAAGTCCTTATGTGAATAAGGTAGGTTAAGAAGACGAACCGCGAAGACGCGAAGGGCGCGAAGAAAGGAAGATGACAAGAGTAGCTTTCGGTGAATTGCAGGTTAATTGGGTAAGTTTGATTGCTGATTTCTTGTTGGTAGGGATGGTTTTTGGCCCGCCTATCGCTCCCTTTTTGGCTGTGTCTGGAGTGTCTTTGCTTCCTGGAATTGCGGACATCATTTATTTCATGGGTAATCATGTATGTCCGCAACCAACTATGGGGGTAGATTTAGCACCACCGTATATTATGGCTGTGTGTATGCGCTGCTACGGCACTGTCACGGGTTTGCTGATTACTCGTCTGCTGTATGGGGTAACTGGTGGTAAAGGATTTTACTGGTTGAGTCAGTATGGCTGGAGTGGTGTGGCTTTAGCTAGTGTGCTGATGATGGCTTATCCATTGGAATTAGCAGCACAAGTTTTTGGTTTGTGGAGTTTTAATAACTATCTGGTTACGCCTTTCGGGTTAATTACAGGTTTAGCGTGGGGATTGTTTACTATGCCAATTTTGCATGGGTGGCAAGGCGCTAAAACTAGCTTGACTTAATTGTAGATTTTATCGCACAACTTTATAGAGTGGATTAATTTTTGTAAGTTGAAACAATCGCATTGTAATACCAATTTGAAAAAAGAATGCGATAAATAGACCATTTGTAGAGACGCGATTCATCGCGTCTTTACCCAAGGATTCAGAACAACCACAATTGAGGGCGCAAACGGCGTGTTGTATCTTGGGTACACATATCAACATACTGTTGTAAGGTACATCTTTAATGTCCCCATTGCAACCCTAAATCTATCAGTAAGGTGAAGTTTTTAGATAAAACAAGGTTAAAGAGAGGGTAAGCTCATTTTTGCAGGTCGATGCAACTTAGTTGCAAGCCGATGCAATAAAGGTGCAGGCCGATGCATCTAAGTTCTGAGTCGATGCACCTTAGTTGCTCTTCAATGCAACTAAGATGCAAGTCGATGCAATCAAGTTGTCGGTCGATGCAATAAAGATGCTCTTCAATGCAACTAAGGTACAAGTCGATGCAACTTTCAATGTAGGGGGAGTGGGCAAACATTTGCCCACCTCAAAGACTTAAACAGAAATAAAGTTGCTCTGTGTCAGCGTCGTAGTATTAATACCAGTCAGCGTCGCCAAAATTTCATTCGTAGAAGTGACTAAGATATTGTTACCTGAAAAACTTAATTGCCCAAAGCTTAAACCACCATACAATCCAATCAAATCATTACCCTTAGTGAAATCAGTAATGGTGTCAGTACCATCACCAGCAGTAAAAGCAAATGTATCGTTACCGTTGTTACCAGTGAGAATATCGCTGCCAGCACCACCATAGAGTAAATCGTTGCCATTACCACCTGTGAGGCGATCGCTACCACCGCCACCATACAGGGTATCATCGTCATTACCACCGTTGAGGGTATCGTTACCCGCGCCGCCATCCATGAGTCCATCGCCATATAAGATGTCGTTGCCATTACCACCGTCGAGGCTATCATTACCCGCGCCGCCGTAGATGGTATCGTTGCCATTGCCACCGTTGATGATAGCCGTTGCCGCCATCGAGGTCTGAGAGGTTGAATGATGAATTAGGCATGATTTTCTCCTGTTTTAGTTGTTTTTAGTGATTGAAAACCTTGAGCAATTAGCCGAGGGTAATTAGGCGGCGAATTTCATCACTTTTGAAACCAATTGCCATTGGTCGCCGTACCCCTGGCAAGGCCACCACGTCATACAATTCAGTGACTACGCCCTCTATCCTCAAGCTATGGACGATATTCCCTATGGTTAAATTAATCACCAGCAATCCACAACGGGGTACGGCATTTTTAACCCGCAAGTTCTCATCCAAAGCCAAACCCGAAAATGTCTTGTTATGCCTGGGTAGAGATAGCCCGACAATGGCAAACTCCCCAGCAAAGGTTAAGCCACGTAGGGAACCCGGACAGAAAGCGACTGGCTCAAATGCTCCCCTTTCCAGGTCAACATAGCCGAATTCTCCGGTTCCCGAATTGAGTAACCACAGCTTGTCTCTGTACCATCGCGGTAAATGGGGCATCGATAGCCCAGTGACAATTATTTGATTGCTGGTTATATCGATGACGCAACCGCCGTTGGCTCGGTGGTCGCGCCACCCATCGGCCACATCACTCGTGCTGGTGACACTGACGTAGCGCGGCTGTCCGTCTCGCATTGCCAAACCGTTGAGGTGACATCTGTCTTCTGCTGCTAGTTTGGAAATAAATGGCGGTTGCCATAGCGGGACGAAACTATGGCTATTGCTGACTGTGGCTAGACAGCTAAACAGTGTGTTGACAAACACGATTTGTTCTCCCGAACAAGCCACATCATGCACGTCCAAGTCTCCGGTGACATACCCGACTTGCGGGACGTACAATACGTCATAGCCATTGTGATTTTTACCAGGCTCTAGGGCATTTTCAAACCGCCACAGTTGATAGAGCGAACTCATGTACAGGCTGTTGCCTTCTGCCCATAATCCCATGCACCGCTCAAAGGTGCGCTCGAAAACTGACAGTTTCCCCGACTGTTGCAAGCCGATGAAAAACAGCTTGCCAGCTTGATAGGTGCTGATAGCCAGACTGAGATTCTGTTCAAGTAGCCAGCTAGTAAACTGGCGAGAACCACTGATATTCTAACTCTGGGCGATTGGTTGCTTCTGGCGCTGTTCGAGCTAGGCTGTCATCAGTTGGCTCTTGTTGATTGCTGGAAACGCTAAAGGTCATTATGTCTTTGTCGGTGGTGCTGTTAGGGCGATCGCATTGTGCCATGAGCTTGTAACAAAGGTGCAAGCCGATGCAACGAAGTTGCTCTTTGATGCAATCGACTTCTTGGCATTTGTCGGGAAAAGGGTAAGGAGGAAGGGGAAAAGGTTCTGTATTGTCCCCTTCCCCTTTAACCAAAACCTTTTCCCCCTCTTGCAAAAAGCACAAATGCCAAGAGGTCTAAGGTGCAAGCCAATACATCAAATGTTGTTATAGCTATTACCTTCGCCGTTTTTTGTTAAGTTTGCTGTGGTGAAGTGGATTATATAGGGATGTCTTACGACAAGCCGAAGCAGCGCGTCTACGCCTCAACGACCGCATAGAACAAAGATCCTAGTTTTGACTAGGATCTTTGTTTTATATAATTGATACTTATAGTTGTTGGCAGTGTTAAACTTTTGCTGCGGCAAAATCGATGATGTAGCGATCGCCTTTTACGCTTAACCTAGCGGTTGGTAATCAACTACTACGGTTTTAGTACATTATCAGCAAACTGCCCTTTCACATTTCCTGCGGGAGAATACTGGCAAACTACATAGAAGCCATCGTACTTAGTACCCTCAATTGTTGCAGGGCCAGGTGCAGCACCACAGCCTACTTTGGTACTGCCTTTCCAGACTACCTGAGTAAAATGCCCGGTTGAGCCAGAAAATACAGGGTTGTTGTAGTCATAGTCTTTAATTTCACTGTACCAGTCGTCAACTGCTGCGCTACCTAAGTTTGCTGAGTCTCCACCCCAGTATATGTTCTCTCCTGTATTGTTTAGATTGGTGCTGTGTTCTAAGTCACCTTTAGCTGCTATGGTTTGTGCCCAAGCTTGTGCGCTCTGGTTGAGAGTATCATCAATGGTCACGTTAGGACTCTTATGCTTGGTTCGATAAGTGTTGTGTGCAGATACAGCATCGGTACGCAACTTGGCTAAGTCAATAGATGTCTGTCCTAAAACAAGGTGATTACTGATTGCTACTCCAGTGAGTCCAATAGCTAAAGTTGTAGCTGTTGTTAGGGTTAGAGCCGAAAAGAATTTATTCATGGTTTTGTGCTTGTTAATGTCTGTTAACTTAACTTTTCCAAGTCAATGCAACTAAAGTGCAACTTGGGAGAAAAGGCGGAAGATTGATCGCCTCATCAGTTGAGTTAGGCAATTGCCTAAATTTTGCTGTAGCGAAATGGATTATATAGCGATCGCTCCAACGACCGCATCGGACAAAGATCCAAGTTTTGACTAGGATCTTTGTCCTATATAATTAATACTTATGCCCTTATGCCGTTTTCGGTAAGTGATGATTAGCACTAGTATTTAAAGATTGAGCTAAGTGAATTTGTGCAATTTCAATGCCACAAAGGTGCAAGGCAATGCAATCAAATTGCTCTTGAAGACAACAAAGGTGCAAGCCAATGCAACAAAGGCGCAGGTCGATGTAACAAAGGTGCAAGCCAATGCAACAAAGGTGCAGGTCGATGTAACAAAGGTGCAAGCCAATGCAACAAAGGTGCAGTTAGGTGAGCAAGCATTTGCCCACCCAACAAAGTTAAACTTTCACAAAAAATCTGATGTAGATGTAGGTTGGGTTGAGGGATAAAACCCAACATCTCAAAGCACTATTTAGGTTGGATTCTCGCACGGTAAGCACAACCTGACTTTTCACTGGATCTGGAAAACCTCTCTCTAAATCTCTCTCCTTGTAGGAGAGAGACTTTGAATCTTCCCCCAACGCTAGTAGGGAAGGGGGTTAGGGGGTTAGGTTTTTCGTTGGCTTTTCCACATGACGTGAAAAGTCAGAAGCACAACCTACGCATCTAAAAGACGTTGGATAAAATAGCGATGATTAAAGCGTTACGAAATTAGCGGCAGTCAGCGTCGTCGTATTAATACCAGTCAGCGTCGCCAAAATTTCATTAGTAGAAGTCACTTTGATATTGTTACCAGAGAAACTCAGTTGTCCAAAGCTTAAACCACCATACAATCCAATCAGATCGCTACCCTTAACAAAATCAGTAATGGTGTCAGTACCTTGTCCACCAGCAAAGGCAAAGATATCGTTACCATTGCCACCTGTAAGGGTGTCACTGCCAGCACCACCATAAAGCAGATCGTTGCCATTACCACCTGTGAGGCGATCGCTACCACCGCCACCATACAGGGTATCATCGCCATTACCACCGTTGAGGGTATCGTTACCCGTACCGCCATCCATCAGTCCATCGCCATATAAGATGTCGTTGCCATTACCACCGTCGAGGCTATCATTACCCGCGCCCCCGTAGATGGTATCGTTGCCATTACCACCGTAGATGATGTCGTTACCAATAGTGCCAATTATGTTATCCGGTTGATTCGTGCCATTATTGTTAATACCGACAGCCACTGTCACTGTACCAGTATCAGTGAGGCTACCATCGCTAAGGGTGTAGTTAAAGCTGGCATTACCAAAGAACAGAAGATTTGGTGTAAAGGAAACAAAATCATCTGCACTGTTGTTGGCTGTGCCGTTATTATTCAGGACGGCAGTACCGTTGGTCGCACCGCTGACACCAGTGATGCTAAGGGAGGTGCTATCAACATCGCTATCATTGGCTAGTAGGGTGGCAACTGAAATGTTGACGGTAGTACCAAAGAATGTGGTAGCAGTATCATCAACAGCAACAGGGGCATCGTTAACAGGGGTGACAGAGAAAGCCTGAGTTTGTCCGGTTAAAGTCGCTGTGCCATCAGTGACATCGTAGGTAAGGTTAACAGTACCATTAAAGTTGGCATTTGGGGTGAAGGTATAAGTGCCATTGTTGTTATTTACCAATGCCCCGTTAGTGGCAGTCAAGTTGGTAACTGAGAGGGTATCACCAGCATCGACATCACTGAAACCTGCTAATAAGTCAGATGTATTAATGGCGATGGCAGTATCTTCTGGTGTGTTGCTTAATGTAGCTGTAGGCGAACCTGTGGGCGCATCGTTGACACCGTTGATGGTGAGGTTGACTGTAGCTGTGCTAGTGCCGCTACCATCGCTAATAGTATAAGTAAAGCTGTCGCTGGCAGTCGCACCCGCAGCTAAAGATTCAAATTGACCGTTGGGGTTGTAGTTATAACTACCGTCACTATTGAGAGTTAATAATGCACCAGAAGCTAAAGAAATTTGATTACCCACATTAGCAGTATTGCCGTTGACTGCACTAACAGTGAAGACACTTGTATCTAGGTCACTATCATTAGCTAGTACAGTGCCACTGAAGGCGGTGTCTTCATTGGTAGTGGCACTGTCATCAACGGCAACTGGAACAAAGTTAAATTGAAAGCTATCATATCCAATACCGGCAGGATCTGTTACGTTGTTAATACTAATGCGGGTAATGTTTGTGAATGATGATAAATCTACAAGATCTGGAGCAAAACCATTACCATCAGTGATGAGATTGACTGTAATGGGTGACGAACTTGTAGTGGTATAAACATCAATTTTGGCAGCAGTACCAACAGTATTATCTCCTACTACAAAAAACGATAAATCATTAACTGGTTGAGCAAAATCAACATTAAGATTTAGGTTTCCATTAATTTGGCCGGTTGAATTGGCTGTACCGATTACGTTTGGTTGAGAAGGCCCTAAGGGATAAAAAAGTGTTGTGACCGAATTCCCTGGATCGGATGAAAAGGTTACTCCTGAAAACTGATTAGTTAAAACTGTACCAGGAGCTAAATTGTCAAAATTGATCAGTGTTGTCATGGCTATTACCTTCGTCGTTTGTTGTTAAGTTTGCTGTGGTGAAGTGGACTATAGAGCGGTGTCTGACGACAAGCGGAAGCAGCGCGTCTACGCCTCAATCGCTCAGTGCATCGCTTCGCTCAACTCTCGATCTCTCAGTTAGTTGAGCGTACCCCTTTGGGGAAGCAAGCTACGCGTAGCGTCTCGAAGAGAAGTCGAAACCAACGGCGGCGGTATATTTATTCCTGTAAATCGCCTTAAAAATTAATTAGGTTTGATTTGTTGCCCTGAGAAGTTGAATGTTCCTACAGGCGGGACATTATTTAACAACGGATTAGCATTGAGGTTGAAAAGGCGCAATGTGATAGTCCCTTGTATTGTCTGCGTTTGGGGATTAAAGCTGGCTTGGTAGTCGGCGCGGCCAATGCTACCGGCTCCTACACTTCCAGGAAAAGCAAAGGTGATAGACCTAGCACTTACTCCAGTTTTGCCATCACACTTCCAAGCACCTTGTCCACTAGTAAAGGGATTGAAAACGTTAGTAACGCCACCTTGATTGGAGTCAGTGACAAAAAAGTTACCATCTCGGTCGAGTGTAATAACCCCACGAGAGCCAATGCTGCCATCTGCGTTGAAGATTGTTGTTAGATAAGCACCAGTGACGTTAAGACGACAAGGTGCTGTATTTGCGGGTACGGAGAAGTCTTGACCCCTGACAATACTAGGACTAACAAGTAAGGTACTTGCCAAAACTGAACTAAACAATAAAGTATTGCCAAACCAGATTTTATTCATTGTCGAGTGAGGTAATTGCCTAAATTTCGTTGTAGCGGAATAGATTATAGAGCGATCGCCTCAACGACCGCATCGAACAAAGATCCAAGTTTTGACTAGGATCTTTGTCCTATATAAGTGTTACTTATGCTTATTTGTAGTGTTAAAATTTTGCTGACGGGTGATAAGTGATAGAGAGCTTTGCACTCTTAGGGGTAAAGGTTAAAGGGTAAAGGGTAAAGGGAAAATAACAAACCTTCCCCCTTTTCCCGACAAATGCCAAGAAGTCTAAGGTTCTCATCTATGCAACAAAGCGATCGCACAAGTAATGTAAGTGCGATCGCTCTGTTAAAATGCGTTAATTTTACTTAGCTAATGATGTAACTGACTTTTTACGGCTAGGACGCTTGTACTCCGATTTTTTCTTCAATCCTACTGCTTGGGCTTGATCGCTATCTAATCCATATTGTCCACGCACAACTTCTTTCATTGCTAATACTGTATTGTGAAATTCCCATTCTGCTAATCGTGCAGCATCAGCCGCAGCACGGTATAAAGTTTGTTTTTCAGTTTCGGCTTGTTGCTGGGCTAACATAGCTTGATAAGCTTGCTGTAATTTGGCAGCAGAGGCTTCAGCACGGTTAGTTTCATAAGTATTGATGGTTTGTAAACCGTGCCATGAAGTAACATCTTCACTAATTAATTGAGGGCGCAAACGGCGTGTTGTATTTTGGGTAGTCATATTACTATACTGCTGTCAGTGATGTATTTAATGTACCCATTGCCACTCTAAAGCTATCAGTAAGGTGAAAAATTTAAGTAGGGTGCGTTATGGACGGCAGTCCTAACGCACCGTAAATCCTTGGCGGTGCATTACGCTCGCGCGATAACACACCCTACAAGACTTATACTGAACAAAAAGAGTGGCAAACGTCACTCATTACTCCCAATAATTCTCGCTTTGTGCATTTTTAACTCGGAATCGGGTTTGGGGTAAATAGTAAAGGTTAAAGGTTTTTTCTTTCCCTTTTCCCTTTCCCTTTTCCCCTTAACCGAGAAGTATTGTCACTACTCCTTAATAACTGAGTCACGCTCATTTGTACAACTTTAATGCAACAAGGGTATATCCTAATACAATCAAGTTGCAAGTCAATGCTACTAAGTTGCTAGCCAATGCAACAAAGGTGCAAGTCAATGCTACTAAGTTGTTAGCCAATGCAACAAAGGTGCAGGATAATGCAAAGGATATCAGCATCAAGGAATCATCCAAGTAGATGCGATCGCTCTTTGTGCATGAGGAGCGATCGCCTGAATAAACGAATATGATGCTTATATATATTTGATACAACTAACTAATGACTCTTGTTCCAATCGTTCTGAGTATACTTGCTGGCATTTGTTTATATGTTGGTCTGTTTCACCTGCTGATTGCCTATGGAAGATTACAAACCACGCTTCATTTGTGCTTTGGGTTAGTTTGCTTAGGATGTGTTAGCTATATCGTGGCTTTAATGCTGAGATATCAAGCCGCTAACGTAGAAGACTACATCGCTGCCCAAAAATTGGTATGTTTTGTTGGATATATTTATGCTGTTACTGTTGTCTGGTTTATAGCTGTTTTTACTAAAATAAAGCCAGTGCGTTTAATTTTGCTACTGAATAGCCTGTACGCCATCAGCCTGTTAATCAACCAAATTTCCCCGACAGGGATTCTCTACTCTGATGTCAGTAGCCTATCAAGCGTTTCTTTGCCTTGGGGCGAATCTATTTATTACCCAGAAGGTACACTCAATCCCTTATTCGGTTTTCAATTATTAGCTTTAAACAGTACTACTGTTTTCGCTGTTTCTACTTGTTACCTTCAATATCGGCGCGGTGAGAAGCAAGCAGCACTTAGTTTAGGACTGAGTTTAGCGATTATGATAGCAGCTGTGCAACACGATCGCCTAGTAGATTTAGGGAAGATCAAATTTCTATACCTGGCTGAGTTTGGATTTATGTCCTTCATAGTAATTATGAGTCTACGCTTATCCAAAGACTTAATGCAAGCGGTGAAACTACACGAACAATTGCTAGAAAGCGAACGGCTACGCAAAATTGCGGTGGAAGTCGAGCGAAATCGCCTCGCCCGCGACTTACACGATTCAGTATCGCAAACATTGTTTACTGTGGCGACCATTGCCGAAGCTTTACCTAGAGTTTGGAAACGCAACCCAGACATAGCACAACAAGGATTAGAGGAACTCGCCCAACTCACACAAGGGGCTTTAGCAGAGATGCGGAATTTACTAATCGAATTGCGTCCCGATGGTTTGGCGGAGAAACCATTAGGTGAATTAATACAGCAGTTAACCAAGGCAATTTCTGGACGAGCAAGTTTACAGATAACAACAATTTTAGAAGGCGATTTTCCTTTATCTAATGAGGTAAAGCTTGTGTTCTACCGGATTACTCAAGAAGCACTGAATAATATTATTAAATATGCTAAAGCTTCGCTTGTATCAGTCAGCCTCCGCAGCGATTCACAAAAAATGATCTTGCGTATTAGCGATAATGGCTGTGGTTTTGACTTTAACAAGATATCATCTGATCATCTGGGCATAGCAATTATGAAAGAACGGGCTGAGTCTATTGGCGCTATTTTCTATTTGTCAAGCTATCCAGGTAAGGGGACTGAGATTGTCCTGAGTTGGCAACCTGTGTAAATAAAATAGGCAGTGGGGAGTAAGCAGTGGGGAATCGGGTATTGGGCATAAATAAAGTTAACTACTAAAAGCGCGATTTGTTCTTTTTGATTGTTAATTAGTAAGGATTTTAAACGTATTTAGTTTTTGTAACATAGTTAGGTTTATTTTTATCAACTATTTAGAAAAAACAGATTTAAATACTATATTGTGGGATTTTACCGTGATTGACTGGCGATAAATAAAAAATTAAAGATTAAGAATTTAACGTATAAATACTGAAAATAAAACAATTAATGTAATGTAAATGTACTAAAAATAGTTTTAATACTGCCGATTTATTTATGGAAAAAGATAAATCAGTGAAACCGATTCGGGTCATAACTGTTGACGATCATCAAATCTTGCGGGGAGGTATTAAATTTCTCTTGCTGGCCTTTGATGACATGGAGTTAGTGGGGGAAGCGGGTAATGGTGATGAAGCAGTACATCTTTGCGAAAACTTGCAACCAGATGTGGTGCTGATGGATTTGATGATGGTGGGGATGAATGGGGCGGAAGTAACAAGAGTTATCCGCAAAAAATACCCAGAAATTCAGGTTTTAATTTTGACCAGTTTTCTAGACAAGGGCTTGGTACAGAAAGCAATGCAAGCCGGAGCTATTGGCTACTTGCTCAAGGGTATCTCCATTGATGAGTTGGCGGATGCCATCCGAGCCGCAGCGATCGGTCGGTCTATGTTGGCAACAGAGGTGATTCAGGCGTTGCTGCAACCAAGCAAACCATCATCCCAAACTCTCTATGAATTGAGCAAGCGACAGCAAGAGGTATTAACACTACTGGCTTTAGGATTAAGTAATGATGCGATCGCTCAACGGATGAAATTGAGTCCTTCTACCATTAGGCATCATGTCAGCCAGGTACTAAATAAGTTAGGAGTAACGAACCGCACTGAGGCTGCAACTACAGCTGTGCGAGTCGGATGTGTTTAGTATTGGTGAATCAACTTAGTTACTTGTGAACATTTTATATTGCAAAGTTTTAAGAAAATTGATTTTAACAAGAGTAGTAGCGATATTTACGGTGAGCTACGCCAACGTTACTACTCTTGTCACGCCAGTAATACCGTTTCACTTTAAGGTTGATACAAATAGGTAGCAGAGGAGCAGGGGAGAAATTATTTGTATCTTTCATTTGGTGAAATGGTATAAGGTGTTTAATTTTTGCAGATTGATGCAACTAAATTGCAGGTCGATGCAACTAAATTGCAGGACAATGCAACTAAATTGCAGATTGATGCAACTAAATTGCAGGACAATGCAACTTAGTTGCGGGTCGATGCAACTAAATTGCAGGACAATGCAACTAAATTGCAGGACAATGCAACTAAATTGCAGCCTGGTAGGGAAAGGAAAAATTCAAAGTTTTATTAACTCACAGCTTCTACTAGTAGTCTGCCAACCCAAAAATACTAGGTGAAGATTGGGGAAAGGGGAAAGGATAAGGGATTTAAACCCTTTCCCCCTTACCCTTTACCCCGCCAAGGGAACTTGGCGTACCACTAGCTGCAACTAGGAGAATGCAAGTCGAATGTGTTTAATCACCCTAAAACTCGTTGGTGCAAAAAGTTGCAGTGTTAGCGATCGCTATTAGTATAAATATTAGCGATCGTGTTTGTTCTGGTTATCGTCTTATATTGCCTGTACCTACCTCCACCTTTTGTTTTCCTTCAACGATTTGGTAAAGCTTATCTTCAAGTTTTTGCATACACGCTGACCAATCAAATTCGAGTATAGAAGGGCGAGCGTGCCTAGTCATGTCTGCTTTCAAATCAGGATTTTCTAGAATCGCAATCACCTTTTGAGCGAAGTCTGTAGGGTTGTTAGGTTGGGCAAGAAAGCCGTTACGACCAGGAAACACCTGTTCTGAAGTTGACGGTGCAACAACCGCAACTAGAGGCGTTCCAGAAGCTAACGCTTCGTTATTTGTAGTGCAGAAGTTTTCGGTGACGGAAGGATTGACAAAAATATCTGCTCTCGCAAACCAACCTAAAAGTTCTGTACCATGAGATTCGCCCCATATAGTAATACCCGATCCAAACTTTTTAGCACGCTCACGAATCTCCTCATCCATCGGGCCACTACCAACAATCACCAGATGAACATCAGGAATTTTGGCAGCTATGACTGGAAAGATATCAAGCAATTGGTTGACATTTTTTTCAGGGGTAATGCGTCCGACAAACAAAATAGTTGGTCGGTTGTCGTTAGGAATCGGATTGTAACAAATGTTGCGTGGATGAAATTTTTCGCAATCAATGCCTTGATAAGGGACATATTCAGCGCGTTGACATTTCAATTCTTCGTATTTAGTGAGTTGCTCTTTAGAAGAAAAGTAATTGAAGTCATAAGACTCACTAAATTGCTTAACTAAAACGGGAATAATCGGACGAACAAAGTTAAAGAATTTATCTCCAAAATAGTATTTGATATACGCAACGATATCAGTATGGAAAAGTGATATTATTGGCGTACCTGTTCGTTTTGCGTATTCGACACCAATTGGACGACCATAACCTTGCAAGAAAAATGAGTATAAACCTCTCATTTGCGCGGCTTCTTCAACCAAGATAATATCAGGCTTAAATTTCTCCAGCAGCTTGGTATCACTCCAATGCCGATGGTTTAATGGTTGAGGAAGAGACTTATAGAATAATAGTGGTTCAGTGGGAAATGCGTAAGCAGAGAAATTGGGGAAAGACTCAATTTCATTCAAACCTGGCATGGGGCGATCGCCAACATTTTTGGGGTAGCGATCGTTGATTTGCGGATGAACTAGAAAAACCTCATGTCCTTGCTCTAGCAACCAACGAACTCGTTGGTGAACAGCAACAGAAACACCAGTCAAGAAAGGAGCATACAATCCTGTAAATAGTGCAATGCGAAGTTTTTGCTTAGTCATAATAAAGGGGAATATTTCACGAAAATGCTGGTTTTCAATTTAGGATTTACGCAGCTTATGTTTCATGAACATCCTGATTATGTAGCTAAAAAATTCCCCCTAATACGGTTAGACTAAGGATTTACGCATTTTCAAATAACCGAAATTATCAATTTTTAATTGGATGTCTAAACCTGGATTTAACTCTCAAAACATCCAAAATACTAAGTCAAAATTCCCCTTAATATATTTGTCTACACCCTTGCCATTTTATGCAAATACATTTCGATAATCACAAGAAAAAATATGTATTCTGACAAGGGTTATAGCTAATATAGTTGTACTAAATATAAGATAATATAATTTGAAGACTAGGGAATGTTTAGTGTAATAACTTTCATGCCCTAGTTCATAATAATTCGTAATTCGTAATTCGTAATTCGTAATTGAATACGGGTTGATACCCCCTTTCTATAAAACATAATTACGTTAGTATAGGGGTAGCAAGTTCACTTACTATTGCAAAGAAGCAAGCTACGTGCAACGTCTTGTAGTGAGCGCCATTACGAAGTACGAATTGTTCATATTTTAGCGATTTAATTCAAAGAGAAACCTTGCTATTAATCGGCTGGTCTAACCATTGATAAGGGCGATATTCTACTAAGCGGACATTCCAAGGCCCTTGAACTCGATAGGAGACACCGCGCCAGGTGACTGTTGAGATCCAAATGGATGATAGCATCGCTAACCCATAAACCCACTGTGTTAGCGGAATTCCAATTAACATTTTGACGATTGTAGCACCTGATAATTTTGCGATCGCCTGGTCATTAGAGCGAACCACTCGCTGTACCTCTAATTCCAACACAAGCATTATCAAGAGTAATCCTACAGTATAGACACAATAACACCCTAATAAGAGAATCGCAGCTTCCAATTTTGCCTGCAAAAAGGACTCTAGAATTAAGATGATGAGTGCAGTCGGAAACAAAATGCTAGAAACAGATTCGCTAACTAAAGCTAACCAACGCGGGTGATACAGTCGAGAATAAAGTATCAGGCGCTTGAGATAGTCGATTAAGTTGGATAAATCAGTTTCTTCACGATTAACAATTAGCAGCGAAGGCACAAACTTTACCTGAAATCCATGTTTTTTGAGGATGTCGTGCATCATAAAATCTTCGCCTAAAGCTTGTCCCCATTTATCTAGGAGTTCTGTTTGGCGAAGTACTTCTGTTTTCACAGCCAAACATCCACCCCAAGGAATCTGGAAGATAAACATTTGCACTACTGTGGATACATTACCGATGTATCGGACTAAAGATCCCCAATACCTACCTGTAGGGACGTACCAACGATTACCTGTTGTCGCCCCTACTTTAGCATCACTTAAAGGACTGACCAATTCTCGTAGCCAATTCACATGAACTATGGTGTCAGCATCTACTAAGGCAACCACCTTGTAGGAATCATCCAACTCACGGACAGCTTGGACTAAAGAACTACATTTGAGACTACAATTGTTGCGTACTATTCGCAAAGGGCTAATTTGAACGTTGGTCGCTTCTTGCTCTGTGATGCTTTCACTGGCAATTTTCCAAGCGGGGTCTTCGTGACTATCAACGATCAATTTTAAATCATAGTGTGGATAGTTTTGGTTCAGGAGCGATCGCAAACATCTAGGCAAAAACGGATCGGCTCCGCGTAAGCAAAGAATCACTGCTGTTTTGGGTAACTGATCATCTGCTAATAAATTTTTTTTAGATGAGCGCAGATACCATATAAAGACAAGCGTTAAACACACCTGAATAACCAACCAACCCATCAAAGACTTAGACAAAAATATCGCCAAATCTTCCATTAAATTTTTAATCTCCGATAGGATTAGGGGTTGGGGACTGGGGATTAGGGATTAGGGACTGGGGACTGGAATTAGGAATTGGAGATTGGGGATTGAAAATCAGAAGTATCTTGTAAACAAGGAGTCCCCAGTACCCAGTCCCCAATCCCCAGTCTCCAATCGCCTTTATGAATCCAGCGAATACTTCATAGTAATATTGACTGTTGTATTTTTATTAACAACAAAACTGGCATCACGAAACTTTGGTGTACCTGTTTGTATAGACACAGTTGGATTTTTAGAAATGCCAAAACCTTCTGTAGGAATACCAAAAAAGTCTTTATTGAGTTTGCGATCGCCATTTTGATCGTCAACCACAGCAACAGCATAAGTTCCAGGCTTCAAACCGGAGAATTCTTTTTTTACAGAATTGCCAGTAATTTTAGCGCAGCCACTTTGAGATCCCTTAGAATTACTCATCGGAAAGCCTTTTTCAGTTGCATAAACTCGGAAGCAAATCTCACCTTTTTTGTGTTGTATGCCATTGACTACAACACTTAGTGTTTCAGTTGGTTCTGCATTCACTGTTTTAACAAAGCTGAGGCTGACTAAAGTAGCAAGTAAAACTTTAGAGATTTGAGATAGTTTCAGCATAGTTTTGTAGTGAAAAAATAGGTGAATTTTGGGCTGGGAAAAAGCTGTACTTACCAGCTTTTATTTTTAAACCGATTTGTTAAATGGATAGCTTGATATTTTTTAATTAATGCTAGTTGCCAACCTTTCCAAAGTAATTGCAGCACTTTTAGTAAATCTTTGAGCAAAAGATATTCTGCCCCTTTTAACTGCCGATATAAACTTATTTGGCAACACAAGCGCTCATTCCAACTTAGGGGACTACGCCATATAGAGAGTAGATACTCCCAGATTATTCTCCAATGCGGCAATAAAATTTGTCCTTTCTTTGCTGAATCAAACCACACTGTATAGGCATAAAAATCAGGCAGCATACTCAATGAGTGTTTTTTAGTGTTGTTAGCAAACAACAAATAATTAGGGAAATACATACTCATTGATTGTTGCGGATGGCTTCTGGCAAAAAACAGGTATTCAGGAATTTCGTAAAATCGACCAAGAATACCAAGTCTTAACAAGAGAATTCCATCTGCATTACCGTAACCACCCATAGGTGGTATCTTTCTCAAGGCACTGGCACGAATTACTCCGTAACATTGATAACATAAATGTTTCGTCAGTAATTCGTGAAAACGCTCATCTGGTTTTAATGCATCTGCCTTAAGTTTGATATCGTAATTTTGGAGAAAATTACCCCGTTCATCAATAAAATATGTCTGGGAGTGACACAAGACTATGCTAGAGTCTTGGTCAAGTACCTCAACACACTTCTTGATAAAATCTGGAGCATGAAGATCGTCATAAGCTGCCCATTTAAAGTACTCACCTGAAGACAATTGAAAGACGCGATTAAAATTACGGGCGCAACCAATATTATTGTCATTGCGGTAGTAACAAACACGTTGGTCTTTCTCAGCATAAGCTCTACAAATTTCCTCAGTTTTATCTGTAGAAGCATTATCTGAAATAATTAGCTCAAAATCTTCAAAGGTTTGAGCCAAGACTGAATCTATGGCTTCTTTGATAAATTTTTCACCATTGTATACAGGTAATCCGATGCTCAATCGTGGCTGATTGCTACTCATAACAAGTATTCGGATAATCTGTGGATTATTTTATGTTTAATTGCAGATAATTGTTAGGCAGATGCAACGGAATAATTTAGAAGTCAGAATCCAGAATTCAGAATTCAGAATAATTTCAATAAAATCAATCAACCATGCTGTATGTATCCTCTTGATTTTCCAATCATTCTGTTAGCAGTAGCAGGACATTTAGCCCATTCTGACTCCTGACTCCTGAATTCTGACTTCTTAAAATCTGTTGACTATTTAATCAAGTTTTGGATATCTGTTTTTTGCAGCCATTCATGTGTTCGCTGCATTCCTTCTTCTAAGTCAATTGTTGGTTTATAATTTAATAGACTTTGTGCTTTGACAATAGAACAAGCATAAGGACGAGTCATAAAATCTATAGACTCTGGTAAAATATCAACTTTTTTCCGAAAAAGCTTTTGTCCTTGAACGCGCAGCTTTAGAAACAACTTTATTTCATCTTTCGATAATGAAAGGGGTGCTTGTAAATCTTCCATCGCTGCTAAACGCATAAAATACTCTTTCCAAGAAGTTTCTTGTCCGTCGGTGATATTAAATATTTCACCATAAGTTTCTTTTTCTATAGCTAGAAAGATTCCATCAATCAGGTTATCTATATATACGTGATTGATTACTCCTTTAGCATCGTTGGCACAGGCAAATAATTTTTGACGCATCATCAAAATTGGTCTGACTATCCAGGGTATACTTCCTGGCCCGTAAACATCTCCGGCTCGAATAACAATGATGCCAAAATCGGGAGGATGATTCAATTCTAAAAGTGCTGTTTCGGCTTCTATTTTGGTTTCACAGTAAGGATTATTTTCGCCAGATAGTGGCCCTGATTCTGTAACACCATTAGGATAGTTGAAACCATAAACCATTACACTGGATAGATGCACAAATGTTTTGACACCAGCCTGTTTAGCAGCTTTAGCTATGTTGATAGTACCGCCAACATTGATATCACGAAAATTCTTAATTGCACCAGCTTCTTCGGCAAGTTGAACTGTATGTAAAACGATATCTACTCCCTGACAAGCCTTTTGAGCAATAGTAGAATCGGTGATACTACCAATAATTATCTCAACACCTAAATTCTGTAATTGCTTGTTCTGTTCTTTAGAACTTTGCAGTCCACGAACTTTCATTCCTTGCGCTATGGCTAACTCGGCTGTACGCAAACCGACGAATTCATTTATCCCGGTAATTAGCAGGGTTTTGTCTTTGAGGTTCATAAAATCGAAATTATTGTTAAATGAGTGAATTTGAGCTATTAGATAAAAGACTGAAAATGTATACCCAATTGGTATAGGGAATAATTTTTCCGTAGAGAACCTGCCCCAATGCTTAGTTATATTTTTGTATCAGGGCAAAGTAATTTGATTATTTTGCTGCTTACAATAGCTAAAAAATATCTCCTGGATCTGCGGAGCGGAGTTTGTTGATAGCAAGCGCTCCCGATGTTATGCACATTAAAACTGTTGAAGTTAAGACAATTACTGCGTTATTAGTGGTCATAACTATTGGTAGTTTAGTTGCTTCGGCTGCAAAACTATATAGCAAAACAGAAGTAATAAATCCTGGGATATAACCTAATATTGCCAAAATCAAAGCTTGCTGAAATACCACATTCAACAAATAGCTATTTGCATATCCGATGGCTTTTAAAGTGGCGTAAGCAACGAACTGTGTAGCAATATTGCTGTAAAGAATTTGATAAACAATAACCACACCAACAACCGCAGCCATTGTCAACATCAAGTTAAGAATAAAACCAATGGGTGTTCTAACAGCCCAATAATTTTTTTCAAAATCAATGAAGCCTTGGCGGGTAAAAACTTGGACATCACTAGGCAAACTTGCTTGCAAATTTTTCAGTACTGTTTGTGCATTAGCACCAGGTTTGAGGGAAATCAAACCGATATCTATCATATCCGCCGGACGAGTATTGGGATTTATCCTCAAAAAAGTTGAGTCACTAACAAGCAAATTTCCGTCTACCCCAAACGAAGGGCCTAATGTGAATAAACCACCTATTCTCACTCTATAGCCAATCAATGAACTGTAGGGAAATATTTCAATTGTCTGTGCAGTTTCTCCCGCATTAAATTTTTCAGCAATTGGGCCAAACTCTGGGCGAGAACCCCGATCAAAAAGAACGACATCGGGAATTTTGAGTTTATCTAAATTTTTCTCCACTTCTGGGAGATTCATCACCGGTCTACCTGGGTCGAAACCAATAACATATATTGAATATTTCTCACTAGTAGCCGGATTTTTTAGTTTGGCAAATTGCAAATACATGGGGCTAACTGACTCTACACCATCAAACCCCAGAGATTGGTATAAACGAGTCCGCGAAAAACTTTGATTTGAGGTCAAAGATTTATATTGCGAACTCACTAAAAATAAATCTCCTTTGAGATTTTGATGCACTGCGGTTGCACTGGAATAAAGAGCATCTTGGAAACCAAGTTGCACAAACATTAGCAGCACAATAAAACCAATCCCGGCTACAGCTACTAATAAACGAACTTTTTGCTGCGCTAGCTGTAGCCAACCTAAAGGAATTTTAAAATTCATGGATTTATTTTCATTTGTCATTTGTCATTTGTCATTGGTCATTTGTCATTTGTGAATGACTCTGCCAATTGACTAAATATGAATGGCGACATCCACTTGTAAGTTAGTTAAACGAGCAACTTTTTCACTATCTGCGGGACTATCGATGGAAATTTTAACTTCAACTATTCTGCGGTCTGTGTCTGAACCAGGATTGATGCTGAAGATGTTTTGCTTGTCAACTTGCCAACCAATCTCTTTTACAGTTCCTTTTATTGTTCCAGTAAATGCAGTGCTGGTAATTGTGGCTTTTTGTCCTACACGCACTTTTTGAACATCGGTTTGATACACCTCTGCAATCACATACATTTGAGATGTTTTACCGATTTCAGCAAATCCTTTGTTGGTGCTGATTACTTCTCCGGTTTTGGCGTGGATTTTTAAAATTTTGCCATTTATGGGCGATTTTATGTAACTTAAATCCAAGTCGGCTTTTGCTTGTTGAACAGAAGTTGTTGCACTGTTGACTTCGGTTTGTGCGACTTGAACATCTACATTACGTACTTCGCTAACACTCTTGAGTTGTGCTTGTGCTTGCTTAAGTTGTTGTTGGAATGTGTCTTCAGTGCGCTTGAGGGTAGCTTGGGCTTCTGTTAGTTGCTGTTGTGTAGTCTTGAGTTGCAAGGCTTTGCTATCTGCTACAGAAGCCGCGATCGCACCTTGTTTATATAATTGCTGATAACGATTATTCTCGGCTTGAGCATTGTCTACTTCAGCCTGGATGCGGTCGATTGTGGCCTGTTGGGTAGCAACGTCTCCTTTATATTGTGGCTCTAAACGTGCGATCGCAGCCTTTTGAGCTTCGATATCTCCGGTTTTGGCTCCAGATTTAACCTGCGCTAGTTTAGCTTTAGCAACTTGCAGTTGGTCTATAGATTGTTGCAGTGCAGTTTTAGAACGGCCATAGTTTTCTAGATAGGCTAATAATTGCCCTGCTTTAACCGTATCTCCTTCTTTCACCAAAAGTCTATCTACTCGCACCCCATTATTAGAAGTAGGAGCAGTCAAAGTAGTAACTTCGCCTTCTGGTTCCAAACGTCCCAAGGCGGTTACAGCAACTTTTGCAGGAGTCACAGCTTTTGGAGGATTTGCTGGCGCTGTCTGAACTTTTGGTTTAGACCAAAATGGAACTAAACTATAAAAAGCTATTAATCCGGCTGCTAAAGTTAGAGAAGCTGCTAAAATTACTTGCGATCTACCTACGGGTTTTGTGAATAATCGGCTTTCTTTATTTACTGCCATCTTTTCATTCCAATTCTGCTTTTTTAGGGGATAGCCTGGTTATATTTAGTCCATTAGATATAGACTCATCCGCAAATTACCAAGAGGGCTTTTCCTCTAGAGTTTCTATCTTAATCAAGTGGATGGGTCTAAATTGGTTTTATATGAATTGTTGTACGCTTTTGCCGCCCAAAATCACTATTGTGGCGTGAAAATTAATGGTGGTGTTACTTCAAAGCTTCCTAAGTTATATCCTAATTTGACATCTAATCCAGTAGCGTAAAATACAATAGTGCTAACCAGAAAACTTAACTCTCAAGAACAACGAAGCGCTAATAAAAATGAAATCAAATTTGGATAAACTTTTCATTAATTATGATATGAAAATTGATTGTTGTCAACCGATTTACTTTGCATAAGTCTTGATTTTATCACTAAAATATTTGGTTACAGTAAGATTAAATGCTGAGGAAATGTATTCATCACTAATTTAGTGTCTGAAAATTGAATACCAACAAATAGTTAGTTATTAAGTAGATTTGATATTACTAACAGATTATTGTTAGCAAGGTTGTGTAGTATAAGACATTATTATTGGTTTTGCTCATAGTGATTAAAGGACGGTTAGAAACCCTGTCTAAACGAGGTTTTACCCACCTGTATGGGTTTCAAATACCCAATTTTTCTTAGCCTGCCTCAGCGAACTAAGTTTGTGTGTGTAGCCGCATTCGCTCTACAGCCCTTCTCCTAAAGGAGACGCTACGCGAACGGGCATCCTACGGCAGGTGTGCCAGAGGCATCATTCAATTCGCCTCGGCTTTCTAACTGCCTTTTTAACTGATGTAATCATGATTATGTTTATCAAGCAACATACTAAAAATTAACATTTGCTTTATAAATAACCGCTTTGCTTCTTAACTTGACTTATATTGAAAAATAACCCAAAACGTTGACTTAATTATGATGTTTCTCTGAAAAAACATACTTATGGTTATTCAGTTGCTCTATGTATTCATCAAATTGTTACTTACTAGACAACAGATTTACATTGTTAACTTAATTCAGCACAAATTTATGGTTAATGCGTAGATAACAAAATATTTGACGCACTTATAGAGTGGCAAGTTATACTTTTTTGCTCAGTTTTATTTAAGTTAACATCAGGAATTGTGGATTTTTCTTTATAAAATAAGTTTAAAGAAATGATTTAGTTTCTGTAAAGTGTGTTAGTGTTTTTATTAATTAAATGTTTTAAAGTGGTTAAACAAACTAGTTATTTAATTGAGGTTTTGAAATTAAAAATAACTAAAGATAACTGCTTTCTCATCGCCGTCTGCTCGTTTAATTACTTTTTCAACTTGCATAAATTCGGATTAAAGGTGGTGTCTTTTGTGTAACGAACTTGTCAACTTTGCGGGTTCAAATAGCATAAAATACATTATCCCGAACGTTGAAATTGGCTATGACATTAATCGAGGTACAGAACGTTGCCATTAACAACAGCTATGTTGCTGTGGTTAGGCTAAATAATCAAAAGCTCTCAGGTGAAAAAACGTTTCTGTTCTCTTAGCTACTCCTCAGTTTTTATCGCTACAGTAGGATACCATTACTCAAAATCTCTACCATTACAAATGGATTAAATTTACTGGTCAAGCAGCTATTACACTCCAAGACTATTTTACCAGTTTTAACAACGTCTTTGACCTATTGCCACAATTTAAAGAGTCTAGCGTTGGATAACATTTTTTTGCGATGTCTACGACGGGCTACGCCTACGCAGTGTGCCAAAGTCGCCTGGAAACATAAGGCTTTACCTGGCATAATTCGTAATTCGTAATTCGTAATTCGTAATTACTTTTTCACCAGACTTTCAGAGGTGCTAACTGGTTGCACAACAAGAGTTTTTCATTTAATTAGTAGGCAACAGAAATTACTGTAACTACACAATCCACAGTACTCACTATGCCCTATGTCTGCTTATTCAATTGATACTGCATTAACGGAGTTAGAGAGCCTGATAAATAATTGTGAACAGGCTGTAATTAAGTCTATCGAAGGAAAAAAAATGAAATCAGATAAATCAGTGTCAATTAACAAAATTAACAGACAATTACAACACAATCCTATCGCCATTGTTGGGATGGCTTCTCTATTGCCTCAAGCTAGAAACTTGCGCGAATACTGGCAAAATATAGTAAACAAAATTGACTGTATTACTGATGTTCCTGCTACTCACTGGAGCGTCGAAGATTATTACGATCCAAATCCCAGAACTACTGAAGATAAAACTTACTGCAAAAGAGGCGGGTTTCTTCCAGAGGTTGATTTTAACCCGATGGAATTCGGCATACCACCTAGCATTTTAGAAGTCACAGATGTATCGCAACTATTAAGTTTAGTGGTTGCGAAAGAGGCGATGGAAGATGCAGGTTATGGCGAACAACGCGAATTTAACCGCGAGATGGTTGGGGTAATCTTAGGCGTGGCGATGGCCAAGCAATTAGGAATGCCACTTTCTGCAAGATTGGAATATCCAATTTGGGAAAAAGCACTTAAAAGCAGTGGTTTATCTGACGAAGATACCCAAAAAATCGTTGATAAAATCAAAAGCGCTTACGTGAAATGGGATGAGAACGCTTTCCCTGGAATGTTAGCTAACGTAGTCGCGGGTAGAATTGCCAATCGCCTCAATTTTGGCGGGATGAACTGCGTAGTTGATGCGGCTTGCGCTAGTTCCTTTGGTGCTTTGAAAATGGCAATCAGCGAGCTAGTTGAGCATCGTTCTGACATGATGCTGACTGGTGGTGTTGATACCGATAACACCATCATGGCTTACATCTCGTTTAGCAAAACACCGGCGGTTTCTCCCAGTGAAAATGTCAAACCTTTCGATGCTAAATCTGATGGGATGATGTTGGGTGAAGGTATCGCCATGCTTGTCCTTAAACGATTAGAAGATGCTGAACGCGACAACGATAAAATATATGCCGTAATTAAAGGTATTGGTACTTCCAGTGATGGACGCTACAAGAGCATTTATGCTCCCCGCAAAGAAGGTCAAGTTAAAGCCTTAGAACGCGCTTATGAAGATGCCGGCTTCTCTCCCGCTACTGTTGGTTTGATGGAAGCACATGGTACTGGCACAATGGCAGGAGATCCGACAGAATTCGGTTCTTTAAAAGATTTCTTTGATGTCCATGATGATAAAAAGCAGCATATCGCTTTGGGTAGTGTGAAATCACAAATTGGACACACAAAAGCGGCTGCGGGTGCGGCGAGTTTGGTTAAAACTGCTTTGGCTTTACATCACAAAGTATTACCGCCAACAATTAACATCACTGAGCCAAACCCCAAACTCAACATTAAAAATTCATCCTTTTATTTGAATACCGAAACTAGACCTTGGATTCGTCCAGAAGGAGAAGCGCCAAGACGTGCAGGTGTAAGTTCTTTCGGCTTTGGCGGAACCAATTATCACGTCGTTTTGGAAGAATATGAAGCTGACCAAAACGCCGCTTACCGCTTACACAGTGATGCTAATGAAGTGCTGTTATTTGCTCCTACAGTAGAGCAACTGTTGAGCAAGTCGGAAGAAATTTTGGGTAAGTTGCGATCGCCTGAAGGCAAATCACATTACGCACAATTAGTCAATGAGTGCAAATCGCCACAAATTCCTCTCTCTGCTCCCCGATTTGGATTTGTCGCTGAAAATCTCGAAGAAGCTTGCAAGTTATTGCAAACTAGCATTGACTGGCTAAAACTCAAAGGGTCAGCCGCATCTTGGGAGCATCCCCAAGGGATTTATTACCGTTCCTCTGGTATGGAATTGGGCGGAAAAGTTGTCTCTCTATTTTCTGGACAAGGTTCGCAATACCTGGAGATGGGACGCGAACTGGTGATGAATTTTCCTTTGATGCGCCGTCTTCATGGTTATATGGATAGCCTGTTGCTCAAAGATAATTTGCAGCCGTTGTCAGAAATCGTTTTCCCTCATCCGGTGTTTGGAGAGGCAGAAAAGAATGTCCAAATTGCTGCCTTACAACGTACAGAATACGCTCAACCAGCCATCGGGGTGTTGAGTGCAGGGATGTATAGCATACTGCAACAAGCCGGATTTAAGTCAGATTTTGTTGCTGGTCATAGCTTTGGTGAACTCACAGCGCTATGGGCTGCGGGAGTTTTGAGTACTGAAGATTACTTGTTCTTAGTGAAAGCTAGGGGTCAAGCAATGGCGGCTCCAGAAGACCCAGATCATGATGCGGGTAGTATGCTGGCTGTTAAAGAAGATATCAGCAAAGTTGAAGCAGTAATCAGACATTTTCCGCAAGTTGCGATCGCTAATCAAAATTCTCCCACTCAATTTGTTTTGGCTGGGCCGACCGCAGAAATAGCCAGAGTCAAAGACGCTTTACATGAGAAAGGATATACGGCTGTATTGTTACCTGTATCAGCAGCGTTCCACACACCGTTAATCGCCTTTGCTCAAAAATCCTTTGCGATCGCCACCAAGTCTGTTAAATTCCAAACTCCCAAAATCCCTGTTTACAGCAACGTTACCAGTAAGCAGTATCCCAAGGAAGCCCAAGGTATTCAAAAGATTCTGGAAACGCACCTTTCCAACTCAGTGCTGTTTAAGCAAGAAATTGAAAATATCTATGCAGCCGGTGGTACTTGCTTTGTAGAATTTGGGCCTCGGAGAATTCTTAGCAACTTGGTGAAAGAAATCCTTGGCGATCGCCCACACATCACCGTATCTTTGAACCCCAGCACTCAAAAGAATAGCGATCGCTCTTTGCGAGAAGCAGTTGTGCAGTTGCGGGTGATTGGTTTGGCTTTGAATAACCTCGATCCTTACCAACTTCCTCAAACCATCCCGCCAATTGAGACGAAAAAGACATTAAATGTTCGTTTAAACGGCATCAATTATAGATCCGAAAAAACGAAAAATGCCTTCGCTCTCGCTTTGCAAGATGGGCATCAAGTCACATTACCTACACCCGAATATTCTGATGCGACTCCTTTGTTTAGCAGCCCAGGTGTAACTCCACCTCTGGCTGTAATTGAGACTAACGGACATAAAAAATCCACCCCAGCCATGAACGGTGTGACATCTAATATCATCACCCAGCCAGAGCAACAGATGAATCCTGTTACCCTGTCACAACCAGTCCAGGAATCTAAGATGCAACCAACACCAGAAAAACTTACAAATTACGAACAACTTTTAGCAAGTTTAGAATATCTCCTGACACAATTCCAGGAAAATCAAGCCGAGAATCTACAAGTTCACGGTACTTATCTCAACCATCAAATGGAATACGCTAAAGCGTTCTTCCAACTGATGCAGCAGCAGAATTCTTTGTTGAGCGAAAGTAAATCAACAGCCGAAACTGCCAAAATGAAGCTAGTTGTCATGGAAAGCTTAGAGCGTAGCATGATGCAGTTTCATTCCCAACAAGGTGAAACTCTACGCATCCATGAACAATATCTTCAAGAGCAGTTGGAATATACTAAAAACTTTTTCCAACTCATCCAGCAAGAATATTCTCAAATCATCTCTGGTGAGGGAGTAACAGAACTAACAGAGAAACTCAGCAATTTCACTCCCTTCACCACAGAAGCACCAGTACCCGCCACTACCAAGATAGTAGAAAGCCAGCCTTTGCCTGTAACTGAGCCTGTAGTTAAAAATGGCTTAAATGTTATCCAAGAACCTCTGCCGGCTGCTGTAGAGCCAGTAGTTGAAATTCCTGTATCCCCCACTGCTAAGAAGGATGAAAATTCCTCTTCTTTGCTCCCTAATCTTTTCTCAACAGAGACAGTAGAGCCTGTAGCGGCATCATCGGTTCCTCCAGTAGTAGAACCCCAACCTGAAGTTGTAGTCAAAATTAGCTCACCTCCAGTTAACGAAATTGTTGCATTCACCCCAGAATCAGCACCCACAACTGCTGCACCTGTACCTGGCGCAACCATCGATATTGTTGACTTGGATAAAAACCTCTTAGCCATCACCAGCGACAAGACCGGCTACCCAGTCGAAATGCTGGAAATGGACATGGACATGGAGGCGGATTTAGGAATTGACTCCATCAAACGGGTGGAAATTTTAGGGGCGCTACAAGAAATGTACCCCAACCTACCCAAGCCCAATTTAGAAGAACTGTCAGAAAAACGCACCATCGGTCAAGTTGTAGAGTATCTGCAATCCCACGCTTCCAAAAGTATTACTGTAGAAATTGCAGTTCACGAAGTACAACAAGCAACTGAGATTGCAGTAGAGGCTGCACCAGTAGTTGAGGTAGTCACTGCACCTGAACCCAGCGTAGTTATCGCATTCACTCCAGAACCAGAAGTTGCTCCTTCTACAAGTGATGAATTTGCAAACTTAGGTGAAACCCTGTTAGCCATCACCAGCGATAAGACCGGCTATCCGGTCGAGATGCTGGAACTGGAAATGGACATGGAGGCGGATTTAGGGATTGACTCGATTAAACGGGTGGAAATCTTAGGGGCGATGCAAGAAATGTACCCCAACTTACCCAAACCGAATATCGAAGAACTTGGCGATCTCCGCACCATCGGTCAAATAGTCGATTACCTACAGCAGTTGGCTGGAGGTGAAAAAAAAAAGTCTGAGCCTGAGTTTGTCCAACAGCAGCCACCGGAATTAGAGCATAATATCCAGCGCCACCTCGTCAAACTCAGAAGTTTACCACAGCCTGATTACTTGGATTTCACATTACCAGAGGGACACATCGGTTTAATCACCGATGATGGTTCCCTCACCACCTATAAATTAACTGAATCCCTAATCGAGAAAGGCTGGAAAATAGTAGTTATCAGCTTCCCCCAATCGCTCATCGCCCAACAAGCGCCTTTACCGACAGGAGTAACCCGCGTCACCTTAGCAAACTTGAGTGAAGAACATCTTCAACAACAATTGCAAGCGATCGCATCTCACTGCGGAACGATTGGGGCCTTCATCCACTTACATCCAATGTTCGTAGGAAATCATACCGGGAGTATTTCTTATAACGAATCAGAAAAGGCGATCATCAAGCACGTATTTTTGATGGCGAAACACCTTAAACCCTCTCTAAACGAAGCCGCAAAGCATGGACGTAGTTGTTTCTGCACAGTTGCTCACCTTGATGGAGCTTTCGGCTTAGAGTATAAAGTCAACTTCGGTGCGATCGGCGCTGGTTTGTTTGGATTAACCAAAACTCTCAGATGGGAATGGCCAAAAGTATTTACTCGTGCGATCGACCTAAGCCCCAGACTTGACGCTAAACAGTCAGTACAAAACATCATCGCCGAACTTCACGACCCTAACCTTTATATAAGTGAAGTTGGGTATGGTTTACAAGGACGAGTCACCATTATCGCCGATTAATCTCCTCTCTCTGCGCTCTCTGCGTCTCTGTGGTTCGTTTAAAAAAAACCGCAGAGGCGCAGAGGACACAGAGAAAGAGATAAGAGAGCATCTTTTAATTACGAATTACGAATTAATATCAGAGGATTTATGACACAAACAGCCCAGCTTAGTCCATCATCTGTCTTTGTCGTGAGCGGCGGTGCAAAAGGGATTACGGCTGAGTGTACTATCAAATTAGCCCAACAGCAACCTTGCAAATTCATCCTCCTCGGTCGCTCTGAACTATTAGAAACCGAGCCAGATTTTGCTCAAAATTCTGATGAATCCGCATTGAAAAAATGCATCATGGAAAATCTTCTTTCTCAAGGAGAGAAGCCCACACCCATGAATGTACAAAAAATATATAACAAAATTACCTCTAGCCGCGAAATTAAAAAGACTCTAGCAGCAATTGAAAAAACCGGAGCTAAAGCAGAATATATCAGCGTCGATGTTACAGATACGCCAGCTTTACAAGAAAAACTTGCCACTGCTGTACAAAATCTTGGCCCAATTACTGGAATTATCCACGGCGCGGGAAACTTAGCTGATAAGTTAATTGAAAAGAAGACAGAAGAAGATTTTGAAAAGGTTTACACCGCCAAAGTTCAAGGTTTAGAAAACCTGCTAGCTTGCGTTAATCCTAATCAACTTCAGCATTTAGTTTTATTCTCTTCAGTAACAGGATTTTACGGAAATCCCGGACAATCTGATTATGCGATCGCAAATGAAATTCTGAACAAATCAGCCCATATATTTAAGCAAAGTTATCCCTCGTGTCATGTAGTCGCTATCAACTGGGGCGCTTGGGATAGTGGGATGGTGACAGCAGAATTAAAGAAGATTTTTCAAGAGCGAAAAATTGACATAATTCCCATTGCTGTCGGCGCACAAATGCTCGTTAAGGAAATGGATAATGCCAACCACGCAACCGCGCAAGTTGTTATTGGTAGTCCACTTGTTCCAATGGCGGCGGAGTTAGATTCAGAACTACGAACTTATCGTATTCGTCGCCAAATGACATTAGAGGCTAATCCATTTTTACACGATCATACTATTGCTGATTCTCCAGTTTTACCAGCAACTTGTGCAATGACCTGGATTATCAATGCTTCTGAACAATTATATCCAGGCTACAGATTGTTTAATTACCAAGATTTTAAAGTTTTAAAGGGGATTACTTTCAATGAAACATTAGCGAAGGAACATATTTTAGAAATAGAAGAAATTTCTAAAGTTAATCTTGAAAGAATCGAACTTAAAGCCAAAATTTCGAGTAAAAACCCTGAAGGGAGAATCCATTTTCATTTTAGCGCTCAACTCAATCTCCAGCGTGAAATTCCAGATGCACCCATCTATGAATCTCTTAATCTCGAACCAGATAATATCATCACTGCGACAGGAAAAGCATTTTACCAAAATGGTGGGGCTACATTATTTCACGGCCCTGGTTTTCAAGAAGTTAAAAGAGTTTTAAACATCAGCCCTGAAAGAATCACAACAGAATGTCTCTGGCCAGAACTCACCGCACAGGAACAAGGACAATTCCCCGTCCAATGGGTAAATCCTTACACAACTGACTTGAGTATGCACGCTTTATGGATTTGGACACAACACTTTCATGAAGAAGGTTGTTTACCTGGAAAAGTAGAGAAATTTGAACAGTTTGAAATGATACCACATAACGAAACATTTTACGTTTCTTGTGAAATATTAGCTAAGACACCAAGTAGTGCGATCGCAAATTTTATCATACACGATCGCCAAGGTAAAATCTATTCACGAATGCTCGGCGCTCACGCCATTATTTGGTCAATGAAAATGCTCAGAAGCTAATAATCCTCCTTTACCACTCAACACCTATAGCAGTCCTAAAATCTCTGTGAAACTCTTTCTCTTCTTCGCGTCCTTTGCGTCCTTCGCGGTTCGTTAAAAACAGAATTTTTCACAACTCAACTAGGATTGCTATAACTTGCCACTTCAAAGTTTGGGGAACAGCGTAAATCCTGCCTTTTAATTATCTCTTGCTAAATACCCAAACTCGGAGCATATAAATCGTGGAAAAAATAGCCATTATCGCATTATCATGCCTATTCCCCGATGCCAAAAACCCTGAAGAATACTGGCAAAACATCGTTAATCAAAAAGATTCCACATCCTCTGCAACCGTCGAAGAAATCGGAGTAGATCCGACAATATTTCACAATCCAGTCAAAGGTACACCAGACAAAACTTATTCCTTAAAAGGCGGATACATCCGCAACTTCCAGTTTAATCCATCTGAATACAATCTACCATCAGAATTTGTTGCTGGTTTAGATAACACCTTCAAATGGTCATTGTATGCCGCCAAACAAGCAATCGAACAAAGTGGTTATTGGGGTAATCAAACTGTTCTGGCAAAATGCGGCGTAATTTTAGGTAATCTGTCATTTCCAACAAAATTATCTAATCAATTATTCTCTCCAATTTACCAGCAAGCTATTAATCCTGCTGTCAGAGAACTTTTGCAGGATGAAGACTTTGATTTAGCTGTACCAAGTGCAACTAAAGCATCTTTATACAATGCGATGATATCTGGTTTACCAGCATCTATCGTTGCTCAAGCTTTATCGCTATCCCAGATTAATTTATGTCTGGATGCTGCTTGTTCTTCTTCATTTTATGCGATTAAACTAGCATCTCATTACTTATGGTCACACAAAGCTGATGTGATGTTAGCTGGAGCCATCAGTTGTGCAGATTCGCTATTCGTGCGGATGTTATTTTCCGGTGTTCAAGGGTATGCAGAAAACGGCATCAGCCGCCCCTTAGATAAATCCTCTAGAGGATTAATCCCCGCCGATGGTGTTGGGATGGTGATGCTGAAAAGATATTCTGATGCCGTTAGAGATGGTGACAATATTCTCGCTACTATCTGCGGTAATGGACTCTCCAATGATGGCAAGGGTAAACATTTACTCAGTCCGAATCCGAAAGGGCAAATCTTAGCTTTTGAACGAGCCTATAATGAGGCAAAAGTTAGCCCAAAAAGCATCGATTATCTAGAGTGTCACGCCACCGGCACATTACTGGGAGATACAACCGAATTTAACTCCATAGAAACATTCTTTGGTCAAAATCAAGCCGCGCCTTTGGTAGGTTCTGCTAAGGCAAATACTGGTCACTTGTTAACTGCTGCCGGCATGGTTGGCTTGACTAAAGTGATTTTGAGTATGTCGCATGGTATAATTCCAGCAACCATGAATGTTTCGGAACCTTTAACTTCAGAAAAAGGTACAATTTCCGCCGATAAAATTGTTAGAACAGCTACGGCGTGGCCGAATAATAATGCACCAATTAAACGGGCAGCTATTAGCGCTTTTGGTTTCGGCGGTACTAATTCTCATCTGATTTTAGAACAAGGAACTACAGCAGAATCAGTTGAATCAACTTTGCCTGTTCCACCTACCAAAGTCGCCATTGTCGGCATGGATGCCTTTTTTGGTAACTGTAATGGTTTAGATGCTTTTGAACGCAGTATTTATGATGGTACACAGCATTTTACTTCTCTACCGCCTCAAAGGTGGCATGGGATAGAAAATCAAGAAAGTGTCCTGAAAGAGTACGGTTTAGCAGACGGTAAAGCACCAGTAGGGGCATATATCAAAGATTTTGAAATCGATACTTTATCGTGCAAAATCCCACCGAATGAAATCGAGAAGTTAAACCCACAACAATTGTTGCTTCTGAAAGTTAGCGATCGCGCCGTCAAAGATGCGAAACTACAGGAGGGTGGCAATGTGGCTGTGATTGTTGCCGCCGAGACAGAATTCTCTGTGCATCAGCTACAACAAAGATGGAATCTATCTTGGCAAGTTAAGGACGGCTTACTCAAGCAAGGAATTTCTCTACCTGCGGAACACCTTTTCCAACTGGAAACCATTGTCAAAGATAGCATTCACCAACCAGTAGAAATCGGCGAATATGTAAGTCACATCGCCAACATCATGGCAAGTCGGATTTCGGCTTTGTGGAATTTCACTGGCCCTGCATTCACCGTCAGCGCTGGCGAAAATTCTGCCCTCAAAGCGTTGGAAATTGCCCAAATGTTACTCGCTACGGGAGAAGTTGATGCAGTCGTTGTTGGTGCAGTAGATTTAGCGGGTGGTGTAGAAAACGTCTTATTCCGCAGCCAATTTGCCCCAATTAATACGGGTGTAAATACCTTGGGTTATGACCAACAAGCTAATGGCTGGACGGTTGGCGAAGGTGCGGGTGCTGTTGTCCTCAAGCGCTACCAAGCTGCTAAAGAAGACAATGAACGCATCTATGCAGTAATTGATGCCATGAGTTTTGCACAAGGTAATTCTACTTTGAGTGATGCTTTGGTAAAACCTGATGCTTCAGCTATCAGTGATGTCTGCAAACAAGCCTTCGAGATGGCAGATATTCAACCCACAGAAGTTAACTATGTGGAAGTCTTCGGTAGCGGCGTTCGCCAGGAGGATGAAGCCGAAATCACAGGTTTACTCCAAGCTTATCCGAAAGTGGGCAACGGCTTGCACTGTGCATTAGGTAGCGTTAAAGCCAATATCGGCCACACCTATACAGCATCGGGAATTGCTAGCTTAATCAAAACCGCCCTCTGTCTTTATTACAGGTATATTCCTGCCACACCAAAATGGTCTGGTGTTAAAACACCGCAAGTATGGGAAGGTAGCCCCTTCTATGTGGCAATGGAATCAAGACCTTGGTTTGTCGATAAAGGCGGCACACGCAGAATAGCAGCAATTAATAGCATGGGTATAGATGGTAGTTACGCCCATCTAATCTTATCGGAAGAACCCAGCCAAGAGGAGCGCGACAACAGATATTTGCGACAAATGCCTTTTCATTTGTTTCCCATCGCAGTTAGCGATCGCACCACCATCTCCCATCTTCTCAACAATCTCCAAAATACCATAGAAGCGAGTTCTTCTTTATCAGCTACCGCCAGCGAGATATTCGCTACTTTTCAACAGCATTCTAATCCAAAATACGTCTTATCAATCACAGGACGTAACACAAAAGATTTACTCAAAGAAATTGAATCTGCCCGCAAAGGTATAAATAATGCCTTTGAAAACGGCACAGATTGGCAAACACCACTAGGAAGTTATTTCACAGCAAAACCATTGGGTAAAAATGGAGCAGTTGCTTATGTTTACCCCGCAGCAGTCAATTCTTATATTGGCATTGGTCGGACTGTTTTTCGCTTATTTCCGAAAGTCTTCGAGGATTTAAAAAGTAACAATCTCTACAATCGGGCTGCCGATGTTGAAAAGTTAGTTTATCCGAGAAGCTTACCTAAATTGACAACTAGGCAACTAGAAACTCTCGAAAAGCAATTGTTAGATGATTCACTGGCGATGTTTGAAAGTGAAATCGCCTTTGCCAGATACATGACAGCAATTTTCCGAGATGATTTTAAAGTCAAGCCGCAATCTGTATTTGGGTATAGCTTGGGTGAAACTAGCATGATGGTTGCCCAAGGAGTTTGGAGTGATTTTGAGGGTGGAAGTAATACCTTAAACTCATCACCTTTATTTGGCGATAAGTTATCTGGGCCGAAAAATGCAGTGCGTGAATATTGGGGATTAACCGATTCACCAAACAACAATTTTTGGAATACTTATGTTCTCATGGCTACTCCATCGCAAGTTAGAGAATGCCTCAAACATGAGAACCGCGTCTACTTAACTCAAATCAACACACCAGAAGAAGTATTAATCGCTGGCGAAGATGCCGCCTGTAAGCGAGTGATTGCAACTTTAGGTTGTAATGCCTTCCCCGCGCCCTTCGACCATGTGATACATTGTGAAGCGATGCGATCGCAGTTCGAGGAAATCAAGAAGGTAAACAGCTTACCATCAAAAAATCTTCCTGGGATTGTATTTTATTCTGCCGCCGATTATCAGCCAATTGTACTCGAAAGAGATACCATTGCCCACAACATCGCCAAAGGATTGTGCCAAGAACTTGATTTTCCGCAATTAGTTAACCGTGTGTACGGCGATGGGGTCAAAATATTTCTAGAAGCGGGTGCTGGTAGTGTCTGTTCGCGATGGATTGATAAAATTCTCGGCGATAAAGAACACATCACAGTCTCTCTAAATCGTAGAGGCATGGATGACCATGCTTCAATGGTCAAAGCATTAGCAAAACTACTCAGTCATCAGGTGAATGTAGATTTATCACCGTTGTACAGCAAAGCCCAAGACACTGCTAATTCAAATAAAGCAACATTGAGAACAGTTACCTTGGGTGGAAAAGCGATCGCTGCTACAATTTTGAGCGAAGATAATCGTAAACTTGTTGAAGATTTCGCTAGGGATCTTAGAAGCGAACGTTTCAAAATACAGCATCAAGATATACCTAATCTCCAACAATCTGAAATCACAGATTTTCTTAACACTTCCAACCACATAACCCAACAAGAAAATTATTCCTCTAACATCTTGCCTCAGCCAGAAGAAGTAAAATCGAAAAATATCATTGATAACGTTTTTGAAACGAGAGAACAATTACAATCTTCTGAGTCAAGCGCGATTAGACAGCCAATTCCTGTTTCTTTACCACCCGTCAGAACTCAAAAAATTAGTAGCATCATCAGCATGTTCGATTTAAATAAGACCCAGTATCAAAAGCTCAATGCTAATAATTCAAAGATAACTAAAGCACACACAGCCTTCTTACAAGCTAGACAGGATTACAGCCAGCAAATGAGCGAAATAATTCAATTGCAACTAGCTTGCGCCCAAAACTTGCTTAACGACGAATCTTAATATCTCATACCAATTCTCTCTCAACTTGCACCGACTAATTCTTAACTTATCTCTTCCTTGGTGTCCTTGGCGTCTTGGCGGTTCGTTTAAAAATTATTACGTGCATCTTCATAGAGAATTGGTATAGAAATTAGATTTATATAGCAATCCTATCTAAGTTTTGGAAATGAACGAACCGCCAAGACGCCAAGAGCGCCAAGGAAGAGAGAATTTTTCACATACGGTTTAGGATTGCTATCTAAAGAGTCTACACCCTTCAACTTTAATCATCCATTGCTTGTAATCCGAGGGATAACTACCGTGACAACCGTAGATACGGTACTAAGTAAACACGATAATGGCCTTAACTTCTCGGCTTGGTCGCATAACAAAAACCAGGTTTGGAAAGGTTCTTTAGAAACTGTATCTTTTGAGAAACAAACCATCAAAGATAAATTGATGGTATTAAATAAACCCTGCTACATCGTGAAAGTTGCCGGAAAAATTGGTGTCACTAATGAGGGTTATTTATCCCCTGGTGATAATGGCACAACAGCACAAGTAGAACTGCTAACATTTGCAGCCCCAATCCGCATTCAACAATTTGGAGATCCAAATTTTCTCTCTTTTCATGGAGTGAAATATGCCTACGTTACCGGCGCAATGGCTGGCGGAATTGCTTCCGAAGAAATGGTCATTGCACTCGGAAAAGAGCAAATTTTGAGTTCCTTTGGTGCAGGTGGTTTAACTCCAGAACGTTTGGAAGCAGCCATAAATCGCATTCAAGAAGCTTTACCTCAAGGGCCTTATGCATTTAATTTAATTCACAGCCCCAATGAACCAGCGATTGAACGCCGCGCCGTAGATTTATACCTCAAATATAAAGTGAGAACAGTAGAAGCCTCTGCATTTCTCGACTTGACACCCAACATTGTTTATTACCGTGTTGCTGGATTGAGCTTAAATAGCAGCAATCAAATTGAAATCAAAAATAAAGTCATTGCCAAAATTTCTCGCCGAGAAGTTGCGACTAAATTTTTGCAACCAGCACCCGCCAGAATCCTCAAAGAACTTCTTCAACAAGGGTTAATTACTGAGTTACAAGCAACCCTTGCAGCCAAAGTTCCAATGGCTGATGATATTACCGTCGAGGCTGATTCTGGAGGTCATACAGATAACCGTCCCTTAGTTTGTTTGTTGCCTTCAATTATTGCCTTGCGGGATGAAATTCAAGCCCAATATCATTACCAAACACCCATTAGAATTGGCGTAGCAGGGGGAATTGGGACACCACAATCAGCATTAGCAGCTTTCATGATGGGTGCTGCTTATATAATGACTGGTTCCATTAATCAATCATGTGTTGAATCTGGGGCTTGTGAACATACCAAAAAGTTACTAGCCCAAGCAGAAATGGCTGATATGATAATGGCTCCAGCAGCAGATATGTTTGAAATGGGAGTCAAATTGCAAGTTCTCAAACGGGGTACAATGTTCCCCATGCGAGCGCAGAAATTATTTGAACTCTATCGCGCTTATGATTCCATTGAAGACATTCCTTTGGCAGAAAGAGAAAAATTAGAAAAACAAGTTTTTCGCAAAACTATTGCTGAAGTATGGGAAGGGACTGCGGCTTATTTGTCCCAAAAGAATCCTGAAAAATTGGGGAAAGCAGTCAATAATCCTAAACTAAAAATGGCGTTGATTTTCCGTTGGTATCTAGGATTATCTTCTCGTTGGTCTAGTTCTGGTGAAAAAGGTAGAGAAGTAGATTATCAAATTTGGTGTGGCCCGGCAATGGGCGGTTTCAATGACTGGGTACGCGGTTCTTATCTATCTGAACCAAATAATCGTCGGGTAGTTGATGTTGCTAATCAAATTATGACTGGTGCAGCCTTTTTGTATCGCGTTCAAAATTTGAAAATTCAAGGGCTGCAAACTTCCGATTATTACAGTCAGTATCACCCTGTTCGTTCTACATCATTCTTGGAGCTTTAAAAATGACTATAAAACAGTCTTTCACAGCAGACGATATTCAAATATTTTTGGTATCTAACTTAGCTAAATTGCTAAACGTAGCAACTGATGAAATAGATGTCAAAGAACATTTAGAAAACTATGGGTTAGACTCAGCCCAAGCAATGATTCTAGTAAGTAACTTAGAAAAGTTGCTAGGATTTCAACCCTCTCCGTTGCTGCTGTGGCATTACCCAAATATTGAAGCTCTTTCACAGCGTTTAGCTGAAGAAGTGCAAGAAGGTTCACCGATTCAAGATACAAAGGTAACACCTTCTAATGCCAACGCTGCACCCTCTGTTCTAGATTTAGGTGCTGAGGCTGTTCTTGACCCTACCATCAATCCCGGTGCTGCATCTAATGTAGCTATAGGTGAACCCAAGAACATCTTTTTAACTGGAGGAACCGGCTTTTTAGGAGCTTTCCTCATCCGGGAATTGCTACAAGAAACCAATGCGGATATCTATTGCTTAGTGCGTGCTGCTAATGCCGGAGAAGGTAAAAGCAAACTCCAAAAAAATTTGGAACAGTATGCAATTTGGCAGGAAGAATTTAGCTCCAGAATTATTCCGATTGTCGGCGATTTATCTCTGCCATTGTTAGGTGTTGGCTCTGAACAGTTTCAAATTTTAGCTACCAATATTGATACCATTTATCATAGCGGTGCTTTGTTGAATTATGTTTTTCCGTACTCAGCACTGAAGGCAGCCAATGTTTTAGGAACTCAAGAAGTTTTGAGATTGGCTTGTCAAATTAAAGTTAAGCCTGTACATTACGTTTCTAGTGTGGCTGTTTTTGAATCAACTGCTTATGCTGGCAAGGTTGTCAAAGAGCAGGATGAATTCAATCATTGGGAAGGTATTTATCTTGGTTACTCTCAAACAAAATGGGTAGCTGAAAAGTTAGTTAAAATTGCTCGTGACCGTGGACTTCCTGTAACTATCCACAGACCACCACTGATTTCTGGTGATAGCAAAACAGGCATTTGTAACACACATGACTTTATCAATTTGATGACCAAAGGTTGTCTACAAATGGGATATTTCCCTGATGTAGATTATATGTTAGATATGTCACCTGTAGACTATGTAAGTAAAGCGATCGTTTATCTATCCAGACAGAAAGAATCCATAGGTAAAGCTTTCAATTTACAACATCCCCAACCCGCCGCTTTGAAAATGCTAGTTGAGTGGATACGCTCTTTTGGTTATTCAGTTGAAATGATTCCCTATGAAAAATGGCAATCTGAGTTAATCAATAATGTGACTTCTGCAGACAATCCTTTGTACACTCTGCGGCCATTTTTGCTGGAACGTTGGTCTGATGAGCAACTGACTATTCCTGATTTGTATTTACAGGCTAGAAGACCCCATATTAGCTGCCAAGATACGCTTCATGCATTGGCAGGTAGTTCTATTGCTTGTCCTCCAATTGATTCTCAATTGTTTATGACTTATACCGCTTACTTGATTCAAAGTGGTTTCTTGAATCTCGCTTAGGAGTTCACAGCTTGCGTAGGATGCGTTACGGAAGCCGTAACACATCCTACAAAATCTTTTTTAGTTCATGTTTTTTACAACACAGTATTACTGAATAGCCAATATTCCAGATGTCGGCAACAACTCATACCTGAGCAGTGGCAATATAATTGCCCTGTTTTTTTATGCTCAATAATGTAAATTTTTAGTATTCACCCCTTGACAGAAGCAATTGAGGATAGAATGGTTAGTGTCGGGCATAAAAGTTTTATTTTAACTGCTGGTTTTTGCGAGTAATCAAAACCCTGCCTTAGCAGTCTGAAATAACATAACTTCTTTAATGCTCAACTTATTAGATGCATAAATCCTAAATTTGCGTTTGGATTGCTACATTTATCCAATGCATCACACAAGCATTTGAAAGGGTAATAACTTAAGACATTTCTTGTCGGTTTAGATATTACGCGTACTTAATTGTAGAACGAGAACCACTGTAAATGCAACGCAGCTTCATCAAGTTGAATTCACCAATATTCTTACATGAAAAAAACACATCAAGGTCAGAGCAAACAAACTGCTCTTATTACTGGGGCAGCTGGTGGAATTGGCTACGAATTAGCCTGTATTTTTGCTGCTCATGATTATAATCTAGTCTTAGTAGACAGAAACGGAATAAAGCTAGTAGAGATTGCAGCTAAATTCCAAAAAAAATTCGGAAATCTTGTCAAGACTATTGTTAAGGATTTATCTATTTCAACTGCTCCTGATGAAATTTTCACGGAGTTGCAACTCGCCAATATTAATGTTGATGTGCTGGTAAATAATGCTGGATTTGGTATCTATGGATTATTTCACGAAACAGACTTAGCAACTGAGCTAGAAATGCTACAGGTAAATTTGGTGTGTCTGACTCATTTAACTAAGCTATTCGTCAAGGGTATGGTAAAGCAAGGTGAAGGTAAAATCTTAAATGTCGCCTCGGCTGCTGCTTTTCAACCTGGGCCTTTGATGGCGGTTTATTTTGCTACTAAAGCTTATATCTTATCTTTTTCGGAAGCGATCGCTAATGAATTAGAAGGTACAGGTGTCACTGTGACAGTTCTTTGTCCAGGCTCAACCGCATCTGGCTTTCACGAAAGAACCGGGATGGCTGACTCTAAGCTGCTCAAGGGTAAGCGGATGATGGATGCACGAACAGTAGCCGAAATTGGTTTTCACGGCTTAATAAAGGGCAAAACTATTGTCATTCCTGGTTTTATGAATAAACTACTGGCAAAAATCGTCAGATTTGCACCTAGAAAGCTGGTGACAAAAGTTGTGAGAAATATGCAGGAAGATAAGTAGGGGAATGGGGAATGGGGAATTGGGAATTGGGAAGAATAACAAATGACGAATGACAAATGACTAGTATTAATGTTGCCAGCATTTTAAATTCCAGCCGCAATTTGCGACAGCGACAGCAGCAACATAATTGTTAGCAGGTACTAGTTCAAAAAGACTCCAGTCTTCAGTTATCTGTAACTTGGCTGGTTCTGTGGGAGTGAGCGACACTTCAATTTGCTCTAACTGGGATAGTCCGTCTCCAGTCGCTTTTAAATAAGCTTCCTTACAAGTCCAGTAACGGAAAAATACTTCTTGCTGTTGGTTGGGAGATAGCGATCGCAACATATCATATTCTCTCGGTAAAAAGAACCGTTTGGCAAGAGCTTCTAAATCAGACATTGGGCGAATATATTCTAGGTCTACACCTATTGGGCAGGTGCAATTCACAGCACACAAACCCAACCTTTGGGAATGAGACAAGTTAAACTCCAGTCCACTGTCGGCAAATGTATCTGCTAATACTGGTTTGCCACGCTGTTGATAATTAAACTGCACTTGTGACGGCTTGATATCTAAATAGCGACCTAATATAGTTCGCAGGATACCACGACCAGCAATGAAACGCTGTCGATGTTCCTGAAAATAGAACCGTTCTGCACGAGTTGTTTCGTCACTAGAAAGAGTTGCTGCTAAATTTTGCAGCTGTAGTTCTGGTTGTTCCAGGTCTATGCGCCAGACATGAATCTCATCTGGTAACAAAGTTAAATCTATCGGTGCAGGTAGCCAAAGATTCATAATAATTTTAGACAACAATATACTCTTGACAAAATCGCCGCCAAAATCACCGAACTTTGTCAAAGAGACAACAATTATTAGTAAAAATATTAACTTATATTTAAGTAAATCAACTGAAAAAGGTACACGGTTCTCCCTTGAATTTATACTTAATTTATTTGCTAATGGTTGGACGGTGCAGCAAATTCTAGATATAGCAAGGGACTGGGGACTGGGTGAAAAGTCTTTTTGCGTCTAAGTTTCATCATGTGTTGATGTCATAACCACCAAGCCTTGTGCTATAATTTTCCAACTTTTACACCAGAAGCGATGCAAGTTGTGTAAACCTCAGTCGATAACCCGCAACTTGGGTTACTAAGCTTGTAATGCTTTAAACCACTTATTCAAAACTGTGCTGATGGTTTTCTTAATCTGATGATTACGGCTCCACTTTTGAAATGCCATTTCATACTCTTCGCCTTTGACTTTAAAGGTATTCCAGGCATCTAACCCTACAGGTAATCCGCAGAATAGTAAAATATAGAGCGACCAAGAAATTCCGCCACCAGCGATTAAATCAACCAGTATCAAAAAGCCATTGAAAATTGTATAATTGCCTAGACGCTTTTGAAATCTTCTGATGCGGTAAGCGTCGAAAGCTTTTCGCTGCTGGACTTGACCTTGTTGTACTACCCAATCGCGCTCGGCTAATTTTAAAGCATCAGGTGAAATTTCTAACTCAGCAGCAATTTCTAATATCTGCTCGTAAGAAAATTCTGTATCTTTGTCATCAGCTTGACGAGCGATCGCTAAGTGTAAAATTTCTTGAACATCTTCTTGGCTATAAGAGCGGATGCTTCGAGGTTCAAACGCTGTCATAATTTTTTCTCTTAATACTTAATATTAGTTTTAATAGAAATCTGCTGCTCAATAGATTTTAAGTAGCTACGCCAGTACTATTTCCATTATCTCTAGATTAACAAATCTGGATGTTGTCGCGCTTCTAATGTATTGGTTTTTTAACTTTCAGGAAAAAGCCTTTACTCTTCCCCTACTTTTGGTTGTCGATAGGCGTAAATATCTTGAATAACTTGTACCCAACCGTTAGCCACAGATTCGAGGATGCGATCGCCTTTTTCTTTCGTTGCGGTTGTAGCGTCGCCAATCACTCCACTTTTACTAATATCTCGCGTTACCCAAGATACAGGTAACTTACCCTCCCAACTCAGTAAACTACTTTGGGATTGTTGCGGTGGATACTCTGCCACAGCTTTCTCTAATTTTACTTGTTCTGGCAAAAGCGATAACATAATGCTCGTTTCAGCGTCTCCGGCGTGCATTCCTAGCGCTGCTTCTTTCGGAGTCAATAAATCTTTAGTAATATGAGGCACGCGCCAAGTAAACAACGGAAACACCAAAAAGTCATCATACTTAACGTGCAAATCCCGTGCCGCCATTTGCATAACTTGGGGTTGTCCACCGTGAGAGTTCATTAACACCAGTTTTCTAAACCCAGCCCGGTAGATACTCTCTCCCACTTCCATAATAATTGCCGTCAGAGTTGCCGTACTCAACGTAATCGTACCGGGAAAGTGCCAGTGTTCGTTAGATTTGCCATAATAAAGGTTAGGTAAAGCATAAGCAGGAATACTAGCATCCAGCTTTTCCATTGCTTTTCCCAGCACCCCCACACCGATCGCAGCATCTACAATCAACGGTAGATGAGGGCCATGTTGTTCAATTGCCCCCACAGGCTGGATGATTACGACATTTTCTTTATCTGGCATTGCCTGGATGTCAGTCCAAGTAAGGTAGGGAAAAAAGCGTTCTGGTGGAATGAAGCTATGCATATTAGTGAAATTATGACAGTTATATTTTAGGACATTGGCAGTGAGAAGCAGTGAGGTAGAAGAGAATAATTATCAATGCCCAATGCCCCAATACTACTCGGGTTTTGGATTTTGAACTCAAAATTGGGTTTGGGGAAAAGGTTAAAGGGGAAGGGTTAAAGGTTTTTTCTTTCCCTTTTCCCCAAAACCCGACAAGTATTGCCCCATGCCCAATGCCCAATGCCCCTCAATATAAAGACTCTCCAAGTATCCGAATATTATCAAATCCAACAGAGCATAATATCGAAAGAATAAGCATTAACAAGGATGTAACCCAATGGTTGAAGAAAATGGTTCGATTCGTACCCTATCAGTTGATATTGGCGGTAGTGGCGTTAAGGCTATGGTTTTAGATATTGCGGGGACTCCTGTAACAGAAAGGGCGCGTTTAGATACACCTCAACCTGCTACACCGGAGGTTGTAATTAATGCAATTGTTGTATTAGCTGCGGCTCAAGGTGAATTTCATCGCGTTTCGGTTGGTTTTCCTGGTGTGGTGAGGTGTGGAGTCACAGAAACGGCGGTAAACTTACATCCAGACTGGATTGGATTTGATTTAGAAACAGCATTATTAAAACACTTAAACAAGCCTGTACGTGTAATTAATGATGCAGACATGCAAGGGTTTGGTGCGATCAAAGGTTTAGGTGTAGAACTGGTGATTACTCTGGGTACAGGGTTTGGTTCGGCTTTATTTGTGGATGGGAAGCTAGTACCGAATATGGAAATGGGGCATCATCCGTTTCGCAAAGGAGAGACTTTTGAGCAGCAGTTAGGGCGTGCAGAGTTAGAAAAAATTGGTGAGAAAAGATGGAACAGGCGTTTAGAAAAGGCGATCGCATCTTTGCAACATCTGTTCAATTATGACTACCTTTACATTGGTGGTGGTGAAGCTGTGAAAGTTAATTTACAGCTACCCTTAAATGTAAAACTCATCCCCAATATCACTGGCTTATTAGGTGGTATTGCTTTATGGCGAGATGAAAAAAGGTAAAAAGTTTTTCTAGTAGGCACAACTAAGCATACTCAGCAATGTCTAAGAGCGGGCTACACTTACGTGCATTTTATTAAGGTTAAGGTGCATCATTTATCAACATTTTTAAATGTTATGAAAATTAACACAGGTCAAGCAAGATAATTGTATAGATATTATTTACATTGCCACGATGTAGTTTTGTCATACAGTAGTCTTAACTCTAGTTCAAATTCAAGACCGTGCAACAATGTTGTGCGGTTTCATTTTCTTGAGGTTGAAGTATACATTTTCTGAAAATACGATGAAAGAGCCATGTTAATTTAATGGCAAATTTATTTAATAGCATTCCCAGATGATCCTATAGTGTGTTATTGTCTAAACCGTTGATTTAGATACCATATATTACAAGTTGATGGCTTGATTAAAGATAAAAAAAGCACAAAGCTAATAAGATTGGTCTGATTAGATGGAATTGGAGGTAACAAGATATAAACATGACAATATTTTTAAAAAAACTAGTAGATGAGTTTTCTATGTTAGTCAGGATGCATTATCCCGGACAGCAGTAATGTTGTTAGTTAAAAGAAATATTGGTTGAAGTAAAATGAACTACAATGACTGAAATTGGCCTAATGATGACGGGCGTATTAACAATCAGACAAGCATTTGGGGCTAATGTGCCACAGGAGCAGATAGTTCAGATAGAAAATGACGTAAAGCAGTCAAAAGAGAGTGAGTTAGAGATAACTGCTCAAGTCACACCACCTGAATTTATGCAGACAGATGGAATTTCTCAGGCTTCTCCCTCAGCGATCGCACTAAAGAAAGAACAGATACTTCAGAAAATCAGCAAAAATAATCAGTTCCTAGCTTCTTCTAAATTAGGTGATTCTAAGAAACATTCCCAGCCTGTAGGTATCCGTACAAAGACTACAGGACGCTTCCAGAAGTTTAGTAGTCAACCCATGCCGACTCTTTATTTCGGTAGTTCTGGTGCTGCTGTTAGAGTCTTACAACGGCTGTTAGTGTCTAACGGTTATGCCCTGAGAGTGGATGGGATTTATGGCGCACTGACAGAGACTGCTGTTAAAGCCTTTCAAAACCAGCAGAATTTAGGAACGGATGGAATAGTTGGTCAACGAACCTGGCGGGCGTTAACAATTTAGTCATTTGTCCTTGGTCATTTGTCCTTGGCTAATAACAAATGACAAATGACAAATGACAAATGACAAATGACAAATGACAAATGACAAATGACGAATGACAAATGACAAATGACAAATGACAAATGACGAATGACAAATAACAAATGACAAATGACAAATGACGAATTATCGGTACTTGTGCTGCTCTAATAGCTGTTGCGCTCTTGGCTTGTAAATTAAATAGAACAAAGCCTCAAGATAACGCAACAAATCTTCCCGATTTTCCTTTGAGGTAAAGTTCCAGAAGCCATAAATCCGTGCTAATGATAACAGCTTACTAGTGTGAATTTTCCAAGTATAGGTGCTGTAAACTCGGTCAATTCCTCGCTCAGAAATTTCACTCCAATAGTTAGGATTTTGTTCGCATTTAGTGAGAAAGTCTACAATTTTTGTGGCTGTCTCGTTTAAATTCGTTGGGTTAATCAAAAAGCCATTAACCTTATCTTGAATAATTTCTAGTGGGCCCCCAAACTGTGTGGCAAAAGTCGGTAATCCTGAAACCATCGATTCTAAAATTGTCAAACCAAAAGCTTCAAATAAAGCTGGTTGGACAAAAATTCCCTGATGATCGGCAATGACTCGGTAAATTTCACCAGAATCAGTTTTACTCAGGCGCACACCTAACCAACGAATCTTGCCGTGGAGATTGTACTCGTCAATTATCTGATAAAGCTTGATAATTTCGTCACGTTCTTCGTTATCGCCTGATTCTTCGACGCGCAACTTACCCGCCACCAAAATTAAGTTGCAATGTTCCTGTAATTCTTTGCTTTGACCATAACATTCTGCTAAACCTGTAAGGTTTTTGATGTGGTCAAGACGCGCCATTGAGAAGAGAGGACGCTTGTTAGGATCGTCGAGTTTGCCAAAGATTTGGGTGGGATCTTCCAGAGTAAAGAGTAATTCCGCAAGGCGTTGGCGATCGCTCTCCACTCTATCTTTATTCCGGGTGTAAGGGAAGTAATTATTCTCGTTTACTCCTGGTGGAACAACATTAAATTTGGGACTAAATAGTTCAATCCCATTGGTAACATGGTACAACTCCGGCATGGTGAAGCACTTATAAGACTCGTACTGTCCCACACTATCGGGTGTACCGACAATTTCTTGATAGGTGCTGCTGATCACAAAATTGGCTGCATTCATCGCAATCAAGTCAGCAGTGAATTGCAAGGAAAAATGATATTTATCTTCCAATTCTTGCCAGTAGAGGTTACTGAACAAGTATTTAGATTTTTCTAAAGCATGAGCAACATTGCATTGGGTAACTTTCAACCGTCTCGCCAGCAAGAATGCTATTAAATTCCCATCAGTATAGTTACCAACTATTAAGTCAGGTGTACCGTGAAATTCTGCGCGTAGTTCTCTTTCTGAGTCAATGGCGAAACTTTCTAGATAAGGCCAAAACTCAAACCGAGAAATCCAGTTTTGAGTCATGTTGGGATTAAATTCCCGTAAAGGAACTCGCAAAATCCAAGCGTTTTCAGTACCGTGGACTTTTTCTAGTCGCTGATTACATAAAGTGCCATCACTATTGGGAATCAAGCGGGTGAGAATAATTACCTTTGGCTCGACATTCAATTTCTCTAAACCAGCTAGCAAAACATCTTCTTGTAGCTGCTTCTCTAGACTCTTGGCCTGGTCAAGGACGTAAACTACCTGACCCCCAGTATCAGGACGACCCAATACTCCCTCTTGCCCAAACCAACCGTGAGCCGACACCAAGACGATTCTAAAAATCATCGGGACACGAGAAATGAAGGCTTCTAGAGTCTGAGGATCGGCGGAATCAATCAATTCATCGAGAATATTTAAGGTTTCTCGCACCCGTGCTGCGGTGTTACCCCAACCCGGCTCAAAACCCATTGACTGTAATTGAAACCGGAATTGTTCGTAAGGTTCATCATCGGGGCGATTATTGACAAAACCGATCGCTTTTTTGACTTGCTCAGAAAGTTGCTGCTGTGATTGAATGCGATCGTTGATTAGCAGTTGAACGCCGTTGTAGTGGTGCAGGCGCAAGAAATTTAATAGGCTATCGAGCAATTGTTTGGAGTCTTGAAATATTTTGCTGGATAGATAGCGGTTGAGAAATTCTACCCCTTTACCAATATTTTTGGGGTCGCGGATGGTTGGGGTGTAGTCATAGAACGGGCCGAAGTCCAATTCTAGCAGGTCGCCCTCGTTGGGATGATATTTGTTTACCAAGCGATCGCGCAAATCCAACAAATCCTGCACCGTCATCGGCTCAATGCTCAAGTCTGATGTCAACCAATAAACTTCTTGGCTGGCAATCTTAGAACGAATGATGAAACAGAAGTTTGAGTCTTCCTGAATAATTTCTTGAGTATAGTAAATCAGTTTGCCTAACTCAGAGTTAGTGTAAAAATCCTCTGGTTTCTGGGATTTTGAGCAATACTCGCTATATACATTGAGTATGTCGTTCCGCAGCAAGTACTTCTTATCTTGTTGGCGTAATTCACTAATAAAGGAACGCAAATCACTTCTTTCTTCACTATCTAAGACTGCTTTAAGCAATTCAGACATAGCAACTCCACTAGATGATGATGTTTGCATTGTTGACTTTTAAGACGAGACAAATAAGCCTCAACCTTTTTTAACCAGATACAAACACGAAATAACACAGATAAATATGATTTATCTGTGTATTAAAAGTATCAACTTCTTAGATGACACTTAAATTCGCGTTCTTCTTTACCTAAAGTATCTATGACTCAGTATTTTTGACTCTAACTAAAGGAATACAATTTTTGTTTCTTTTGATAGACGTTAGTAAATAACTGCATTATTATCTTTGGGGCACAATATGTCACGCCCTCAATTGCTTAATTTCATCCTTACTATATTATGTATTTGTCATGTATCTGCTTATCAACACATCGCTAGCTATCAAGCTTTGCAATAACTGTAAATCAATAGGGGTTTAAATTTTTCCAGGTATTAATATTGATTTTTTAATAGATAATTTATTTTATAATTTTGATGATTGCTGATATTTCAATACGGTTCGGTTAAGGTTAGTTGATGAAAATAATACGATCCTGAAGACGGCGATTTATCGCGTCTCTTACCTTAACCGAGCAGTATTGGCTGATATCTTGGTAATTTGGTTAGCAAGTAATTACGATTATCCATTTGCCAAATAGTACAATAATTAATACTAACGAGGTCTATTTTCTTGCCTGTGATAGATGCAATGATAAGAATCTGTTTAATTAATCTTATATTGCATAATTATAGTTTGATTTGTTCTTGCCCACTTAACTTATCAAACTTTCTACACTATCGGCGTTGCTTAGACATTGTAAAAGATAAGCGCAGATCGCACACTTAATTTTGATTTAGCAGGTATATTTGCTTATATACATCAAATTAATTATAAGATAATCTGATGAATTATAGTGAATTTGCGACTCTTTCAAGTCATTAACTTGTAGAGGACAGATACTTGCTAAAGTAATGGTTATGAACCTTCAAAACCACAACTCATCTTTTATAAGAATTTATGGATAACTATGAAATTATGTAGGGCGAACGACGGGATTCGAACCCGCGGGTGGTGGTACCACAAACCACTGCCTTAACCACTTGGCTACGCTCGCCATTCAACAATTTGGATTATAGCAATAATTTGGCCAACGATCAAGAGTTTTTCTTCAAGGAACGGACTCAGTTGATTTTGAGTCTCTGAAATCTAACAATTACAATGAATTTTACTTGGCAAACATGAAACCCCTAACCCTCATTGCATATACTGGAGCAGCAGCAGGACTCGCCGCCTTGGGTGTGACAATGGCCAAGACTAATCCCAGTCAGGTTGAATATGAAGAATATGCAGTACAACGGTTAACAAAATACTTAAAAACCGATGTATGCAAAAAAACTACGAATATTATAGAAAATTTAATCCGTTTTAATTGTGATAAGTTGGTTGACTCGGCTAACCCACAAATCCAAGGAATTATTGCTAGGACTACAGAAAGGCAAGATTATATGATTTTTAGCATTTACCGTACAGATTTAAAAATAAATTCTTGGATGCCTTCTTACAAGTTTGAAACGGTGGGAGCTTTCGATCAATTTTATACTTACACTGCTGAAGAACAATAAAACAAGTTGCAGTGGGAGAATATAAAAGTGATTTAAAATACTTGTATTTAGTAATTGATAATAGTTTTAATAATCACTAAAGTACTTATTACATTAACTTAATATTAAGTAAAATATGAGCATTAGTCACTGAGAGTTCAAGCTTTGCCGATGTCATCTGCCTATCTGCTAGTATCTCACGGAAGCCGCGATCGCCGCCCAGAAATTGCTATGCAGCAACTAGCTAGGCTGGTATGTCAGAAATTGTCAAGCGAACATTTGGTTAGCATCGCTACTTTAGAAATGAGTCCTCAACCTTTACACGAGCAGATTCAAGAATTTGCCAAGAGTGCTTTTGGCGAGTGCAAACCATCTGAAAACCAGAATCGCCTCAAGATTGTACCGCTATTTCTGCTGCCGGGAGTACATGTCATGACAGATATTCCCGCCGAAGTAGCGTTAGCACAAGAGGCTATTGGTCAAGATATTATGATTGAATTGCAACCATATTTAGGTTCTCACCCTAATTTAGGGAAATTGCTAGCCAAGCAAATATCTGCTATGAAAGCCGAAGCATGGATTCTCTTAGCTCATGGTAGCCGTCGCCCAGGTTCCAAAGAAACTGTAGAAGCAATAGCGGCGAGTTTGTCAGCAGTGGATGCTTATTGGGCTGGGACTCCTAGTTTAGAATCACGGGTGAAAGAGTTGGTAACTGCTGGTTATCGAGAAATTGCAATTTTGCCATACTTTTTATTCGCAGGTGGCATAACCGATGCGATCGCAGCCTCCATAGAGGAGCTAAAATTACAATTTTCTGCGGTGAATTTCCAATTGGCACAGCCACTGGGAGCAAGTGCAGAATTAGCCGAGCTAATTTGGGATTTAACGAATTGATGAACCGCACAGAACAAGAGCAGAAGTATTTGGGAAAGGTTTATTTAGTAGGTGCGGGGCCAGGAGATCCGGGACTCATTACCCTGAAAGCGAAAGGTTTGTTGGAATGTGCAGATGTCGTTATCTATGATGCCTTAGTCAGTCCGGCAATTCTGGCAATGATTAATCCCCAAGCCGAGCAAATTAACGCTGGTAAGCGCCGTGGGAAACATTCGCTGTTCCAGGAAGAAACAACTCAATTACTGATTGAGAAAGCGCAGGATCATGCAATTGTAGTGCGGTTGAAGGGTGGCGATCCGTTTATTTTTGGTCGCGGTGGCGAAGAGATGGAAGAATTAGTCAACGCTGGGATATCAACGGAAGTTGTGCCCGGTATCACATCGGGAATCGCGGCGGCAGCTTATGCAGGTATTCCTTTAACTCATCGACTCTATAGTTCTTCAGTGACATTTGTAACTGGTCACGAAGCGGCAGGTAAGTATAGACCGAAAGTGGATTGGAATGCGATCGCGCACGGTTCCGAAACTATTGTAATTTATATGGGAATTCACAATCTGCCTTATATTGTGGAACAGCTAAGTGCAGCTGGGCTGAATGTAGAAACGCCCATTGCTTTAGTGCGCTGGGGTACGCGCCCAGAACAAGAAGAATTGATTGGTACTTTAGAGACAATTGTAGAACAGGTAGAGCAAACTGGATTTGGTGCGCCTGCGATCGCAGTTATTGGAGAAGTAGTCAATATGCACAGCATTTTATCTGGTTGTCGTCCAGTTTAATGGCTGGCGCAAAAGTGAAATCTACTATCCTTAATTTTCTCGAATCCAAAATGCCAAACCTCCTGCACGGCCACGAGCGGCGATGAAATCTTCTGTTACTAAAAAGAAAGCAAAGAAGGGTAGTTGAGCTATGGACTGGTTGTAGAAATCTTCTGTTTGAATACCAGAACGAATTGGTCTTTTGTAGACAACACCACCAAACAGACTGATAATCATCTGGTTAAAGTCAAACCCCAATAAATTTTTCTTACCTATATATTGCACTGGCCCTGTGAGCTTCAACGAAACTGGGCCCAATTCAACATGATTACAAATTTCGCCTCTATCTGAATCCTCTTCTAAAGTGGCATTAAAGGAAACATGGATTTTTATAAATTTGGGTACATACAAACCCTTACCTAATACAATGCCTCCGTGTTCTCTGACTTTCTTCGTACCAGTAGCAAAGCAAAGTTGCCATTTACCTAGAAGAGACTCAAAGGGATAACTTAAGTGTTCTTGCTTGGCAGATTTTTCTGCTTGTAGCAACGCATTTACTAATATTTCAGTACTAGGGCGGGTATCTCTTTGTCGTCGATATGCAGCCGCAGCCTCTGATAGCACGGTAACAAAGTCAAATGTAGTTATAGCAGGTGTCAAATTAACTGTCATCATTTAACTATTTCTTTACTTTGTTTGCTTTTCTGATAGATTGTAACGTTATGTGGAGTGAAGAGTAGACAATCTGAAAGAGGTATTTTTATAATCACTTGTCAAAGTTTTTCGGTATTGAGGATCTTCCATAAGATAGATTCGCTATGCGTAGCTGGCTTTGGAATAGGGCTACGCTGGGCTGTAATACTGCTACTTAACCTACGAAAGCTCTTGTTAATGACCAAATTCTGTGACAATGTTAACAATCTGACAATTCATGCAATGTGGAAAAATTAACACAAAACTTAACCCCTACCAAGTTTTATAAGGAATGGGGAAAATTCAAAGTCTCTCAAGAGGAGGAGAGAGGAATAAAAGTGAGGTTTTCCAAATCCTGTGAAAAGTCAGAGTTAACAATAAGCCGGAATCTGAATTTAAGGTACTCATGAGCCAGAGTTCTCAAAACAGCCCTTTGCCACGCAAACCTGTTCAATCATATTTCAATTGGTTATACGCTTTCTGGAAATTTTCTCGCCCTCACACGATTATTGGTACAAGTCTGAGTGTGTTGAGTTTGTATTTAATTGCTCTTGGCGTTAGTAATACTAGTTCTTTATTTCCTACTCCCTACTCCCTAGTCCCCGTCTTCGGTGCATGGATTGCTTGTTTATGTGGCAATATTTACATCGTAGGGCTGAATCAACTAGAAGATGTTGATATTGACAAGATTAATAAACCTCATTTACCTTTGGCATCAGGTGAGTTTTCTCAACAGACGGGGCAATTAATAGTTGCATCTACTGGGATTTTGGCGCTAGTTGTGGCGTGGCTAACTGGCCCATTCTTATTTGGGATGGTAGCAATTAGTTTGGCCATTGGTACTGCTTATTCTTTACCGCCAATTCGTTTAAAACAGTTTCCATTTTGGGCGGCGCTGTGTATTTTTTCGGTACGCGGTACGATTGTTAATTTAGGATTGTATCTGCATTACAGTTGGGCGTTGAAACAAAGCCAAACAATTCCGGCTGTGGTGTGGGTGCTGACATTGTTTATTTTGGTGTTTACCTTTGCGATCGCAGTTTTTAAGGATGTCCCGGATATAGAAGGCGATCGCCTCTACAATATTACTACTTTCACGATCAAACTCGGCTCCCAAGCTGTGTTTAATCTAGCTCTTTGGGTGATAACTGCCTGCTATCTAGGGATGATTCTGGTAGGAGTGCTACACATCGCCTCAGTTAACCCCATATTTTTGATAACTGCTCATTTAGGGTTGTTAGTTTGGATGTGGTGGCGGAGTTTGTCGGTAGACTTACAAGATAAGAGTGCGATCGCTCAATTCTACCAATTTATCTGGAAACTATTTTTTATCGAATATCTGATTTTTCCTATCGCCTGCCTTTTGGCTTAGACAATGCTAGAAACCTTTCCTACCAGTTCTATTATCGCTACTTTTGTAGTTGTTTTGAGTTTGTCAATCCTGGGCTATTTCGCTTGGAAAACTTTGATTACCTCAGACTTGTTTCAAAAAGGAATCAATCTTGCTCAAGCCAAAGATTACCAAGGTGCAGAAGCCGCGTTTCGCAAAGTGATTTCCCTCAACTCTACTAATGATGTAGTGCGCTTGTTTTTGGGAGATGTTTTAATCCAGCAAGGTCAAGTAGAGGAAGCGACAGAATTATTCCGAGAAGTGATTCGCCGCAGTCCAAAAAACCCTGATGCTTACTTGCGTCTAGCAAATATCCTTATGCAGCAACAGCGAGAAGAGGAAGCTAAAACTAACCTGCTACAAGCTAAAGATTTATTGCAAAAACAACGCCAACCGGAAAAAGCTAACAAAATCACGAGACTGTTAGATAAAATGAGTATTAAGTCAAGTCAATCTGAAGTTGAGTGATAATTGCATAAATTAAATTTTCCTGTTGCGTCTCCTATTTTTTTTACCATTCCCATCATTGTTAGGGTGAGAATGGTTTTATTTTGGAATTATCAGTGTTGCTGTAATTATGTCCGCAATTGTCGTCAGTTTGACTGCTCCCTTCATAGCACTTAAAATTACACAACGATTAGCCAAACAATAGCTTAAATTCAATTTTCCAATCAGAGCAATTCATATAGACGCAAAGCGGCTACTCTACGAGTTCTCCAAGGAGTACTCACAGTCTATTGCCCCTACAACCCATAGTTTTGCGTAAGTCCTATTACAATCTAGGGAGCATCCCAATTTTCCCAAACAAAATTCATGCTACTCATGCAAAACCCCTTTACAACTCTCTTACCTTTGCGCTCTACCCTGCTGCGGGAAGCCCTTCGGATTCAGCAGTCACTCATGGGGTAAACCCTCTTGGCGCTAGCCTCTCCCTTTGGGAGAAGACCGTGCTGCTTCACCGCTGCACGTCTATGCGTCCTTAGCGGTTCGTTACCTCTTCTCTTAATTCCTATCTTCAGACAGAATAATAGTAAATTTCCCATGTACAAACAACTTGGGCTAATTTAAAAGAAGACATTTAGTAGTAGATTTTATAGATTCGAAATAATCAAGTATTTATGTCAGACATAATATCAGAATTTTGGAGTAATTTTTTGACATCAGGCTCATTTATTCCACATGGACACTGTTATCTATGGCAAACGAATTTAGTTTGGTTACATATATTATCTGATGCGTTCACTGCACTAGCTTATTACTCGATTCCAGCTACACTATTTTACTTTGTTCGTAAGCGGCAGGATTTACCCTTTGATTGGATTTTTCTGCTCTTTAGCGCATTTATTGTAGCTTGCGGCACTACTCATTTAATAGAAATTTGGACGCTTTGGTATCCCACTTATTGGGTATCAGGATTTATCAAAGCAGGAACTGCCATCATATCTGTAATTACAGCAGTACAACTTGTGTCTCTAGTTCCACAAGCACTGGCACTTCCTAGCCCTGTTCAAATAGAACAAGCTAATCAACAACTTCAAACTCAAATAGCCGAACGCTTACGGGTAGAAAAGGAACTGCGAAAATACCAAAATCATCTAGAAGAAATGGTTGCCGTTCGCACCAATGAAATTACCAAAACTAACGAGCAATTACAAAAAGAAAGCCTTGAACGCCAACGTATTTTAGAAGTTCTTCGGCAAAGTGAAGAACGCTACCGTTATCTAGCTGAGGCAATTCCTCAACTTGTATGGACAACTGATGCTAATGGTGAATGTGATTTTTTTAATCAAAACTGGTGCGAATATACTGGGTTAACATTAGAGCAGTCTTTGGGTTCTGGTTGGTTAGCTGCATTGCATCCAGATGATGTCCAAAATGCTGATAATGTGTGGTCTAATGCCGTAAAAAATAGCACTGCATATAACAATGAATATCGCTTTAAACGCGCTTCTGATGGTTCCTATCGTTGGCAGCTAGCGCGAGGTTTACCACTCAAAGATGAACAAGGTATTGTAGTTAAGTGGTTTGGAACGTGTACAGATATCCACGAACAAAAACAAATACTTGAAGAACGGGCGCACCTGCTGGAATTAGAACAAATAGCACGGGCTAAAGCAGAAACAGCCAATCGAATTAAAGATGAATTTCTAGCCGTCCTATCTCATGAATTACGTACTCCATTAAACGCAATTCTCGGCTGGTCAAAGTTGTTACAAACTCGCACTTTTAGCCAATCAAAGACATCTGAAGCACTAGCCATAATTGAGCGGAATGCTACTTTACAAGTTCAACTCATTGAAGACTTACTAGATATCTCCAGAATTTTACAGGGGAAACTAACACTAAATATTACGAAGATTAACCTACAGTCTACGATCTTGTCGGCACTAGAGACAATTCGTTTAGCGGCAGAAACAAAGTTGATTGAGGTGAGTACAGTATTTGAACCGCAAATCGGACAAGTTATGGGCGACTCGACTCGTTTACAGCAAGTTGTCTGGAATCTCGTTTCTAACGCTGTCAAATTTACACCCAAGGGAGGAAAGATAGAAGTGCGATTAGAGCAAGCCGATGGTTATGCTCAAATCATAGTTAGCGATACAGGTAAAGGAATTAGCCCTGATTTTTTGCCTTATGTATTTGATTATTTTCGCCAAGCAGATAGCACCTCTACAAGAAATTTTGGTGGATTAGGACTGGGATTAGCAATTGTGCGTAATATCATCGAAATACATGGCGGCATTATCAAAGCCAAGAGCGAGGGTGAGGGTAAAGGGGCAATATTTACTGTTAGTTTACCGCTTCTGCCAGATGAAAGTCTAAGTCTGACGGATGAGCAAAACGAGCCTGTACTCTTAGCTCCTAAACCACTCAGAGGCACTAGGGTTTTAGTTGTCGATGATGATACTGATTCACGAGATTTTATTGCTTTTGTATTAGAGGAAGATGGGGCTTTTGTCATCGCGGTATCTTCAGCTTATGAAGCATTAGAAATTTTAGTACAGGTAAAGCCAGATGTATTGATCAGCGATATTGGTATGCCTGAGATAGATGGCTATATGTTAATACATCAAGTCAGAGGTTTGACATTAGAACAAGGTGGACAAATCCCTGCAATTGCCTTGACTGCCTTTGCTAGAAATGACGATCGGGAAAAAGCACTAAATGCTGGGTTTCAAATGCATTTATCCAAGCCTATAGACCCAGAAGCATTAATTGCATCCATTGCTAAAATTATCGGAAGAAAGGTGTCAACAGTTACCTAAAAAACGACTTTTTACTCAGAAAAAAGTATGTGTAAATGCACAATTATATGAAAGTAACTTGTATCAAGTTAGGTTAATCACTTATAATTCCTGCTAGAAGCCCGCCAAAGCTACGCAACGCTATATTACATATAAACCAAGCAGGTAAGGTAATAAAAATGCTGAAAAACAAGAATGTACTGGTAGCAACTATTATCTGCTTGTGTTTGAGTAATGGGAATGCTGTCTTTGGTAAAGATGTTGGCGTTGTTTTATCAAAAATTCCAGACTCAAATCGAGCAGCACTTCCTGGGAACAAAAACGCAGTTACTTACTTTGAGCAAGGAAGCAATCTCTACAAACAAGGAGATTTTAAAGGAGCAGAGGCGGCTTTTCGGAAAGCGATTGAACTAGAACCCAAATTTGTGCAAGCTTATATTGCTTTGGCAAATTCTCTCGACGATCAAGGCAAACCCCAAGAAGCGATCGCACAATACAATAAAGCCATCAGCCTCGATCCTCAAGACTCTGGAGCCTACTTTAATTTGGGTTTGACTTTAGCAAGGCAGAATCAATTAGAAGCTGCGATCGCCCAATACAAAAAAGCCCTCAGCCTTGAACCCAAGTATGCAGACGCTCACTATAACTTAGGAAATGCTCTCTACGCTCAAGGTAAGTTAACCGAAGCGATCGCCGAATATACAGCAGCGATTCGCCTCAAACCCAGTTATGCCCCAACTTACACACGTCTGGGAAATGCTTTGTACGCTCAAGGTGAGCTAGAACAAGCAGTTACTCAGTACAAAAAATCCATTAGCTTCGATCCTAAGTATGCAGAAGCTCACTATTACTTAGGAAATGCTTTGTATGCTCAAGAAAAGCCAGCAGAAGCGATCGCCGAATATACAGCAGCCATTCGCCTCGATCCCAAAAACTCAGCAGGTTATAATGCCTTGGGAAATACCCTCTACGCTCAAGGCAAACTAGAAGAAGCGATCGCCCAATATAAAAGAGCCATCAGTCTTGAACCCAACTATGCAGACGCTCACTATAATTTAGCAAGCGCTTTTTACGCTCAAGGTAAACTTGCAGAAGCGATCGCAGATTATACCGAAGCGATTCGCCTCGATCCGAAACACGCACAAGCTTACACGGGTTTAGCAAATGCAATGGACGATCAAGGTAAACCCCAAGAAGCGATCGCACATTACAAAAAAGCCATTAGCCTTGTACCTAACGATGCCTTTACTTACTATAATTTGGGAATCACTTTAGGAAGAGAGCAGCAGCTAGAAGAAGCGATCGTTAATCTCAAAAAAGCCAAAGAGTTATTCCAAGCTCAAGAAAACAAAGAAATGGTTGAACAAGTGGATCAACTAATCCAAAAAATTAATATCCGAACGAATTGAATAATGGGGATTGGGAATTGGGAATGGGGAATGGGGAATTGGGAATGGAAAGAAATGACAAATGACAAATGACAAAGGTAAAGTCTACCTTGTGGGTGCTGGGCCTGGAGATGTGGCATATTTGACTGTAAAAGCTTATAATCTCTTGGCTGCTGCTCAGGTTTTAGTCTACGATGCTTTGGTAGATGCTCAGTTATTGCAGTGTGTACCACCTGATTGCTTGAAATTGGATGTTGGAAAACGTGGTGGTAAACCTAGTACAAGCCAAGCTGAAATTAACAAGTTACTAGTAAAGCATTGCCAGCAAGGAAAACAAGTTGTACGGCTTAAATCAGGCGATCCGTTGATTTTTGGGCGTTGTACTTCCGAAATTGAAGCGTTGAAAGCATCTGGTTGTGATTTTGAACTAATACCAGGAATTTCTTCAGCCCTTGCAGCACCCTTGTTAGCAGGAATTCCCCTCACAGATCCGGTGTTGAGCCGTTGTTTTGCAGTGCTTACTGCTCATGAACCAGAGGTTTTAAACTGGGAAGCACTTTCAAGATTAGAGACGCTGGTAATTTTGATGGGAGGGCAAAATCTGCCAGAAATTATACATCAACTGGTGCGACATGGGCGATCGCACTTAACACCCATTGCGATCGTTCGTTGGGCGGGAACTCCTCGTCAACAAATTTGGACAGCGCAACTGGGGAATATTTTAGAACAAACCACCGGATTATCCCTTTCCCCGGCAGTAATTATTGTTGGCGAAGTTGTTGGGTTAAATAAGTACTTACAACCTGAGAAAATAGATTGTCAGGATTCGACTCTAGCCCAAACTCCAATGTTAAACAACTCTTATCAACCCCTTACTGGCAATACAATCTTAGTAACACGTTCAGTTGGGCAGTCGAGTACATTTAGCGATCGCCTCATCGCATTAGGTGCAACAGTCATCGAAATGCCCACTTTAGAAATCGGCCCGCCCTCCAGTTGGGAAGCTTTGGATCGTGCGATCGCTAATTTATCTAAATTTGACTGGTTAATTCTCACTTCTAGCAATGGTATAGATTACTTTTTTGAAAGGCTAATCGCTCAAGGTAAAGATACCCGTGCTTTAGCAGGGGTCAAAATTGCCGTCGTTGGTGAGAAAACAGCTAATATTCTCAAACAATATTCTCTCCAACCAGATTTTATTCCCCCCAACTTTATTGCCGATTCTTTAATAGAAAATTTCCCAGAAGAACTGGATGGAAAAAATATTTTATTCCCCAGAGTTGAGAGTGGCGGGAGAGAAGTTTTAGTAAAAGAATTAACTCTCAAAGGAGCAAAAATAATTGAAGTTGCTGCATATCAATCTTGTTGTCCTAGCAGTATTCCACCGGAAGCAGAATTAGCTCTCCAAAACCGCAAGATAAATGTAATTACCTTTGCCAGTTCTAAAACTGTACAATTTTTCTATCAACTCACTGACAAGATATTTTCCAACAATTCTGATACTAATCAATTCTTAGAGGGTGTTTGTATTGCCTCTATCGGCCCTCAAACCTCTAAAACCTGTCATACTTTATTCGGACGTGTAGATGTAGAAGCCCAAGAATATACTTTAGATGGTTTAACCCAAGCACTAATAACATGGGCAACCAATTCTTAGACAAGGAACCAATGCCCAATGACAAATGACAAATGACAAATGACCAATGACAAAACGTATAATCGGCTTAACCGGAGGTATTGCCACAGGCAAAACCACTGTTACAAATTATTTAGCTAGTGCTTATAACCTGCCGATTTTGGATGCAGATATTTATGCTAGAGAGGCAGTCTCTATAGGTTCGCCTATTCTTGCTGCGATCGCTGGGCGTTACGGCGAACAAATTTTATTACCGGATGGCAGCCTCAACCGCCAAAAGCTAGGGGAAATCATCTTTAATCGTCAAGATGAACGCACCTGGATAGATAATTTGATTCATCCTCATGTACGCGATCGCTTCCTGAAAGGAATTACCCAATCTTCCTTACAAACACTGGTGTTAGTAGTGCCTCTATTATTTGAAGCGGGAATGACTGATTTGGTTACAGAAATTTGGGTAGTGCGTTGTTCTCAAGAGCAACAACTACAAAGATTGATACAACGAAACAATTTAACTAGAGAACAAGCACAAGCCAGGATCAAGAGCCAATTACCTATCGAAGAAAAAGTGGCTCGCGCAGATGTAGTTTTAGATAACTCTTCCAGCCTAGAGGTAGTACTTAAGCAGGTAGATGTAGCTCTAAAAGCATAAGTAAGGACTAGATCCAATTTATCTTAAAAAATATACATATATGATATTCTTTATACATAAAATATTTATCAATTTAAGATTATCTCGTTAAGTAAAAAATCTCATATCTGACTCCATTTTATTCAAGAATTCGGTGATTTTACAGTTGAAGCTGTGGGTGATGGTACTGTAAATTTAAATTGTTATTGGGCAAAAGATATGATGCGATAAAATTAAATATCGATAATTAAGAATTAATAAAAATTAATTGTAAATTATTGATATACTTTTTAAATTATTTTAATAAGTATTTATAAAATAAATACTTATGGGTGCAGGAATTTAATTAGACATTGGGTGATAAATTGCCTTTACTAATTGTCAATGTGGTTAATTCCTAACTAGATTGTCCACCTGTTCGATTTTGGATTGGTGACTAAAAGGAATTGAGATTCACCTAGAGTCCAGAACTCTTCATTATAGACTTCTCTTTGGGAGAACTCACTTATGTCTTTAATCGGGACAGGTATCAATACTTGTCGGGTTTTGAGGAAAAGGGAAAGAAAAAACCTTTAACCTTTTCCCCAAATCCAATTCCGAGTTAAAAATGCAAAACCCGAGCAGTATTGGGACAGGTATGAACTTAAGTTTTAGTTTTTTAAGCAAATTCACTCTAGTTAGCTTTCCAGCAAGCGGATTAAAGCAGAAAAATAAAATACACGATTATAGCCAACTAGTTTATGGAAGCGACTATGTATTTGAACGCATCAATGAAGGGATGATAGGGTATATGACTGGAGTAGGGAAGGATATTAAACCCTGCGATCGCATTATTTTACGAGAAGGTTGTGAATCTTATCAATATCAAGTTGAAGAAGTTGATTATTATTCAGATCCGTCTGATATGTGGATAGCCTTGCTTAAGCAAGTATCTATTGATACCAGTTTTGTGTGAAGGTTTTTTCTTTCCCTTTTCCCCTTCCCCTTTTCCCTTTAACCGACAAGTATTGAGATGTGTATCTATTTTAAATCGATCAAAAAATGAGCGATTAAAGTATTCCTTTCATAAGATAGCAAGTAAAGATGCAAAAGATTTGGGTTATCTTTATCAAGATGCATCACCGAACCATCAACTGCTAAATGATGATGATCTATCCACCGCTCCTGTGAATCTAGCAAAACACTGAAGTAGGGGCTGACATCTGGATGATTTTTCGTTAATTCATCGTAGCTTTGATAAAAAGGAGGTATCCCAATCCCCATTGGCATATATAAGCCTTTAGGATAGTCTTCTACAGCCAATTGAGGAAGCTTTTTAATATCAATACCACTGATGAATAATCTATTTTTTTCACTAGTTTTGGTATCTGTGAATAGTAACTCAATTTCTTGTAAATTTTGTGCAACACCAATTGGTTTTACATTCCTTAAAATCGCTTTATCAAATTTGCCAATCCTCCAGTATTGATTTCCCCAAGGCTTATTTTGATCGTAAACTCCTGGTGGTCGAAAGCTGGCAAATTTAATTTCATTTTTCGGATCGTAAAAATCTTTCCATTTTGTGATATTAGTTGCTAGCGTAGTTCTAACTTTTCTACTTTGCTCTCCCGATACAATTATCTTTTCATCAAGGGGAAATTGAGTAGGAGCTTCTTTTTGCTCGATTACATTTCTCAGAAGATCAGTTTTTACAACTGTACTACTTGGATCTTGCCAATGTTCTAACTTCCACCAATGCCGCCAATAAGAAATATTATTAATTTTTTCAAAAACATTTTTATAATGTCCCATCGGGAAGGTAAACCAACTTTGATAATAAAGAGATTTATTACCATCTTCTTTAGTAAAAAGTAAAATTTCCCAAAAACCGGCATTCAAACAATTATTAGCCAAAGCGACTTCTACAACATTTTGCTTTTCAAAACCGTCTCCGCCAATAATTTCTATATTTGGTGAATTAGCAGGAAAACTAACCTGTTGTCTGTTCCACTCCCGGTCTGTAAAAGCGATTATCTCTAAACCTTGATCTTTTTTAACCCATTCTGGTGCTTTAGGAACTAATAGCTCTAAATCAACATTTTTTATAACTATTTTTGCCGTTTTTGTGTCTGTTGGCTCAAACACGAAATCAAAATGTGTATCATCTCTCTTAATAAGTGTTAAATTCCTGTGAGAATATCTTTGAAAATTTTTGCCTAAAGGTGCGGGATTTATTGGATAATCGACATTAGATAACTCTTGTAATTTTACACTCATCTGATTATCAGATTTATATCTAGATTTAAACCAGAAACCACCCAGTCCCAGCAAACCAAGGCTGAGAATAAGGGTACTAAATAAAATCTGTTTCTTTGTAACTTTAAAATTAGGTTTACCAAATTTGGAACCGCCTGCATTTTTTTCCTTCGCAGAGATATTTTTCATTGGAAAATTTGTTTTTATAAGAATGCTGATTAACAGCATAGCATTCTGTAAAACGAATTCATAATTTCTATTTTTAAAGATCGTGTTAATAAACAGTTATAGCAACAGCCAAGGTGGTTAGGACATCAACAGATGATGAAACTTATACACAAAAAGACTTTTCACCCAGTCCCCAGTCCCTTGCTATATTTTAAATTCAAGGGTTTAATACCCATTAGCTGCGGATGCTGAACGCTGTATCTATCTTAGAAAATTGCTCCTCTTAGTAAAACCACAAGAGTAGCAATTTTCTGCCAAAGTTGGCTTAATTTTTGGTCAGTATGTAAGCTCGAATTTATCCATGTTTGCTTTAGTTGCGATGCTTACAGCAAGCGGCTACAAGCATGTTTGCATAGACTTAAACCTTTATTTATCAAGACATTAAAGTTTTTCAATTAATTGGATATAGTCGAACTAATCTGTCGAAGAAACTCAATATTCAAATCTAGCTTTTCTCCTAACCATAGAGAATGAACCGCGTGGTCTTTGACAGCATCGCCAGTCTCAGGGTGGACGAGAATATCCAATCCCTCACGATTGAGCATTAGCCAAGGAACGACTTTATCAAACTGATTCGGTAGGAAAGCAACTTGATACATCCCTTTTGGGTGTGGCCCGATGGGCTTGTCAAACCAGCGTCCGAGTTGCACCTCAAACCTAGAGCCTAATCCTTCACGTACACGCGCGGCTATATCCCGACTTTCAGTATCGAAGTAAACATGAGCATGAAAACCAGCGATCTCGATAGTATCTTCTTTCATAGATCCACTTTGCGCTCTCAACTCTAAATTTTGGGTAGCAAACTTCTTGTTTTTCACTAAAAAAGCGATGTCTACGATAGGCTACGCCTATGCTCAATTTTAGCTCAATATCGTGCTTAAAATTTGTCTAGTTGCGGTTTCCAATTAGCTGAAGTAGGGCAGCACAGCTATCTATGCTACCCTATATAATTTATGTAATCTTAGTAGCGTGTCAAGTTTAAATTGATGGGTAAGCAAGTTAGTAGTTAGTTAACACTTAAACTACTTGTAGTTTGTTTGAAAGCCTCATCTTTTTTAGTAGCAACTGAAAGATGCACAACATGAACTGAACAAGAAGCATGGTGAAGAACGTAATTACTCACGCTACCAAGAAATAGTTCCATTAGCCCAGAATGACCCCGCCGCCCCATAACAATTAGGTCAGCGTCCTGACTATGAGCTAAATCGCAAATAACGCGCCCAGGATTACCAACATTTTGTGTAAATTCTGTAATGACACCTGCTGTATTAGCTTGGGCACAAAAAGATTGCAACATCTGGATTCCCAACTTTTTAAAGGTATCCCACTGTTTTTGGTATAACTCAAAGCTTTGACTGCTCAATCCTGGATAGTAGTCAAAATTAGATACCATCGGTACGTAAGGACTACCCTCTTCTTCTGGAGATAGGACATGGACTAGCATTAAACTAGCTTGTGTTAACTTTGCTAAACCCAATGCTTCTTCAAAAACCTGTTGCCCTATTTCCGAGCGATCTAATGCAACTAGAATCTTTTTAAAGATCATAATAGACCTCCGATTTTATTGGTAATTGGTCTTTACGGTTTCAGTTTTCCAGATGCTGGATTGTCAAAAATGCTCAATCCCTCAACTATATTTAGTGACTTTGAAATTTTAAATTTCTTAAAGGTTTTCGCCCTATATTTATATTTATAGCAAAAGAATTTGAGGAACTTGTGAAGAAAGTAAGTCCTTGTCTTTGATTCCGAGTGAGCATCCCGTTTTTGAAGAAACATCTTCTTTGGGAGCTTACCTTAAATTCATTTTACAAATTTTTGAGAGAGAATTTGAAGCTTGTTTCCTCTATTTTAATGCTATCTTATATCTTAACCAAACGGCTAACATGATACTGCTTAACTGCTTTTAGTTCCATCTCTTTTGCTGAGTTCAATGCAACCATCACCTGACCACAAACTTCAACTCTTGCTTCATAAGCACCTAATTCATTACTACCTGGAACTGTAAAATCAATCCGAACTTCTGCCCAATCAGCGCCATCTTCTTCTCCTTGAGCAACCTCTTCTATTGCAAGCAATTGTCCAGCTTTCAAATAGTTAAGCCAAGCCCAACCTAATTGCATCAAAATTTCGCGTTCAGCAATTTGCTCAAATTTGCTTAAACCTGCCCATCCTCGATAGAACTGACGCAGACTAGAAACCGAATTATCTCTGTTTACTAATAAATTAAGGACTTCTGGTTCTAAATGTCCCCAGAAACACCCTTGGGGAAAGTCAGCTAAAGTAGGGGCAAATTGATGACCACCAAAGTGCGTGGTTTGCCAAACTCTTAACTTTCCCTGAGAAACTGGAGCATATTCTTTACGTAATCGCCGATATATAGGATTGCCAAATCTACCACAGGCAAGGTCAACTTGAGCATGAGTGCAAACCATGAGTTCACGAATGTGACTTGTTTGTTGCTCATACTCCTGAAACTGTGATAAATCGTTGGGCTGTTGCATCAACTGTTTGAGTATTGCTGTTACTAGAACAGTTGCTTTTTCTTCTGGGACAACAAACTCCTGTTTCTCAAATTGAGAAAATAATTTGGCAGGACGATAGTAGTACAACACACGGGTAAAGCCAGGGTGAGAGTACTCGCTATCAGGAGCAATTAACATTGGTCGAATGTTGATTCCCTGCTCCTCAACCTCTTGGAACAAACTTATTAATGCCTTGATTGTTGGATTTTCATAATAAATTTCTTGCGGCCAAGGTTGGGGAATTTCCATAATCAGCCAATAGTCAGAAGTCCCGGCTGTACCAATAGGATCTTCTCCCTGGGCTTTAGAAACTAATGAGCAAAAACGACAATCTGTAAGGGAAAATAGATCGGTTTGTTGAGTTTGCATATTGGGAAATAAGCTGTCTGATCTCAGTTTGAAAATATTAATTAATACTCGTTAAAAGTTGTTGCGATCGCTCTTGGCATGGGCGCTGACCAAGCATTACCATTTTCAAGCCACTAGCAGGTGGATAGTTAACACCTATAGCTTTAGGTTTCTCTACTTTTTGATGTGCTAACGCTAATTGATAGCGTGAGAGAATTGTTGCTAATACTAGTTTCATTTCAAAAAGTGCTAATAACTCACCTGGACAACGACGAGCGCCACCACCAAATGGGAGAAATTCATAGGAAGAATATTCTTTTTCTAGAAACCGTTCTGGTCTGAATTGCTTTGGTTGTGGATATAAATCCTCGCGTTGATGAGTTAAATATATACATCCTCTAACTACTGTCCCTGGGTCTAATTTGTAGCCCATGACTTCAATTGGTGACTCTACAAGCCGGGGAAATGTAATAACCTGAGTTGGATAAATTCGTAGAGATTCATTACAAACAGCACTTAAATAAGGTAATGTGACAATCTTTGCTGGGTCTAGAGATTCACCAAGGTTATCAAGTTCTTCTAATAATCGTTCACGAACCCCAGGTGTACTATGAATCCAGTACAAAGCCCAACTGATAGCAGTGGCTGATGCATCTTGACCACCAAATAGTAATGATGGAAATAAATCTCGGATATATTCGTAGGCCATTGGTTGACCAGTTTCATCACAAGCAGACACTAATTCTGATAATACGTCGGTACGTAAAGGGTCTACTTGTTGGCGACACTCTTCAATTTCGGCGTGGAGTAGCTTGTCAAATTGCTGTTGTAAATAAAGCCAATATCCCCAAGGACTCCATCGACCCAAATCCATTTTGAGAAAAGGATAAGACAGAGATATATCTAGCCAGCGAGAACGAGCATAACTTATAAGATTAGAAAACAGTTGTCGGAATTGCTCATAACGCTCTCCTTCATGCAATCCAAACAATGATGGCAAAACTACTTCTAGGGTAATCTTTTGCATAGTCGGGTAAGCAAGAAAAGATTTACCTACAGGCAGTTGACTCATTACCTTTTCTGTTGTCTTGCAGATATACTGACCGTAAGCTTGTGTTTGAGTTTGGCGCATAGGCGACATCAACAACTTACGGCGATTTCTATGGGGTAATCCATCTAGAGCAAGCAATCCGTTACTACCAACAATAGATGCTCCATCTTGATTTAACTTACCAGAGGCTGTAATCTCCTTGCTATTGGTAAAAATTTGCTTCATCCCTTCAGGATTGCTGACTATGACCATTGGTGTGGAATCAGCCATAATAGTAAAAATATCACCATAGCGATCGCTCATAGTATCCATGAAGCGAACAGGATCAGTTTCAAATTGATAAGCAAGCAATAAAGCTGGAGTTTTTGGCCCTTTGGGTAGTTTCATGGGTATTACATTAAAATTTACTAAACTGAACTAAAAACCGATAATTTTGACTGTTCTTGATGTTTACGCTGTCCATGCAAGATCATTTTTACACCACTAGCAGGGGAGCAAATAAGACCACCAAATTTAGGTTTTTCTGGTCGTTTACTCACTAGTTCTAATTGATAGCGTGAAATAATTGTTGCTAATACAAGCTTCATTTCAAATAAGGCAAAACTTCCGCCAATACAAACACGAGAGCCACCCCCAAAAGGAAGAAATTCGTAAGGGGAGAACTGTTTTTCTAAAAAGCGTTCGGGCTTAAACTCTTTTGGCTCTGGGTATAAATCTTCGCGTTGATGCGTTGAATAAATATTACTAATAAGTACTGTACCAGGATGTAATTCATAGCCCATCACTTCAACAGGAGATTCTACTAACCTGGGAAATGCAAACAATTGAGTTGGATAAATTCGCAAAGCTTCGTTACAAACAGCGCTGAGATAAGGTAGTGCAATGATGCTCATCGGGTCTGGGTTTTCACCAAGGCTATCAATTTCTTCAAGCAGTCGTTTGTGAATAGCAGGTAAACGGTGAATCCAATATAGTGACCAACTAATTGCAGTTGCCGAAGCATCTTGAGCCGCGAATATAGGTGATAAAAGTAGGTCACGCACCTCTTCATTGCTTAAGGGTTCACCTGTCTCATCATGAGCAAATATTAAATCAGAAAGCATATCAGTGCGTGAAGAATCAGCCACTCGGCGACGTTCTTTAACTTCCGAATATAGCAATTCAAAAATCTTCTCTCGAAGATGAAGCATATATCCTTGGGGACTCCACCGACCTAAATCTTGGTTTAATAAAGGTAATTTTGATATAACTTGAAATAGTTTAGATTGCTCTAATTTGAACATCGAAACAAATAAATGTTTGATTTTGTCATGAAGTTCGCCTTCACGTAATCCCAACACCACCTCTATACCTATTGGCAGAGTAATTTCTTCTATGATTGGGTAAGCTACAAAAGGCTTCCCAATCATTTGTTGATTCATAATTTTTTCTGTAAGTTTGCAGATACTTTGTCCACAGGCTTGCATCCGTGTTCCATGAAAAGCCTGCATTAATAACTTACGTCGATTTTTATGAATTAAGCCATCTAGCTGAAGAACTCCTTGGTTTCCTGTGAATAAAGCGAAATCTTGGTTCAATTTTCCCGAAGCTGTAATTTCTTTAGTATTAGTAAAAATTTGCTTGTTACCTAAAGGATTACTAACATAAACTATGGGTGTAGAACCAAGCGTTATCATTACTATGTCACCATAGCGCTTGAAAATAGCATCCATATAGGCAAAGGGATTAGCTTCAAATTGTAGATATAGTAACCAAGAAGGAGTCCTGGGTTTTGGGGGTAGTTTCATTAGTCTTTGTTACTTGCATTCTTTACAACAAATTTCACGCAACATTATCGATACAACTTCTGAGATTTTTAGCTAGGTCTTGAATATAAGGTTCGACAAACATCGAGAAATGATCGCCTGTAACTTCAATTACTTCTATAGGTTGTTGACAAAACCTACTCCAACCGAGGAATGGGTCATCTGTATTCCATTCCGAACTTTCAAAATCATGAATTATAGGCTCATTCGCTCGAAATAAAGTCATTTTTTCAGAATACATTTGTGGAACATAACTTCGCATAGCTTGGACATGAGCTTTGAAAACTTTATAATGGCGAAGAAAATCTTTAATTTCTGTATCGCTAAAAATAAAGTTTGCTTTTTTATTAATCAAATAAAGTTGCTCATTTAATGGTAAATCTCGAAGTTCCTCAAAAGGTACTGAAAAATCTATATTATTATCAGTTTTTATTGATTCAGCCATACGAAGTAAAAATTTTGCATCATCATCTTTTGTAAATTCAATGTGTGTTTCTGATAATATGGCATCGATAACAACTAATAAACTTACAGTTTCACCTTGACTTTGCAATTGCTGGGCTATTTCAAAAGCAAGTACACCCCCGTAACAATGACCCCCTAAAAGATAAGGCCCATTTGGTTGTACTTGACGAATTTCTTTGAGGTAACGAGTTGCTGTCTCTTCAACTGAAATAATTTCTGGTTTGTCTTGATCTTGAGTATCCTCCAATGCATAAAATTGATAATCTTCACCAAGTCTTCTGGATAAGTTAAAGTAGTGACTAATACCTCCACCCGCGCCATGCATACAGAAGAAAGGTATCTTAGAACCAGAAGAGTTAATTGCAACTAAAGGAGAGTTAGAACTCTGACGGGATGGCTGACTAACAATGGTTGCTAGTTGTTCAATTGTTGGGTTTTCAAAAAGAATAGATAGAGGAAGATTATGCTCAAATCTGTCATGAATTTGAGCCATCAAACGTATAGCTAAAAATGAGTGGCCACCCAAGTCGAAAAAGCTATCTGTTACCCCAATAGGGTTAGTATTGAGGATATTTTCCCAAAGTTTTACTAATGATAACTCTGTGAAATTGCGAGGAGGAACGAAGTTTCGAGTAGTATTTGAGCGAATAACTTCGTCGGGTTTTAGAGAACGCTTGTCTACTTTGCCATTAGGTGTAAGTGGTAGTGCATCCAGTACAACAAAGGCAGAAGGTAACATATAACTAGGCAATTTCTGTTGCAAATAGGGCAATATTTGTAGAGATATGTCAGGTTTATTTGTGACCAAATAAGCAATCAAACGCGAATTACCTTGAGTCTCATTGGTGGTAATTACAACAGATTCTTGGACATCTGGATGTTGTGTAATAATAGTGGCAATCTCGCCTAATTCCACTCGAAACCCTCTAATTTTTACTTGCTCATCATGGCGACCCAAATACTCCAGATTACCATCCTTGAGATAACGGACTAAATCACCTGTTCGATAAAGCTTTGTTCCTGAGATAAAGGGGTTATCAATAAATTTTTCGTGAGTTAATTCAGGACGATGTAAATAACCCATCGCCAATCCGTCACCACCAATGTAAAGTTCACCAATACATCCCAAAGGTGTTGGTTTTAAATAGCGATTTAATACATATACTTGGGTATTGTTAATAGGGCGACCGATAGGGATACTCTTTCCTTGCTCATGGAATAAACTGGTATCGTAATAGGTAGCATTTGCAGAAACTTCTGATGAGCCGTAAAGGTTAATTAGTTTGGCAAATGGCATTAACTCTTGAAAAGTTTGAGCTAATTTGACTGATAGCGCTTCCCCACTAGTTATCCAAAGCTTTAGTTGCGATAATTTATTCGTTAAGTGGCTGTAATTATCTAGAAGTAAGCGCAGTAATGAGGGTACAAGTATTATCCGGGTTACTTTGTAATGCGCTAAAGTTTCTATAAATAATTGTGAGTCTAGTACAGTTGCATCATTAATAATTACAAGTGGAATTCCCCTAAGTAAAGGAGCAAAAATTTCCCAAATAGAATCGACAAAACTAATAGCTGTTTTCTGACAACAAACTTCTTCTGAGGTGAAAGGGTAAGTTTTCCAAAGCCAGTGTAAGCCATTGATTGTACCGCGATGAGTGCCAAGAACACCTTTCGGAGTACCAGTTGAGCCTGAAGTATAAATAATATAGGCTAAGTTACCAGTAGTGTTAGTAGGATTTTCGGAATTTTCTTGAGCAATTTCATCTTTGTGGATATCTAAACAAACAGTTTTAGCTGAAGATAATGATATTTTTTCTAATATCTGTTGTCGAGTAATTAGCACCGATGCTTGAGAATCGGAGAGCATAAAGCTTAGACGTTCAACTGGATAAGTAGAATCAAGGGGAATATATGCACCACCTGCTTTGAGAACGGCTAAAATTCCCACCACCATATCTATGGAACGTTCCAGACAGATAGCAACGAGAGTTTCATTTTTGACACCCTGTTTTTGTAAATAATGTGCAAGCTGATTAATTCTCTGGTTAAGTTGATGATAAGTAAGTTTTTCAGACTGGTTAATTAATGCTAGAGAATCCGGTGTTAGTTGAACTTGTTTCTGAAATAATTGATGAAGAGATACGTCTTGAGGATAATCTACATGAGTTTGATTAAACTTAAATAATAGTTGTTCTTGCTCAGAAGGTGTTAGTAGGGATAACTCACTCAAAGGTTGCTCTGGATTGGCAACGATATTTGTCAACAAAGTTTGGAAATTATTGATGAATTGGGTAATCGTTGTTGAATCAAAAATATCTGTATTGTACTCCAAACATCCAGTTAATCCCTCTTGGGATTCAGACATCGATAAGAAAATATCTAATTGAGCCGTACCGCTATCAAATTCCAAAGTACGCAAAGTTAAACCAGACACTTCTTGCACAGTTGTTGGAGTATTTTGCAGTACAAACATAACTTCATAAAGGGGATTCCGACTTAAGTCGCGTTCAGGCTGCAATTTTTCTACTAGCATCTCGAAGGGCAAATCTTGATGTGCATAAGCATCAAGAGTTACCTCACGCACTCGATGGATAAATTGCTTAAAAGTAGGATTACCACTGAGGTTATTACGTAATATCAAAGTATTCACAAATAAGCCCAACATCCCTTCTAATTCGGCTCGGTTGCGGTTCGCAATTGGAGAGCCAATTAAGATATCTTCTTGGTCTGTATAGCGATTTAATAATATATTAAATGCTGCCAGCAAACTCATAAATAATGTAGCGTCTGCTTGCTGGCTTAATTGTTTTAATGCATCAGTAATAGATTTTGATAATGTAAAATATTCCTTGGAACCAGTAAAAGATGTTACTGTAGGGCGCGGACGGTCTGTAGGTAATTGTAGTATGGGTAGCTCACCCTGAAGTTGCTGCTGCCAATAATTTAGTTGAGTTGCAAGGAATTCACCTTGAATGCGATCGCGCTGCCAAATTGCAAAATCCCCATACTGTATAATAAGTTCAGGTAAGGGAGAAGGTTGATTTGTAGAAAAAGCAGCGTATAACGTTGACAACTCCCGCAGGAACACATCACAAGACCATCCATCTGTAATAATGTGATGCATAGTAACAAGCAAAACATTTTCTTCTTGACTTAAATACAGTAAAGTTGCTCTGACTAAAAGTTCTTTAGCTAAATTAAAAGGTTTTTTTGCTGACTCTGCTACAAGTTGCTTAACCTCAGATTCCCAATTTTGACTGGATAAATGTTCAAGATTAATGATAGGTAAATCCAAAGTGGATTTTCCTAGAATCTTTTGCGATGGTTCTCCATTTATAAGTTGAAAATTTGTCCGCCAAACTTCGTGACGATTGATAATTTCATTCAAACTTTGGTGAAGTGCTGTAATATTTAGTTTTCCTTTGATATGGAATGCAATAGGAATATTGTAGAAAGCACTCCCGTGGTAAAGTTGGTCAATAAACCATAGCCTTTGTTGAGAAAAAGATAAGGGAATATATTGAGATATTTGACGTTTGGAGATAGTATCCGTTTTAAATTTTCCTCCCTTCCATTTTTCTAGAAGGGCTTTTTTCGCAGGTGATAAATTAGAAGATTGTTTATCCATAGTAATAATTATTGGTGAACTATTTTGCTTACTTATTGATTTAAGCGTTATGAATTATTTAAAAGCAACTCTACTTCTTCTTCAGATAATTCTTCTATTTTTTCTAACAGAAGATATTCAATCATTTCTGCTTGTTTAGCTGGGATCATTGCTTGCAATAAAAATTCTCGGAGTGGTAACTCTACAGGAAATTTTGCTCGCAATCGAGAAACTAATTGAGTAGCAATCAAGGAGTCTCCTCCTAAATCATAGAAATTATCATAGATACCAACTTCTGTAATTCCAAGTACCTCTTGCCATATTTCTGTAATTTGCTTTTCCAACTCATTTGTTGGAGCAATATAGGCATTACTAAGGTTAGGTCTAAAATAACGCGGGGATGGATCTAATTTATTTAAATTTGTAAAATTTTTGGTAGAATCAAGACTAATTATGTGATTTTTTCTAGCATTAATATCAACTGGAGAAATTAAAATCTGAGTTCCTCTCTTTAGAGAAAATATTCGTTTAAATGCTTCTACAGTTTTGGTGGCATCAATTGCTAATTCTGATCCAGGTGCTTCGCTGGAATTGATTTCTAATTTATCCCAGTTTATAATATCCCACGGCAGATTATTATTTCGGTTGTGTTCGTTCGTAAAGGTATCTATAAAGTGATTAGCTGCTGAATCTAAGCCTAGTCCAAATCCTCCTAAAATGGAAGAAAAAGAAGAAAAAATGATACAAAAATCTAACGTTTGGTTTTCTAAGATTTGTTCTAATATATTAACTCTATCACGTTGAAACTCGAATAATTTTTCCGATTCTATATTGTCAATTTCTGGAATTGAGCCAAATATATGTTCGCTTTTGATTCCAGTTGAATAAATCACCCCGTTAATTTGAGCAATATTCTCTGATGAAAAGCTTTGATGAATTTGTTGCTCATTACTTGTATCTATAGAGATGACAAAAACTTTAGCACCTAATTTTTCTAATGTTACCAATTTTTGAATTTTGCAACTCACTTCATCTTGCTGAGGATGAGTTTCTAGCCATTGCGAAAAATTATTCTTTTCTGGAAAATCTGAATCCTCAATAAATATAAGTTTTGCTTGTAGAGTTTTTGCTAAATATTCTGCAATTACAACTTCAGTACTTTTTAAACCACCAGGAAATAGGTAAACGCCTTCTTTTCTCAATGGTGTTTTTTCTTTACCTATTGCTTCTAAGCGAATTGGCTCAAATGTTTGTATCCATCGATAGGAATCGCGGTAAGCAACAACCAAATCTGAAGATATAGCCGTTAACTCATTTACTAGTTGCTCAATAATAATACTGCCATAATCTCCTTCTCTTACCTCTGTATTCTCTGCGTCTATACGGTCGGTCAAACCAACATCAATACATCGACAATTAATATTAGGGTATTCTTGAGGGATTACCTTAGATAAACCTAATATAACTGCTTTCTCAGGGTCGAGCATTTCATTACCATTAACATCCTGAATGTTGTTTGATATAATGCAAAGTTGTAAATTACTATTAGCATTTAGCTTACTAAAGCTCTGTATTAAAAATAAAAGACTATTGAATTCTAAATATTTCCTCGATTGTCTATTCTCAAGTTTGCTAAGACTCCATAAATAGGCAATATTTCGGGTAAGTCTACCATGCAATTTTAAGTCTTGAAACAAAGCTTCATAGTCTTCACATCTATATGGATTAATTGTATAAGCTCCATCACTTATCCTTCTAAATTGCTCTGCTTGTTTAACAGTAATTACATTTACATCTTGATTAATAAATAGATTAATTAATTTGTCTCCAATTCCCAAATCATCAATAAAAAATAGCCATGCTTCTGGCGCAGATTCTTTTTGATAAGAAAATGAATTAGGAAGTAAAGAACGTTTCCATGAAGGAATATAAAACCAGTCGGCGATATCTTGTTTATTCTTTAAAGAAAGCGAGGGTGATTTAGCATCAATCCAATATCGTTGTCGCTCAAAAGGATAGGTAGGTAAAGGTAAACGATGGCGTTGCTCATGAGCATAAAATCCTGACCAGTCAATGTCTACACCAGAAAGCCACAAGCGACCTAATGTTTGCAATAAAAAGCCACTATCAGATTGTTGCTCTTTAACATGACGCAATGAATTCAATACTTGTTGTTTAGCATTTTTATCTAAATGTTGTGTCGTCAAATTGCTTAAAGTTCGTCCTGGCCCCACTTCGAGAAAAACACCTTCAAACTGCTTTATTAATTGAGATATACCATCAGAAAATCTCACCGTTTGGCGTAAATGTTGACCCCAATAGTTGGGATTTGTTGCTTCGGCATCAGTAATCCAATTCCCCGTAACGTTAGAAATAAAATTAATTTTTGGAGAATGGAGTTTGCATTTTCTCACCAACTGCACAAACTCTTCTCTAATTGGCTCCATCATCGCCGAATGGAAAGCATGAGATGTATGCAACAGCCGACATTCAATCCCTTGAGAAATTAATTGCTTTTGCAGTTGTAGAATTGCTTCATTCGTGCCAGAAACAACAGATGATGATGGACTATTAATAACTGCGATTTCTAAGTTTTCTTCTAATAGCAACTGGATATGAGATGCTGGTAATTTCACTGCCAGCATACTTCCTTGAGGCAACTGTTGCATTAGTTGTCCCCTTTTTGCGACAATTAGTAGAGCATCTTTTAAGGAAAATACGCCTGCGATCGCACCTGCGACATATTCCCCGATACTATGCCCAATCATGGCTTGTGGATGTATCCCCCATTCGATAAATAACTGAGCTAGGGCGTACTCAATCACAAATAATGCTGGTTGAGTCAGGGCTGTTTGTTGTAGTTGCTTTGAAGCGGTTTCGGTATCTTCTTCTCTAGGATAAAGTAGGGAGCGGATATCAAGATTAAGGTATGCTTCCAAAATCTCGGCGCAAGTATCTATATGTTGAGCAAATACTGGTTCTACTTCGTATAGTTCTCGTGCCATGTTTGCATATTGCGCCCCTTGTCCTGAAAACATAAAGATGACTGGTTGCTTTCTATGCTCTTGGCATACAGTAAAAATCCGTTCTTGCTCCTGTGTTTCCAAGATTTTTACAGCATCTTGAATACTGTTGCACACCAATATTCGGCGATGATTAAAAGCTCTACGACCTACTTGTAAAGTATAAGCAACATCAGACAAATTTACATTTGAATATTGTTTGAAATACGTACCTAAATTTTCAGTTGCAGTGTCTAAAGCAGTACTAGTTTTAGCTGATAATAATATTAATTGCCAAGGTCTAGATCGATCAAAATATTTAATCTCAGGAGCTTCTTCTAGAATTACATGGGCATTAGTTCCACCAAAACCTAAAGAACTAACTCCTGCTCTCCGGGGAGTATTATTAGTTTTCCAGTCAGTCAGTTTAGTATTAACATAAAAGGGACTGTTGGCAAAATCAATCTCAGGATTGGGGGTTTCAAAATTTAGGCTAGGAGGTATTTGTTTATTTTTTAATGCTAAGACAGTTTTGATCAGACTTGCAACACCAGATGCTATATCTAAATGTCCGATATTTGGTTTTACTGAACCGATAGCGCAGAAGCCGTTTCTCTTACTGAAAGCACGAAAGGCTTTAGTTAGTGCAGCGATTTCGATGGGATCTCCGGTTGTTGTCCCAGTTCCATGAGTTTCTATATAGGAAATATCATCGGCATCTATTCCAGCATTTGCCAATGCTTCTACAATAACTTCAGCCTGACCATTTACACTAGGTGCTGTATAGCTAACTTTTAAAGAGCCGTCATTGTTGATTGCTGAACCTTTAATGACTGCATGAATATAATCTTTATCTGCTATAGCGTCTTGTAATCTTTTTAAGACTACTATTCCTAGGCCACTACCGAAAACAGTGCCTTGGGCTTTAGCATCAAAGGCTCGACAATGACCGTCAGGAGATAAAATTCCGTCTTTTTCATAGAAGTAACCTGACTTTTGTGGAACTATAATTGTAACCCCACCAGCTAAAGCGATATCACACTCTTCATCAAGTAAACTTTTACAGGCTAAGTGGACAGCAACTAATGAAGTAGAACAGTAAGTTTGCACACCTACACTTGGCCCTTTTAAGTTTAATTTATAAGAAACATGGGTAGTTAAAAAGTCTTTATCAAAAGTATATTTATTAGAAACATCTATCAAATTAGCATTATTATATAAATTATTAAAAAAGTAACTGTTTGTGCTGACACCAGCATAAACACCAATTAAACCATTATATGTTTCTGGGTCATATCCAGCGTTTTCAAGAGCTTCCCAAGCAGACTCTATAAAGAGGCGATGCTGGGGGTCGATGATTTCAGCTTCTTTAGGACTCCAACCAAAAAACCTAGCATCAAAATATTCAATATCTTCTAATATAGATGCTGCTTTCACATAATTGGGGTCTTTTAAAATTTTATCTTCAATATTTAAATCTCTTAATTCCCGATCCGATAAAAACGAAATTGACTCAACTTCTGTTTGGAGATTATGCCAAAATTCATCGATGCTCTTTGCGCCAGGAAAGCGACCAGACATCCCCACTATGGCTATATCTAAGTTTGCTGTTTCTTCAAATATTGTTTTGGTATTCATGATTTTCTAAACTAGACAAATTAACTTCAAATATCAATACTGTTTGGTTTTTTAAGACGCGATAAATCGCCGTCTCTACAAGTAGTTTTGGTCTTATCTGAACTGTATTGCTTTAAATATTAGCTGTTTTGCATTTTTAACTGCCTTCTTCTTTGTCCTCTCTTTAATCTTTGCTCAAACATATCCTCATGAGATTCTTCAGGAGTTAAAGTTTTAGCCATAGAGCCGATGTTAGGACATTCATAAAGTTTAGCGACAGAAATATTTAAGCTTAATACTTTATTTAAGCTAGCGATAAGTTGAATACCAATAAGGGAATCACCACCAAGCTCAAAGAAGTTATCATAGATTCCTATTCGTTCAATTCCCAGAACATTCTGCCAAATCTCAGCTAACTTTTGTTCAGTTTCAGTTCGAGGAGCAACATAATCATTGGTTAAATCTGGGCGGGGATATTTTGAGTTAAATTGATTTACACTTTCTAAAAGCTCTAATACTTGTATTTCTTTGTCAAGATTATACTGGTTTAGAGAATTAAATAAGTCAGAGGGAGATATTACAATTTGAGGTATTGTACTTCCTAATGCGCGTAAAAAAGCATCTACACCTTCATGAGGTAATATGCCGCGATTAATATTTTCTGCTTGCACTTGTGAGAGTTTTTTGGGCACTCCTGTATTTACTGCCATTCCAACTTCTTGCCAAACATCCCAGTTAATACTTGTAGTCAATGTGCCTGATTTTGAGGCATTACAGTGTGCAAAAGCATCTAGAAAAGCATTAGCTCCACAATAGTCTACTTGTCCAAATCCTCCTAAAATTGAATTCATTGATGATACCAAAACAAAGAAATCTAGTTGAATATCTTTGAGAATTGCATTAATAACTAATGTTCCTTTTACTTTCGGAGCCAAGATAGTTTCTGCTTCTTCTTGAGTTTTTCGCTGAATTACACCGCCTCCAGCAACTCCAGCAGCATGGATGACACCATTGAGTGAACCAAATTGTTGTTCAGCTTGAGCGATCGCACTTTGCATTTGTTCTGTGTTGCTAACATCAGCGATCGCCACTAAAACTTCTGCACCTAAATTTTCGAGTTCTTGAACTTTGCGAATTTTGCGGCTAATATTGTCAATCTCATCATGAGTAGCTAGCCATTGTTCCCACTCATCTCGTTGAGGAAAAGCAGAACGACCTACCAGCAGTAGTTTTGCTTGTACATTCCTAGCCAAATATTCTGCTAAAACAAATCCAATCCCTCCGAGTCCACCTGTAATTAAGTAGACTCCCTTTTCTCTAAGTCGAGGTTTTTCTAGCTTAGTTTTATCAAATCGCACTGGCTCAAAACTTTGCACCCAACGATTTAAGCCTCGATAAGCAATGAGTTTTTCAGAATCAGCAGCTGTTAATTCTGCCAGTAAGTTTTCTATAAGTTTTTGTTCTTGCCAGCTTCCACTTATAGGAAGAATAACATCAATACTCTGACAGTTTATATTTAAATATTCTTGAGGTATAACTTTAATCGTTCCCAGCAAAGTAGCTTTTTCTGGACAAATAACTTCACTTCCTGTTACTGGCTGTAAGTTGTTAGAAATAACTGTGATTTCAAAATTATTAGTAGTTTCTTGTTTTCCTAAAGCTTGTGCAAGATATAGGAGGCTGTAAAATCCTGTTGTCTGAGCTTGATCTATTTTTCCAATTTCTAATTTTTGGTCAATAGTTAATGTAACACTCCATAAGTGAGCAATTTTTTTTGGTAACTTATTGACTCTAGTAAGCTCCTGAATTAATACATCATAGTCCCGATTGTTTTCAGGATTAATAGTATATTGAGACTCATTTACCACGGTAAATTTATCACCTTTTTTTACCGTAATTACATGGCTTCTTCCTTCTAATTGTTTGACTAAGTTGATACCCAAGCCACACTCATCAAGAAACACTAAAGTGCAAGATTTTGGAGACGCTAATTCTTGATATTCGAGTTGTACAGGGTGTAAAGAAGGTTTCCAAAAAGGAATATAAAACCAGTTGGCTATATCAGGTTTTTTGCTCGGTGAGGCGGGAGTGGGTAAATGTAGCCCGTTGCTATCTTGTTGCTTTTGAGGCTCAATCCAATATCTTTGTCGCTCAAAAGGATAGGTAGGTAAAGGTAAACGATGGCGTTGCTCGTGAGCATAAAATCCTGACCAGTCTATATCGACACCAAAAAGCCATAAGCGACCTAATGTTTGCAATAAAAAGCCACTATCAGATTGTTGCTCTTTAACATGACGCAATGAATTCAATACTTGTTGTTTAGCATTTTTATCTAAATGTTGTGTCGTCAAGTTGCTTAAAGTTCGTCCTGGCCCCACTTCGAGAAAAACACCTTCAAACTGCTTGAGTAATAGAGATATGCCATCAGAAAATCTCACCGTTTGGCGTAAATGTTGACCCCAATAGTTGGGATTTGTTGCTTCGGCATCAGTAATCCAATTCCCCGTAACGTTAGAAATAAAATTAATTTTTGGGGAATGGAGTTTGCATGTTTTCACCAACTGCACAAACTCTTCTCTAATTGGCTCCATCATCGCCGAATGGAAAGCATGAGATGTATGCAACAGCCGACATTCAATCCCTTGAGAAATTAATTGCTTTTGCAGTTGTAGAATTGCTTTATTCGTGCCAGAAACAACACATGATGATTGACTATTAATAACTGCGATTTCTAAGTTTTCTTCTAATAGCAACTGGACATTATTTGCTGGTAATTTCACTGCCAGCATACTTCCTTGAGGCAACTGTTGCATTAGTTGTCCCCTTTTTGCGACAATTAGTAAAGCATCCTCTAAGGAAAATACGCCTGCGATCGCAGCTGCGACATATTCCCCGATACTATGCCCAATCATGGCTTGTGGATGTATTCCCCATTCGATAAATAACTGAGCTAGAGCGTACTCAATCACAAATAATGCTGGTTGAGTCAGGGCTGTTTGCTGTAGTTGCTTTGAAGCGGTTTCGGTATCTTCTTCTCTAGGATAAAGTAGGGAGCGGATATCAAGATTAAGGTATGCTTCCAAAATCTTGGCGCAAGTATCTACGTGTTTTTTAAACGTTGGTTCTACTTCGTATAGTTCTCGTGCCATGTTTGCATATTGCGCCCCTTGTCCTGAAAACATGAAGATGACTGGACAGTGACTTGGCTTGCGATGGTAAGTAAAAATACGTTGTGAATCGAGGAAAGTCAGTATTTTTACTGCATCTTCTGAGTCATGGCAAACTACTATGCGACGATGTTCAAAAGCCCAACGGCCTACTTGTAAAGTATGAGCAACATCCGCTAGGTTAATATCTGGATTTTGTTCAAAATGATCAGCTAAATTTGCTGTTGCAGTTTCTAAGGCTGTGCTAGTTTTGGCTGATAGTAATAACAATTGCCAAGGACGTGAGGGACTCGAAGCTGCAATCACTGGCGCTTCTTCTAAGATTGCATGAGCATTAGTTCCGCCAATTCCAAAAGAACTCACACCCGCTCGGCGTGGCGTACCGTTAGTTTTCCACTCCGATAATTTAGTGTTGACATAAAACGGACTATTAGCAAAGTCTATCTGAGGATTGGGCTGCTGAAAATGCAAACTAGGAGGTATTTGTTGATGTTTTAATGCCAGGACTGTTTTAATTAAGCCTGTCACACCTGCTGCTGTATTCAAATGCCCAATATTAGTTTTTACTGAACCGATAGCGCAAAAGCCTTTCTTATTTGTGCTAGCAGCAAAAGCTTGTGTGAGTGCCTTAATTTCAATCGGATCTCCTAAGATAGTTCCTGTACCATGAGCTTCTATATAACTAACAGTTTCAGGTTCAACTCCAGCTAAAGCTAAAGCTTCTAAAATTACCTGTCTTTGACCCTCAACACTAGGGGCTGTATATCCAACCTTTAAAAAACCATCATTATTAACTGCTGAACTTTTAATTACTGCATGAATAAAATCACCATCAGCAATGGCATCCTCTAATCTTTTCAAAACTACTACACCTAAACCATTGCCACCATTAGTTCCTTGTGCTTGAGCGTCAAAAGCTCGGCAATGTCCATCAGGAGAATGAATTCCTCCTGGTTGATAACGATAACCAAGTTTTTGGGGCACTCCAACAGAAACACCGCCCGCTAAAACAATATCACTTTCACCATTCATTAAACTTTGACAAGCTAAATGGACAGCAACCAAGGATGTAGAACAGGCAGTTTGAATATTAATACTTGGCCCTTTTAAATTTAATTTATAAGAGATTTGTGTTGGTAAAAAATCTTTCTCATTGCCAATAATAATACTATCTTCTGATTCCATTAAATCCCGGTTAGGATATAAATTTGAAAGTAAGTATGTACTTATAGCAACACCTGTAAATAGACCAATTGAACCACTATAAATTTCTGAGTTATAACCAGCATTTTCTAAGGCTTGCCAAACACACTCCATAAAAAGGCGGTGTTGGGGATCTGTAATTTCGGCTTCTCTGGGAGAAAAGCCAAAAAATGAAGCGTCAAATAACTCTATATCTTCTAATACACCGCCTGATTTCACATAACTAGGATCATTCAACAATGTTGGATTTACGCCAGCAGATACTAGTTCTTCATCCGTAAAACAAGCAATCGATTCTACACCATCTCGCAGGTTTTCCCAGAAAATATCAACGTTTTTTGATCCAGGAAAACGCCCAGACATACCGATAATCGCTATTTCATCTTGGTCATTGAAACTTTGCGAAGTATTTAAGTTATCCATCGTTTTTATAAAATTTTAAATTGATATTTTGGCAGCAATTTGGATTTGATCGTTTAAAACTGCTTGAATGTCTTCTTCGGTAGTCAAAGGATTGGCAATCACTGCCCGCATTGCAACTACAGGATTGTCATTACCAAAATTGATATTTTTTTTGATAGTTCTAGAGATGAAAGTATGACCAATTTGACGCTGATTTTTTTGCAAAGCTTCATTGACATTATTGATTATTTCATTATCTATATCTGTCAATGCTTTTTTAGCCGCCAGCCCTCGCCATTGCTCTGGAATATAACGATAAATTAGTAAATTTGTATCAGGTTCTGCCAGCAATTCAAATTCAGGCATAGCCGAAATACAAGCAGCCATGTATTGAGTTTTTCGGATTCCTTCATCAATTAAAAACTCATATCCCTTAAGTCCAATCAGCTTTAAACCAGCATGTAACAATAAAGCCATGCCTGGACGAGAACCTTCTAAAGCACGCTTACCTAAATCAAATGATCCCTTACGCATGGTATAACTAGCCTGCTTTTCGATTGAAGAAGCTAGATAGGGATCGCGGAAAAATATCATTCCAATCCCCATTGGTAGATACAGTTGTTTATGTCCATCAATAGTTACTGAATCCGCCTTTTCTATACCAGCAAGCTTATGCCGATATTGTTCAGAAAAAATTAGCGGCCCTCCCCAAGCAGCATCTACATGAAAGTGAACATTGGCTTCTTGTGCAATCTCCGCAATATCTTTTAAAGAATCAACTCCACCTGAATCTGTTGTACCAGCAACTCCGACAATTGCGATAATTAGTAGGTTTTGCTGACGGCATTCTGCAACAGTTTGGCGCAGCGCTGATAAGTTAATTCGGTTATTACAATCAGCAAGAACTCTAAGCAAACCCTGTGTTCCAATACTCATTAAATCCGCAGCTTTATCAAAAGAATAGTGCATTAAATCAGAGCCAATAATCACTGCTCCTTTGTAGCCATAGAAATCTAAAGCAGCTGCTAAACCTTCTTTTTCTACACCAAGAAATCCATCTTTTGGCCCTAATGCAGCATTTCGCGCACACCAAAGTGCTGTGATGTTTGCCACTGTTCCACCAGAAACCAAAATTCCTAGTGTACTTAAATTGTTTTGAATATGTTGAGTGTAGAAACCTTCAGAAAGATTATAAATCTGTCGATGCAACATCGCTAAAGCTTCACGTTCAAAGAAGCTGAGGGATTTAGCTGTTTCTATTTTGACGGCGTTTTGATTCATGGCCGTCATCAGTTTAGCCAAAGGGCGTACAAAACTAGGAAGCGCCGAGGTCATGTGACCAATAAATCGTGGCGAAGATGTATGTATTGAATGAGCAACAACATTGTTACCTATGTACTTGAGATAGGTTTCAAAATTAGTCGGTTGAACAGGAATTTTACTATCTGAGAATTTCTCTAGTAATGAGTCTAAATCAATGTTGCTATTAGAATCAATATTGCTTAAAAAATCTTGAGAAATTTGATCGGTGATTTCATCTATTTGTTTTTCAAGAGAGCTTACCTGATTGCATGAAGCAAACATTTGCATTACTTTCTCTTCTATGCCATCATCTAATGTCTGTTCAGATTCAAAAAAGTAATTTTTATTTAGCATTTCTTGTTTGCTTAATGTCATATTGTGTTTGCCGCAATATTTTTGACTTGATTGTTGGGATTAGCGATCGCTTGGTTAAAACTAAGCATCTTTTTGCTTTGTTGCTGCTCGATGCTCTTTCCTCGCCTGTTTTCGTCGCTGTACCGAGGCTGTTCTATTCTCTAAGTTCTGAGGATGGCGTGAAACAGATATTTCTTCGCTAGATTCCTGACTAAAATATTTAGCCAAGTGGCTGATAGTGGGATATTCAAACATATCAACCAAGGTAAAATCTCGCTGGAATATTTTTTGTAACTTGCTATGAACTTGAATTAAAAGCAATGAATGACCACCAAGTTCAAAGAAGTTGTCATGAATTCCTACGTCGCCAATATTTAGTATTTCTTGCCAGATGCTAGCAATAGTTTTTTCTACCTCGGTTTGGGGTGGCTGATAAGCTGCTTCTAATTCAGGTCTTGTGGTATCCGGTGCGGGTAGTGCATGGCGATCGACTTTACCGTTAGGTGTCAGTGGCAGCTTATCTAGCATTACAAAGGCTGATGGCATCATGTAGTTCGGCAGCGTTGCTTCTAAATGCTGCCGTAACAAAGACACAACCTGAGTATTAGACATCTGTTGTAGTGGAGTGTTAGCAAAATCAGTCCAAGTCTGAGAGCTAATTGTTTTTCCTGGAGGAGCGATCGCTATATGCTGGATTTGTGATGCTAAGGTGCGCTTCTTGAATACTACTTGGTATTGGCCATCAACACTATTCTCTGACCAGCTAATATCGACGATATAAGGTAATTCTTCGCTCAAAGTCCATAGTTCTTCGGGGTCTACACCTGTTGTTGCGATCGCTTGGAGAGCTTGGCGTAACTCATCAACAGTTGTCACACCTTTGGAGTTTTTGAGGAATTCCACAGCTTTTACATCTGCGAAGACACGAGCATTAGGCACATTAGCAATTCCTAAAATATCTGGCTCAGTCTCTATAAGTAATTGACGGACAGATGCAAGGGTAAACTTTTCTTGCTGCCAATCTAACCATGAAATATCTAGTGTGGGATAAATTTCATGTCCGACATGGATAACCACATCGTAGCGGAATTTAGTCAATTCATTATGAAAGTGCCCACGTTCTAGATGAATTTCTACATGGCTAATTTTGGGTAGATACTGTTTTAAGGCGATGAAGAAGCCTGGATCAATAACTAATTGTTTCTCTGCAAATATTTGCTTTTTTACATTTTGCTGTAAATTTGCCACAGAGAGAGAATCTGGTGCTTTATGTAGTTGAACAGAGGTGTGAAAAGCTTCTAGTAAGCTGAAATTACGAACATCTCCTAAAAATATAAAACCTCCAGGTTCTACTACATTTACAGCACCTTCCAAAACTTTTAATAAGTAATCAATACTTGGAAAATACTGAGCTACTGAGACTATGAATACAGAATCAAAAGTATCTGGACTCATCCCAGTAAAGTCATCTGCTCCTCTGTTGAGAAAACTGACTCTCGATAAATCTTGCCCTAAGTTGCTCAATTGTTGCTGAAGAATATTGAGAGCATTTTGGGAAATGTCAGTTGCACAGTATTGTCTGCAATGGGGAGCAAAGCGTAAGAGCATAAGACCGCTACCACCACAGCCGATTTCTAGTACATGGGTTGGTTGTAAAGCTGAAATCCGCTCAACTGTTTGCTTTGTCCACTCGCGGACTTCTTCATCAGGGATATGCAAGCCTGTATAACTACTTTCCCAACCTTTGATATAAAAACCTGACTGTTGTTCTGAGTCTAATTCGTTGTAAAGGCTATCAAAAACTGCCTGCCAATGGGAGGCTTGTTGAGTGTTCAAATCAACGCCTGCTGTCTGTGCTTTGACAACATCAGATGTATTGCCAACTACGTAGGCGACTAACTGCTTAGATGACACATCTTTCCTAGCAATTACTGTAGCTTCCCGAACAGATGGATGTTCGTTGATGAGTGCTTCGATTTCCCCCAATTCAATACGGAAGCCGCGAATTTTGACTTGGTTATCAATGCGATCGCTAAATTCAATTTGACCATCGTTGCGGTAGCGGACGCGATCGCCTGTTTTGTAAAGACGCTCTGAAGAAGCAGGGGAGCAGGGAGCAGGGAGCAGAGGGGAGGATCTTCTCCCTTGATCCCTGCCTCCTGACTCATCAAATGGATTTGGTATAAATTTCTGATCTGTTAGTTCTGGTTGATTCAGATAGCCTCTGGCTACACCAACTCCGCCAATATGCAATTCGCCCCAAACGCCGATGGGAACTGGTTGTAAATCCGCATCTAACACATAGGTTTGCATGTTAGCGATCGCTCGGCCAATTGGTACTTCCCCCTCTACAGTTGCCACATCGCAAATTGTAGCCACTACTGTAGTTTCTGTTGGCCCATAGCTATTAATTAAACGGATACGTGAATCTACTTGCTTTCGCCACGTGTTAACTGTATCTGGTAAAGCTTTTTCGCCACCAATGATAACTAGGCGCAGTGATTCTGGTAACTTTAACGCCGATGTTGCCAGTTCAGATGTTAGTTGATGCCAAAAAGCAGTAGGTAAATCTAAAACTGATATACCATACTGTTGACATTTTTCATTAAAAGTTTTGATTGAAACCAACATTTCATCAGTTCGCAATACCAAAGTTGCACCGTTTACCAAACAAGGAAAAATTTCTTCACAAGCGGCATCAAAGCTAATAGAGGCAAATTGCAAAATGCGGTCTTGTGGTTGTATTTGGTACTGTGCGATCGCAGCTTGCACAAAGTTGACCAAAGACTGATGTTGGATGGCGACACCTTTGGGTATTCCAGTAGAGCCTGATGTATAAATTACATAAGCTAAATTTGCAGGGGTGGTTTGATTGACAGGATTTTCTGTGATTCCTGATTGCCAATCAATATCGTCTAAACAGATGACTTTTGCTGTATGTGCTGGTAACTTGCCCTGGAGGTAATTTTGAGTAAATAATACTGACACTTGAGCATCATTTAGCAACATTTCCAATCGTTGCTGCGGATAAGTTGGGTCAATTGGTACGTAAGCTCCCCCAGCTTTCAGGATGGCCAATAACCCAATTATCATCTCCATTGAGCGCTGCATACAAAGCCCTACCAAGACTTCTGGTTTGACTCCGAGCGATCGCAACTGATGTGCCAATTGATTAGCTTTTGTGTTAAGTTCCTGATAGGTCAGTTGTCGATCTTCAAAAACAACTGCGATCGCATCTGGTGTTTTTTCTACTTGCGCTTCAAACAATTCATGGATACATTTATCCTGAGAATACTCAGTTTTTGTATTATTCCATTCCTTAAGAATTTGCTCGCTTTCTTTTGCCGTCAACATCGGCAATTCCCGAAGTTTTCTTTCAGGGTTAGCGATAAACTCTTCTAGCAAGGTTTTTAAATGCCCCAGCATCCGGCTAATAGTATCACTATCAAAGTGACGGATATCATAAGAAATGGAGAGATTTAATAAACCTGAATTAGGTACGACTCCCAAGGTAAGAGGATAGTTTGTCCAGTCAAATAATGAGCGATCGCCTAATAACTGAGATTCAACAATCCCTATGCTTTCAGCAAGCTCTCCTTGATTGTAATCTACTAACTCATTATCAAAAACTAAAATACTATCAAATAGTCGTAACCCACGGGGAATTTCACTCCATTGTTGAATTTTGATTAATGGGCTGTATTCATATTCGCGCATCTGAACTTCTTCAGCTTGCAGTTTTTTCAACCAAAATGTGAGCAAAGTATTACTATCAACTTCAACTCTGAGTGGTAGTGTGTTGATAAAGAGTCCCACCATAGACTCAGCATCTGCTAACGCAGTTGGTCGCCCCGAAGATGTAGAACCAAAAACTATATCTGAATCTTGGCTATAACGGCTCAACAGCAAAGCCCAAGCTCCTTTAATTAGGATATTTAAGGTAAGCTGATGTTTTCGCGCTAAGGATTTTAAGGCAGTTGTCATCTCTGCCGATATCAAAACTTCTTGTCTTTGATAATCTTCTTTTTGGTCACTAGTAGAATTTTTTGTTGTAAGAATTGGCGTTGGTAGTGTAAATCCTTTGAGCTTTTGCCGCCAAAAATCCTCTGCTTTGTCTAGGTCTTGTTGGTGTAACCAAGCAATATATTCTTTGTAGGGACGTGGGGGTTCTAAATATAAATCTTTACCTTGACAAAAAGCATTATAAAACTCATAGAATTCCTTCCACAACCAATTTATAGACCAGCCTTCCATTAATATGTGGTGAAAGCTGAAAATAAATTCATAAGTGTCATCAGCCACTTGAATTAATGTGATCCGAATTAAAGGAGCTTCGGAAAGTTCAAAACCGCGATCGCCATCTTTTTTTAAGAACTCTTTTAGTTGCTTTTGTTGTTCTGGAAAAGATAATTCTCGCCAATCTTGGAATTCCCAAGGCAACTCCACTTTTTGATGAACAACCTGATATGGTTTATCAAGATTATCCCAGTAAAAAGAAGTACGTAGAATTGGATGGCGATCTACAACTCTCTGCCAAGCTTTTTGAAAGGCTGAAATATTAAGCTGAGTTTGCAAAGTCAAGCAATTTTGCTCGAAATATACTACTGAGTCGGGGGCAGCAATTTTGTGAAAAAGCATACCCTGCTGCATGGACGAAAGTTCATATATATCTTCAATATTATTTTGTTTCATTAAGAATTCCTCCTGCTTGATTGACCAACCTGAGCTAGCAATTTGCTTAAATTATCTTGATTAATATTTGCTGCCGAAAAATCTGAAGGTGTGTACTCTCCTGCTTCTAAAGACTGGCAGTGAGTAATTAAAGATAAAAGCGCTTGGACAAAATTATTAGCTAATTTCTCTACTGTCTGACGTTCATGAACATTCTTGCTATAGTACCAATCTAGTTGCAACTGACCTTCCACAACTGATGCAATCAGATGTAATTTATGTTGACGAGTTGCTTGCAAACTAATCATTCCTTCTGGGATTTCTTCACTCAATTGGAACAAAGAATCTTGAGGTAAACTTTTAGCAAGCTGACCGATATAAAGGAACGCTACTTCTGCTTGAGGAATTGACCGGATTTTCTCTTGAACTACCGTATCCTGACTGAGATAACGTAGCACTCCATAATCAAGACCCTCACCAGAAATGCTACGCAATTGCTCCTTCACTACTTTCAATGCATCGCCTGGATTATCAGCTTTTTCTAAGTCCAAAAGTACAGGATAGGTAGTAGTAATCCATCCTACAGTCCTTGAAATATCAACATTATCTATACCACTAGTACTGACTTCCCGCCCATTTTCTTCTAAGTCAATTAGGAGTGAATTTTTACCCGTCCATTGGGCAAAAGCCTGAACAAAAGCAGTGAGCAAAACTTCTTGGGTATTAGTTCGATAAACTCCTGGAACTTCTTGAAGCAGGGCTTGAGTATCTTTGTTACCTAGTGTTACTGATACAATTTGCTCTGATGCCATATTGTTGATGCTATCAGAATAATCTATTGGCAGAGGAGATTGCTTGTGGCGATCGCTCAACCAATAATTTTTGGCTTTCTGTAAATTTGCCGAGTTAGCGTATTCTTCTAGCCGCAAAGCCCATTGTTTGTAAGAAGTTGTCTTTGGTGGCAGTTCAATCGCCTTACCCTGGCGGATTTGCTGATAAGCCGTTTGCAAATCCTCTAGTAAGACTCGCCAAGAACCGGGATCTACTCCCAAGTGATGGGCGACGATGAGCAAGCGGCTGGATTTATTTGCACCCAAGTCAAAAAGCGCTACTCGCACAATCGGCCCTGCTGACAGGTTGAGACTAGTTTGTAGTTGAACAGTAATTGTTTTTATTTCCAGTTCTTGAGCATCTTCTGATAATGCCGATAAATCTATGTGTGTAAATGGGATCTCTTCATAGCCAGAATTCATTGCCTGCCAGCCAGATTCGGTAAACTTGAACCGCAAGCGCAATGCATCGTGGTGTAATAGTAATTGCTGCCATGCTTGCTCTAACACTGCCGGATCGATAACTTCTGCGGCTTCTAAAAAAATTGACTGGTTCCAGTGGTGCGGTTCTGATATATTCCGTTCAAAGAATCGATGGTGAATTGGTGTAAGGGGTAGTGAACCAGTTACTAAGCCTTGTTCAGCCTGGACAACTTGACTGGTACTGATTACCCCTGCTAGTTTAGCGATCGTCTGATGCTCGAATAATTGCTGAGGAGTTAGGCGAAAACCTGCTTTAGCGGCTCTAGCGCTGACTTGAATACCAAGTACCGAATCCCCACCCAACTCGAAAAAGCTATCGTCGATGCCTACTTGCCCAATGCCAAGAAGTTCTTGCCAGATATGAGCAATAGTTTCCTCTACCTCACTTCTGGGAGCAACATAAGCATTATCTAAATTAGGTCTTAAATAAGATGAACCGGAATTGGTTTTTGATGCAAGTTGAGAATTTTGATTAAATTCTAGTTGAATCCATCTCTTGATGCTAGCTTGCAAGTCTACCGTTGATGTGACTATCTGCGTAAATTTACTTCTAGATAAAGCACGTTTAAAAACCTCCAGACCTTCTGCCCGCGTCATCATTGAGTCTGCACCTTTAGCCATCGATTCCGAGAATTCTTGAGTTATCCAGTCGCCATAATTGATACTCAACCAAGGAATAAGACTTGTTTGATTGTGTTTGTGTACAAAAGCATCCGTGAATATGTGTGCTGCTGGATAGGCAGCCATGCCCATTACGCCCAGAACTGATGCTAATGACGATATGATTACGCAGAAATCGAGTTGTCTTTCTTGTAGTATTTTTTCTAATACAAATAACCCGTAGCCTGTGGAGCGGAATTGAGTTTCACACTCAGTTTTACTTATCTGTTGGACAGTGTTGTAGACTCTCACGGTTGCGGTATGGATGACACCATGAATCTCACCAAAGCGCTTTGATGCTTGAGTCATTACCGCTTGCATTTGTTCGAGATTAGCAACATCGGCGCGACAAATCAAAACTTCTGCACCCAAAGCTTCTAATGCTTGAATTTTCTGGATTTTGCGGCTGATATCATCGTTATCATCATGAGTTGCTAGCCATTGCAACCACTCTGTTTTTGCAGGTAAACCTGAACGCCCTGTGAGAATTAGTTTAGTATGCGCTGTTTGGGCAAGATATTCTGCCAACACCAAGCCAACATCCCCTAAACCACCGACTATTAAATATACTCCCCCTTCTCTGATGGGAATTGTTTCTTGATTTGGTTCTTCGAGTTGTATCGGTTCAAAAGTTTGTACCCAGCGATGTTTGCCACGGTAGGCAATTATATTTTCAGATGCGGTTTGAGTGAGTTCTGTTACAAGTTGGTCGATAAGTTGATTTTCTTGACGTGTCCCTGATTCAGGAATGACTACATCAATTTGACGACAGGTGATATTCGGATACTCTTGAGGAATCACTTTACAAATTCCCAAGATAGTCGCCTTTTCTGGACACAATTGTTCATCACCGTTCACCTCTTGCACATTGTTGGTTGCTACCAAAAATTGGACATCGGTAACTTCTTCTTTGCCCAATGCTTGCGCCAAGAAAAGTAAACTATAAAAACCTAAATTTTGACATTCTTCAAAGAACTGATGGGATGATTGCGCGTTGGGGATGAGACTCCAAAAATGGACGAAATGCCATCCTGCGATCGCATTTGATTTAAAATTCCATAGTTCCTTCACCAAAGCATCATAGTCACGGCTCGATTGGGGATTAATTGCGTAAGACTTCTCACTGAGTTGTCTAAATTGCTCTCCCACAGTTACCGTAATTACATCATGCCCTTGTAATTCCAACTGTTTGGCAACTCCCGAACCAAATTCAGCAGTATTAATAAAGACTACATAACATAATTTTTGTGTTGATTTTCCTCCTAAATGTGGTGAGCGTTTCCAAGAAGGGATATAAAACCAGTCGGTAATATTTGGTTTTTTGTATAATGCTTGTGGCGATCGCGTAGCTAACTGAGCTTCAGGATTAGCATCAATCCAGTAACGCTGACGTTCAAAAGGATAGGTCGGTAAAGGGATGCGATCGCGTTTTTCACGAACATAAAAACCAGACCAATCTACTTTTACCCCCGCCAGCCAAAGGCGGCCTAATGTGTTCATCAAAAAGGCGACATCTGACTGCTGCTCGTAGGAATGGCGCAGGGAAGGGAGCATCACAGATTTAGCTCTATCGTCATCTAGACATTGTGATGCAAAACTGCTCAATGCCTGACCGGGGCCAACTTCCAGTAAAATCGGATTATCTTTTTGCCATAACTGTTTTACCCCATCAGCAAAGCGGACTGCTTGACAGAGGTGTTTTACCCAATAACTAGGATCTGTTGCTTGGTCTGCGGTAATCCAAGTTCCTGTAACGTTGGATAAATAGGGAATTTTTGGGGATTTGAGGCTGAATGTGTTAACTAAATCGTGAAAAGTTGGTGCGATCGCTTCCATCATCACAGAATGGAAAGCATGAGAGGTCTGTAACCGTTTACCAACTAAACCCCGTTCGCTCAATTGTCGTTCTAATTCTTCAATCGCATCGGTAAAACCTGCAATTACACACAGTGATGAGCCGTTAATTGCAGACATAGAGATTTTATCATTTAACAGAGGCTTTATTTCTTCTTCTGAAAGAGCGATCGCTAGCATTGCCCCACTTGGTAACTCTTGAATCATTTGCGCTCTTTTCGCTACCAAAGTTAAAGCGTCTTCCAGAGATAAAACCTCGGCTAAAGTCGCCGCTACATATTCCCCGATGCTGTAGCCAATCATTGCCGAAGGACGAATTCCCCATGACATCCACAACTGAGCTAAAGCGTATTCAATGACAAAAATAGCTGGTTGGGTGAGAAAAGTTTGATTCAGCTTTTGACTGCTGACATCAGTTTGTTCGGTTCCTCGTCCTAACATTTTTCGCAAATCTAGCCCAGCAGAAAGAGTACTTGATTTCTTTCCATTTTGAGGATACAAAACATCGCGCAAATCAAGACCAAGCTGAGGTTTGAGGAGTTCGCAGCATTGGTCAACCGAGACGCGAAATGTTGGCTCAGTTTGGTAAAGTTCCAGAGCCATATCAACATAATGAGTTCCTAACCCAGAAAACATAAAGGCAACAGGACGTTCCTGAGTTTTCTGAGTACTGGTTAAAACTCGCTTTGGTTCTTGAAGTGCGTTGAGTGCATCTTGCATATCTCGGCAGACAACTGCACGCCGATAATCGAAATTTCTCCGCCCAACCTGCAATGTATAAGCGACATCAGCAAGGTTTAAATCAGGATACTTTTGCAGATAATTAGCAAGATTTTTTGTAGCAATTTCTAGTGCCGATTCCGTTTTAGTAGAAAGAACTAATAGATGATATTTTCTCCCCTGCTCCCCTGCTCCCCTGCTCCCCTGCTCCCCTACAATTGGGGCTTCTTCAACAATCAGATGCACATTGGTTCCCCCTAACCCAAAGGAACTGACTCCCGCACGTCGGGGGCTGCCATTTGTTTCCCATTCTGCAAGTTTGGTATTGACGTAGAAAGGACTATTGGCAAAGTCAATTTCGGGATTAGGGGAAGTGAAATGTAAGCTGGGAGGTATTTGTTTGTGCTTGAGTGCGAGAACGGTTTTGATTAATCCCGTCACACCAGCCGCAGTATCCAAATGCCCAATATTAGTTTTGACGGAACCAATGGCGCAGAATCCAATATTTTCGGTACTAGAGCGAAAAGCTTGCGTCAAAGCAGCGATTTCAATGGGATCTCCTAAAGCTGTTGCAGTACCGTGAGTTTCCACATAAGTGATAGTTTCCGCTTCTACTTCAGCGACTATTTGGGCTGTTCTAATTACCTTTGCTTGGGTATCGATGCGGGGCGCTGTGTAGCTGACTTTGAATGAACCATCATTATTGATCGCCGATCCTTTGATTACAGCATGAATAGTGTCGCGATCGCTCAAAGCATCTTCCAATCGTTTCAACACGACAATGCCCACACCCTCACCGCCCACAGAACCCTGTGCATCAGCATCAAAAGCCCGGCAATGTCCATCAGGGGATAATATTCCCCCTTCTGTGTATGCGTACCCTTCTTTTCTTGTAGCGCTGATAGCAACTCCACCAGCTAAAGCGATATCACATTCGCCATTGAGCAAGCTTTGACAAGCTAAGTGAACAGCAACCAATGAAGTTGAGCAAGCAGTTTGCACTGCATAACTTGGCCCTTCTAAGTTGAGTTTGTAAGAAACGCGAGTAGTTAAAAAATCTTTATTACCTGCCAGAATTAGTTGCTGAGGATCGATAGAGTTAATGATATTTGGATTTAGATAAATATTAAGTAAATAAGTGTTCAAAGCAGAGCCAGCATAAACCCCAATTGCACCTTGATAATTTTGGGAATCATATCCCGCATTTTCTAGGGCTGACCAAGCACACTCTAAGAAAATTCGGTGTTGCGGATCTGTTATTTCTGCTTCTCTGGGATTGTAGCCAAAAAATTCTGCATCAAATAATTCTGCATCTTCTAATACAGCTTGTGCTTTGACATATTTAGGGTCATTTAATATAGATGAACTTATCCCTGCTGACAATAATTCTTCATCAGTAAAAAAAGAAATTGATTCTACGCCATTTTGAAGATTATCCCAGAATTCATCAATATCTTTCGCTCCTGGAAAGCGCCCCGATAAGCCGATAATTGCTATTTCTGAACCAGTGAGAGTGTTAGAATCCATAATTTTAAATAATATTTCCTATAGATTTAAGTTTTTGTAAACGCTTTCTTTGTTGAGCTTTTCCATCTGTAATTTTTTCAATGACAATATCTGCCACAGAAGTAGATGGTTGTTGTTTAACTTGATTTAAATAATTTGCTAAAGAGTTGATAGTAGGATATCTAAATAGGTCGAGTACAGATAAATCTCTTTGAAATATTTCCCGTAACTGATTATGAACTTGAACTAAAAGTAATGAATGACCACCAAGTTCAAAAAAGTTATCATGAATGCCGACATCTTCAAGTTGAAGTACTTTTTGCCAAATTTCAGCAATAGTTTTTTCTACCTCAGTTTGGGGTGGTTGATAAGCCGCCTCCAATTCTGGACGTACTGTATCAGGTTCGGGTAAAGCTTTGCGATCGACTTTCCCATTAGGTGTAAGTGGAAATGTCTCTAGCACTACAAAAGCTGCTGGCATCATGTAGCTTGGTAGCTTTGACTCTAGAAAGCTTCGCAATTCAGGAATTTCAAGTGTTTGCCCGGTTTGTGGGACTACATAAGCAATTATTCGTTGAGATTCGGCCAGCACAATTACAGTTTCGCGTACTGCTGGGTGTTGACTAATAAGTGCTTCAATTTCTCCTAATTCAATGCGGAAGCCGCGAATTTTCACCTGATCGTCAATCCGTCCCAGGTACTCAATGTCTCCATTGGGGAGATAACGCGCCAAGTCACCGGATTTATAAAGGCGGGCGTTTGGTTTACTGCTCAAAGGATGGGAAATAAATCTTTCAGTTGTCAATTCTGGTCGATTTAAATAACCCCGTGTCACACCAGCACCGCCAATGTACATCTCACCCTTGACTCCAATGGGTACTAGTTGGCGATATTCATCTAATAAATAAACTTGCAAATCGGGAATTGGACGGCCAATAATGCTGCCTAATCCTAGTTCTAAGTCTGCCTTTGTCAGTGGACGATATGTAACATGGACGGTTGTTTCTGTAATGCCGTACATATTGACTAACTGGGGAATGCCATCGCCGTGACGCTCAAACCAAGGTCTTAAGCTTTCCAGTTGCAACGCTTCTCCACCAAAGATTACCAATCGCAGATTTAGCCCTTCGGCAGTTCCCAAAGATTCATCTACCTGTATGAGTTGAGAAAAAGCGGAAGGCGTTTGGTTAAGTACCGTCACTTGCTGCTTTAACAACAATTTGTAAAAGTCTTCCGGCGAACGACTTAGCCAGTAAGGTACTACAACTATTTTGCCGCCATACAGCAGCGCCCCCCAGAGTTCCCAAACGGAAAAATCAAAGGCTATGGAATGGAACAGTGTCCAAACATCATCTTGATTAAATTTATACCAGTCTTCCGTTGCTGCAAACAGACGAACTACATTGCTGTGATTGACTAACACGCCTTTGGGTTGACCCGTTGAGCCGGATGTATAAATGATATAAGCCAAGTTATCATTTGTACATCCACTGATTGGATTTTGCGGGCTTTGCTGAGTAATCCTTTCCCAGTCAGTATCTAAACAAACAACATTAGTTTGATATTGTGGCAAATTCTCTATGAAATGCTGCTGTGTTAGTAATACTGAAACCTGAGCATCCTGCAATATGAAAGCTAAACGTTCTGGTGGATACGCTGGGTCAAGTGGTACATAAGCACCACCCGCTTTGAGGATGGCTAATATTCCAATAATTGTAGATAGGGAACGTTCTACACAAATCCCCACCAATACCTCTGGCTTTACTCCTAACTTTTGCAAGTAATGGGCCAATTGGTTAGCTTTGGTGTTGAGTTCGTGGTAAGTTAACTGTTCATCTTCAAATACCACTGCTACTGCATCGGGTGTTTGTTCTACTTGCAGTTCAAATAACTCATGAAGACATTGCTGTTGAGGATATGCAACCTCTGTATTATTCCATTCCAGCAATAATTGATGTTTTTCAGGTTCTGTTAGGAGCGATAATTCTGAAACCCGTAGCTCTGAATTAGCAACAATACTTGTGAGCAAGGTCTGTAAATGCCCCACCATCCGAGTAATTGTGCTGTCATTAAATAAATCAGTATTATATTCTAAAGCTCCAACTAATCCCTCTTCCGTCTCCTTCATATCAAGCGTTAAATCAAACATTGCCGTGTTTGCGTGATTCTCTAGGAAATTCAAAGTTAAACCCGATAGTTCTAACGCAGACATCGGGGTATTTTGAAGAACAAACATTACTTGAAACAGAGGCGCATGGCTTAAATTTCGCTGTGGCTGCAATTCTTCAACTAACAAATCAAAAGGTATATCCTGGTGGCTGTATGCTTCTAAAGTTGTCTCACGTACACGTCTCAACAATTCTTTAAAAGTGGGATTGCCAGTAAAATCAGTACGTAGCACCAGGGTATTGACAAAAAACCCGATTAGTGATTCTATATCTTTGGAGTTACGATTTGCGATCGCAAAACCAACTAAAATATCTTCTTGACTGCTGTAGCGATGTAATAAAGTTTTAAACCCTGCTAACAAGGTCATGAAAAGAGTAGTATCTTGATTACGGCTGAGTGTCTTTAACGCCTCAGTTAAATCAGTGGATAAAGAAAATAATTGTCTTTTTCCTCGAAAAGTCTGAATTGGTTGTCGTGGATAATCTGTAGGCAATTGCAAGACAGGGAGATTACCACTAAGCTGTTTTTTCCAGTACGTGAGGAGATTGTCCAGAACTTTTCCCTGCAACCCTTGGCGCTGCCAAACAGCAAAATCTGCGTATTGAATAGGTAATTCTGGAAGCAGAGAAGGTTGATTTAGAGAAAATGTTTCATAAAGTGCTGCTATTTCCTGAATAAGTACTCCCATTGACCACCCATCAGAGATTATATGATGCATGGTAAACATGACTACATACTCTTCTTCAGCTAATTTCAAGAGAGTACATCGCAGCAATGGTGTTTGAGCTAAGTTGAAAGATAGTGAGGCTTCCTCAAGCATAAATCTTTTTACTTCAGCTTCTTGCTCTAGTTGCGGTAATTCTTGCAAATTAATAATAGGTAAACTTAAAGTCAAACTGGGATGAATGACTTGAATTGGTTGCCCTTGTTGTGAAATAAAAGTAGTTCTTAAAACTTCATGTCGTCGGACAATTTCATTAAGAGTATTTTCCAGTACCGCTATATTAAGTGAGCCTTTAATATGAAGTGCCGCAGGTAAATTATAAAAGTTACTATTTGGTTGCAACTGGTCAATAAACCAGAGTCTTTGTTGAGCAAAGGATAGAGGTAAATTACCCTCACGTGGTACTGGATTAATCAGTTGATTCTGAGAATTGATACCTACATTATTCTTACCAAGAAAAGCAATAATTTCTTCTTTACGTTCAGCTAACTCTGCTTTCATAGCTGATGTCAGCACATCTTTAGGAGCGCTACAACGCAGGCGGTTTTCTTCAACCCACAGCTTGATATCGAGACGACAAAGTTCAGATAAAAACTCTTCAATAGTTTTCATATTTCTATCTCCTCGCGCTCTTGGTGTACCGCATCCAGAGAAACTATCTGTAGCTGTTGAACTGTCAGCATTTTCTCGATTCGCTCTACCATTTCAGCTACAGTAGATCCTTCAAATAAACTCCGTAAAGGTAACTCTATCTTAAATACTTCTCGTAATCGAGAAATAACTTGAGTCGCCATTAAAGAATGTCCACCTAAATCAAAGAAGTTATCATGAATGCCTATATGCTCTCGCTTTAATATTTGCATCCAGATATCAGCAACTATTTGCTCCGTGGGAGTACGAGGTGCAACAAAACTGACTTCAAATTCATTCTGAAAATTTGGTATAGGTAATGCCCGACGATCTACTTTCCCACTTGGGCTGATCGGCAAAGCTTCAAGCGCTAAAATAGCAGAAGGAATCATATAAGCTGGTAGCTTTTGTTTAAGTAAATCGCGTAATTCTTGGACTAGTTCGCTACTGGTTTGCTCATTTTGATCCCACTCCTGACTAGGAACAACATAAGCCACTAAATATTTATCATTAGGATTTTCTTCTCTAACTACAACCACAGCTTCTCTAACAGCCTGGTGCTGACCGATAAATGTTTCAATTTCTCCAAGTTCAATCCGAAAACCACGAATTTTTACTTGATGGTCAATGCGCCCGAGAAATTCTATATTTCCATCAGGAAGCCATCTCCCTAAATCTCCAGTTTTATAGATTAAATCTCTGCGATTTCCTGGTAATTTCTGACTAGCATCTGTAAAAGGATTAGGAACAAAACTTAAATTGGTTTTTTCTTGATTTTTCCAGTATCCAGCACCTACACCAATTCCCGATACACAAATTTCTCCAGCAGCACCAATAGGTAATAGTTGCATTTGCTTATCAAGAATGTAGAGATTTAAGTTTGCTAATGGCTTACCTATTGGAACTGTTCGCTGATTTTCATCAAAAGGCTTGTCAACAATAAACTGGGTGATATCATCAGCAGCTTCAGTCGGGCCATAGGCGTTAACAATTTTGATAGAGGGGTATATCTTCAGCCACTTATTTACCCAACTAACCGATACTGATTCTCCTACAACCATCATCCATTTCAAATCAGGTAATTCTCTTTCGCTAATTGGTAGCTGGGAAGTATATTCAAGTAAGCTCCCAAATAATGCTGGTACTAATTCAACAACTGTAATTTTTTCTGATTTTAGTACTTGAAATAGCTTATCAGGAATGGCAACGGTTTCAATATCTACTATTACCGTCTTTCCCCCAATTAAAAGTGGGGCTAAAAATTGCCATACAGAAATATCTGTAGAAGCAGGAGCGCTTTGAAGAAAACAAAAATCTGACTTTAAATCTAACTCATCAAATTGGGCATAGATATGATTTACTGCACCATCATGTCTGACAATTGCCCCCTTTGGTAATCCTGTAGACCCTGAAGTATAAAGCATATAAGCTGGGTCAACAGCATCATTAATATGTTGGATGTTATCAATCGTTAAATTATCAAAATCAAGCTTATTATATACCTTTAACCCTGTTTTATTTATAGGTTTTATCTGGTCAGATAAAATATCATCTAAACAAATAATTGATTCTAATTTTAGACAATCCTCTACTAAGCCAGGTAATAAATTTATTAATGAGTAATCTGTGGCAATAAATCTAACTTCGCTATTAGATAGCATATATTTAATTCGATTTGGTGGGTAAGTACTATCAATGGGTACATACGCTCCACCTGCCTTATATATCGCCAGGATAGCAATGAGAAAATTGATATCTCGGTCTTTAAAAATTCCAACAAACTCTCCTTTTTGGACTCCTAATTTTCGTAAAAACTCTGCTAGCTGATTAGCTTTATTGTTAAGTTCCTGATAAGTAAATTTAGTTTCTTGATGAATTACAGCTATATTATTTTGATTTTGAGATACTTGTTTTTCGAACAACTCATTTATTGTCTGATCAACTGGATATGTTTTAACTTTATTGTTGTATTCTTTGAGAAGTTGATGCTTATCATCATCTTGCAATAAAGCAATATCCGATATTTTAGTACTAACATTATGAATAATATTTTCAAGCACATTAATATAATATTTACTCATCAATCTTATATTTTCGGCTTGAAACAGTTTTTCACTATATTCAATGGTAGCACTAATAACTTTATCATCAGCCTTAAAAGAAATTGTTATGTCATTATTGATATCAGATAAATCTGTTTGATAATGAATATTTTCTAATAAAATTACTATGTCAAAAATTGCAGAACGGTTAGGATTTTTTAGTATCTCTAACAAATTAATTAATTCATCAAAATCATAGTTTTGATGACTGTAAGCACCTATTATAGAACTTTGGACTTGAAAAAGAAAATCTTTGAATGAAATTTCAGGTGTAACCTGATTACGTAAGGGAAGAACCTTAGTATTTATGCCATTATTAGCAATTTTGTCTAATAAAGGTATTCCGATAATAACATCATCATTACCAGTATATTTTTGCAAAAATATATTTAATGTAGATACAAGTATTATATAGATTGATAAGTAAGAACCTTTACATAGCTTAATAATTGCTTGAGATAAATCCTTTGTTAACTCAAAGCTAAAAGATTGATTTTTACCACCATAAACTAAAGGTCTTACATAGTCGAGCATGAGATTTGTTTCTGGCAGTTCTCCCGATAGTTGGTTTATCCAATAAATTTTTTGGTTAAATAAGTTAGTTGGCTCTAAATCTCTGCTCATACCTTTCCTTAAATTTAATTTATTATCGAATGATAAATACTAGTACCTCAATATATTTTTATGCACATTCATTAAAAGCTCTTTCAAGAACTGAACAACCATTTTGTAATGTAGACATATCAATTACTAACGGAGGCAGTATTTTAATGACAGTATCATTTCTACCTGCTAATTCAACTATTAATCCTAGTTCAAAACAACGCGATGTTATGCTTCTAGCAAAAGTATTACCACCAAAATTTTTTACATCAATCCCCCAAATCATGCCGATTCCCCGGATTGTTATGTTCTCACTAATTGATGCTATTTTTTGAGTAAGAAAGTTTTTCAAAAAAAGCTCTTTATTTTTGACCTCCTGTTCCAGATTACTACTTTCTCTGTACTCTAAAGCCGCAGTCGCTCCAATAAATGCTAATTGATTACCTCTAAAAGTACCATTATGCTCACCCGGTTCCCATATATCACACTCTGGCTTAATTAATAATAGTGACATAGGAAATCCATAACCACTAATAGATTTAGAGAGTACTACTATATCAGGAACTATACCTGCTCTTTCAAAAGAAAAGAAAGACCCTGTTCGGCCACAGCCAACTTGAATATCATCACAAATTAATAAGATATCATGCTCGTTGCATAACTTTCTAAGCCGTTGCATCCATTCAATAGGAGCTACAACAACTCCACCTTCAGCTTGCACTGTTTCAAAGATGATTGCTGCTGGTTTTTCAATTCCCGAATTTACATCATTTAATACTGTTTCTATATATTCTATTGTGTCAAAACTTTCCATAAATCCATAGGGATAAGGCATGAAAGTTACATTACTTGCTGTACCAATTGCCCCTGCTCGAATTCCAGTATTGCCACTAATGGATAGGCTACCTAAAGTCATTCCATGATATGCCCCCATGAAGGAGAATATACCCGATCTTTGCTTAACTTTTCGTGCTAACTTTAAAGCTGCTTCAACCGCATTTGTTCCTGTCGGCCCACAAAATTGAATGCGATAATCTAATTTTTTAGAACTTAGTACTAACTCATCAAACTTAGCTAAGAATTTCTCTTTAGCTGAAGTATACATATCCAAGCCATGTGCGATTCCATCGGCATCTAAATATGACATGACTTTTTGTTTTATATAGTCATGATTATGCCCATAATTTAAAGCCCCTGCTCCGGCAAAAAAATCAATATACTCTTTACCTGAGTCAGAATAAATGATAGAACCTTTAGCTCTATGAAATATATCAGGAAAATTACGACAATAGCTTCTGACGTTGGATTCACACTTCTCAAATATATTCATGAGATTCTTTTATTGGAATTACAAATTGAGCATGTACGCTTCATATCTTTGGCATAGCCTTTTTAAGAAACATAATTTAGATAAGATTTATAGAATTTAAAAATAATCTGAGGAGGTACTTTGAATACTAAACCCATAGTTAGTAAAAAGTTATAGTATAAGTTTTGAACTGGCATACCTTTTGTGATAGCTGCTATAGCCTTCAACGAACTCTTTTTAGTATGCCAATCGATATTAAAAGAAATTGACATGTCTAAACTTCTAACATGGTGTAGCGTTCCAGGTGGCATATATAAAATATCGCCAGGATTTACAATAAATTTAATCGGATTGGCATTTTTATAGTCAGGATATTTATTAAATTCTGGATTTTCTGGATTCACCAAAAACCACCGCCAGCCTTTGCGATAACAATATTTACTATCTTCAGCTAGTAATATGGTAAATTCTTTCCGTCCAACAAGTTGAAAAAAGATATTATTAGTCAGGAGACAATCAAAATGTAGTGGAGTAAGGCTATTAGAAGCACCAATAAAAAATTGACAGTAACGCCACCATTTGTACCAATACCATTTTGGTAAATAATCTAAAAGGAATGGTTGAACATCTTCTATTAATGAAGGTATTAAGCTAAATAGTGGTAAGTCATGACAATAGGGTGGTAAATTAGTTTTTTGATTGCTTTCTTCATATTGTTTAATTAATTCTACATATTTTTCCATTGTCAAACTGCATAATTCAATTCCCTTCTTGCTACTGAATTTTTTTGCATATATTTTTAAATCAGGAGATAAGTTTTGGAAGTATTCTAAAGACCATTTATCAAAGCTCTCCCAATTTTTGATTGCTCCTGATATGACAACTGGTTTTCCACAGTTAACATAATTTGACTTAAATTCCTGACTTGTTAGCTTATATCTTCGCTCTATTTTATTTTCATTTGAGATGATCATACTTCCTATCTTTTCTTGGTTACAATTATTTAATTTGTGGCGATGCAAAAAAGAATATTATCTTAATACGGTTTAGTTAAGGGCTACTGGCAAAAACTTTGGGTTATTGAGACGCGATAAATCGCCGTCTCTACAAGTGTTTTGGTATTATCTGAAATTTATTGCTTTATTTCTTGAATTTATTTCAATGTGCTGGAATAATAATTTAATTTGATAAAACAAAAGCCCAATCAAATGATGCTTTTTGTTCTAAAAATGAAGCTATTTGCTGTTGCTCTGGTGTCAACAAAGGTAAGTTTTTAATTTTAAAGTGAGGGTTAGTTATCAACCCTTGCAGCAGCATTTCAATATCTTTGAGGATGCCAGTAATTGTTACAGTATCAAATCTTCTAGAATCATAGGAAATAGCGATTAATAACTCTTTGTTTGGATAGACAACTAAATTCAAAGGATAGTTATTTCGGTAATACAATTCTGTGTGTTGAAATTCTATATTTCCCTGCCAATCTCGGATGAATTCACTGACTGGGAAATTTTCAAGTACCACAATACTTTCAAATAAAGTTAATTTCTTAGGAATTTCACTCCACTGATGAACTTCTGTTAATGGAGTATATTCATAATCCCGTACTTCAACTAATTGAAGCTGAAAACGTTGTAACCATGACAAGAAAAGCTGTTCAGGATCTATATTTACATGGATGGGCAAAGTATTAACAAACATACCAACCATTGATTCCACTCCATGCAAATTTGCTGGTCGTCCGCTAACAGTGCAGCCGTACAATATATTATTGCGACAAGTATAGCGACTAAGAAGAATTGCCCAAATACCATTAATTATAGTAGCAAGGGTAAGACGGTTTTGTTTAGCAAAAAGCTGTAGGGCCTGTGTGTTGGTTGATGATAACTGAATTATTTCTTCACTATACCTTACTTCCTGATTAGATGATTGGTCAATTTCATCTATTTTTTCGATATAAGTCAAAGGAGTTGGTGCTTTGATACCCTGTAATGCTTGCCGCCAAAAAAGTTCGGCTTTCGATATATCCTGTTGCTGCAACCAATCAATGTAGTCCCGAAAAGGACGAGTAGGTGCTAAAGAAATTTCTTTATCTTGACAAAGCATTCCATAAGTTTCTACAAACTCTTGGAATACTAGCGAACCACCCCAACCATCAATAATGATGTGGTTAAAACTCCAAATATATATATACTTGTTATCCGTAGAACGGATTAAAGTATGACGCATCAAACATGGTTGGGAAAAGTCAAAACTTTTTTGGCGATCGCTAACAATAAAAGCGTCAAGTTGTACCTTTTGTTCAACTGAATTTATATTAGACCAATCATAAAAAGTTAAGGGCACTTTTACTTGATTATACACAATTTGTAGCGGATTTTCAATTTCTTCCCAATAAAATCCGGTACGTAAAATGGGATGGCGATCCATTACAAGTTGCCAAGCTTTTTCAAATGCCTTTATATTCAGATTGCCACTCACTGTAAAGACATGCTGGAAAAAGTATAAGGACAATTCACTATCAAATAAACAGTGAAATAGCATACCTTTTTGTACAGGTGTTAGTTCGTATATGTCTTCAATACTTTTTGTTTCCATTTAGGTGATTTTTACCTCTTTTGGTTAATTTTTAAAAGTAAATTATCCAATTGTTGTTGGTTCAATTTTGCTCTGGGGAAATCAGATGGTGTATATTTTTCTGATTCTACAGGCTGATCCTGAATCGGTGTAAGCTCTACCTCTTTTGTTCCTAAATCCTGTTCGGGTTTGATAGTTTCAGTAATACACAAATCTATTGCTAATTCAGCAATTGTCTGGTAATGAAAAAACTGTTGAGATGTTAATTTTAAACCTGCTTGGTTAGCTTTGGCAGCAATTTGAATTGTGTTGATAGAATTTCCTCCCAATTCAAAAAAGTTGTCGTGGATACCTATCTTGTCAATTCCCAAAATTTCTTGCCAAATATCAGCTAGCATTTGCTCGATTTCATTGTCGGGAGCAATGTAATCATTACCTAAATTCGGGCGGGGATGTTTGGCTTTAGAAAGATTGACTGTAGATAATTTTGAATCCAAAAACCTTAATTTCTCTTGTAAAGACTGGGGAGAATTATTTTGCTTAATTAAAGCTGGTAAATCTTGGGTTGAAACAACAATATGAGGTAGTCTAATTCCCAGAATGCGATTAAAAGCATCGATCCCTTCTTGAGGTAATATGCCTTTTTTTATACTTTCGGCACGTTCTTGTTTAAGATTATCTGGTAATACAGTTTCTACCGCAAACCCAACTTCTTGCCATGTATCCCAACTGATTGATGTTGTTAATCGGTTGGAGGTGGAATTATGACGGTAAGCATAAGCATCTAGAAAGGCATTGGCGGCACAATAATCTATCTGTCCAAATTCACCCAAAATAGAAGTTTTCGATGAACAAAGCACAAAGAAATCTAGATTTATATTCTTGAAAACCTCTTCTAATATGAATGTACCTTTGACTTTTGCTGCTAAAACATTGTTGGCTATGTCTCGTGTTTTGAGTTGGGTAACGCCACCACCAGCAATGCCAGCCGCATGAATTACACCATTAATTTCACCGAATTTTTCTAATGATTGAGTAACTACTAATTGCATTTGTTCAGAATTAGTTACATCAGCAGTTTTAACTTCCAACTCTGCCCCTAATTCCTCAAGCGATCGCACTTTTTGGATCTTCCGACTGATAGAATCTTGGCTATCATGAGTTTGTAGCCATTTTTCCCATTCACCGCGTTCAGGTAGTCCACCCCGCCCGATGAGGATTAACTTAGCTTTTAGTGTCTTTGCAAGATGTTCTGCTAATACAAAACCAATGCCCCCAAGTCCCCCAGTAATTAGGTAAACTCCGCCTGGTTTTAACTTAGTGTTTCCAGAAATGCACTCATCTAATGGTACTGCTTCAAAGCTTTGAATCCAACGATGAGATCCACGGTAGGCAACCATTTCATTAGTCTGTTGTAGTGTTAATTCTGCTACCAAATTATCTATAATTTTTTGGGATACAGGAGTTTGAGCAGAATGGATTACTAAATCGACACTACTACAATTAATATTCTGATATTCCTTGGAAATTACTTTGCATGGCCCTAATACCGTAGCTTTCTCTGGGCATAAATTTTCATCACCGATGACATCATGTACATTACTAGTTACAACCATCAGCTTGAGGGAATCCCAAATATCTTGTTTTCCTATTGCTTGTGCTAAAAATAGCAAGCTATAGAAGCCGAGATCCTGATAATCTGCAATCTTATTGTTGAGCAAAGAATCATTTGGTGTAACACTCCAAAAATGAGCGATTGCATTTGGCTTAAAATCCTGCTTTTGCAGTTCTTGAAGTAATGTATCGTAATCATCTGGTTGTTGCGGATTGATGATATACATCCGTTCATTGAGCTTACAAAACCGTTCACCCACTTGCACAGAGATCGCTTCTTGATGCTGTTGTTCAAGTCGTTGGATAAATTTAGTTCCTATTCCATAATCATCTACAAAAACTAAGCAGCGCAACTTTTCTGTAGGTGTTTCTTTTTCTTGAAAAAATTCAATGTTAATAGATTGTTTCCAAACTGGAATATAAAACCAGTCAGCAATATTTGGCTTTTTATCTAATGATTGCTGTGATGTTTTTTCAGAAGTAGATATGGAATCTAGTTCAATAGAGTAACGCTGGTTTTCAACGGGATGAATCGGTAAACTTTTATCTAATGGTATTGAGTCAATCCAGTAACTTTGACGTTCAAAGGGATAGGTTGGTAAGGGAAGACGATGACGGCGTTCGTTGCCGTAAAAACTTGACCAATCTATCTTAATTCCCAACATCCATAGACGACCCAAGGTGTTTAGTAAAAATGCTACATCTGAATACTGCTCGTAAGGTTGAGGTATTGATGTCAGCACAGTTAATTCTTCAGAGTTCCAAGTCTTTCCATAACCAATTTCTAGGAGAATTTGTTGATTGTCTTGGAGTAACTCTGGAATTTCTGCATTTAAATTTCTTGGTTGCTGTATTTGTGCCCAATAGTTAGGATCTATTGCTTCAGTTTGAGTAATCCAAGTGCCACTAACATTGGATATAAATGGAATTGTTGGAGGATTGAGTCTGACTTTTTTTAATAACTCCGTGGAAGACTCATTAGCCACTAATGCAAGGGCATCTTCAAGAGAAAAAACACCTGCTAAAGTCGCAACGACATATTCACCAATACCGTGCCCAATCATTGCTTGAGGAGAAATCCCCCAGGACATCCACAACTTAGCTAAAGCATACTCAATAACAAAGAGGGTACTTTGAGCAAAGCGAGTTTGTTGAAGTTTCTCTACTGCGGTTTTCTGCTCAGATTCGTTGGGATAAATTACGGAACGCAAATCTAACTCTAGATATGGTTTTAATATCAGAAAGCACTGTTCTACCTGCTTGCGGAACATCGGCTCAGTTTGGTAGAGTTCTTTGCCCATGTCTGCATACAGCGCACCAACTCCGGGAAACAGGAAAGTAACGGAACGAGTTCCTGAGTCTTGAAATTGAGTTACAACTCGTTCTGAGGCTGGCTGATTCAATCCCTTAATTGCATCTTGGGTATCGGTACAAACTAATATTTGCCGATAATTAAAGTCTCTACGTCCCACTTGCAAGGTATAAGCTACATCTGCAAGATTCAAATCGGGATGTAGCATCAGATGTTGGCTGAGATTCTGCCTGGCAGTTTCTAACGCAGATTCAGTTTTTGCAGAGATGACTAACAATTGCCAAGGACGAGAAGGGCTAGAACCTGGAAGCGTTGGGGCCTCTTCTAGAACTACGTGGGTATTAGTTCCACCCATCCCTAAAGAACTAACACCGGCACGGCGGGGAGTCGAGCCTGTTTTCCATACCGTTAGCTTGGTGTTGACGTAAAAAGGACTATTGGCAAAATCAATATCAGGATTAGGCTGTTCAAAGTTTAAGCTTGGCGGAATTAACTCATGCTTGAGAGCCAAAGCAGTTTTGATTAATCCTGCGACTCCGGCGGCGGCATCTAAATGTCCAATATTCGTTTTGACTGAACCAATGGCGCAGAAATTCTTTTTCTCGGTACTGGCACGAAAAACTTTAGTCAGTGCAGCAATTTCAATCGGATCTCCCAGCGCTGTACCGCTACCATGAGCTTCAATATAGCTGATTGTCTCCGGTTCTACCTCTGCTAACATTACCGCTTCTGCGATCGCTTCTGCTTGTCCATCTACACTAGGGGCTGTGTAGCCAACTTTCATCGAACCATCGTTGTTAATTGCCGCACCTTTAATCACAGCATATATGCAATCACCATCTGCGATCGCATCTCTGACTCTTTTAAGAACAACTATCCCTACACCATTACCAACAGTTGTTCCCTGCGCTGTAGCATCAAAAGCATGACAATGACCATCAGGAGATAGTGGCCCTCCTGGTTCATACAAATAACCAGTTTTTTGGGGCAATCGGATAGAAACTCCTCCCGCTAAAGCCATGTCGCATTGATAATTTTGCAAACTTTGGTACGCGAGGGTAATAGCAACTAATGATGTAGAACAAGCTGTTTGAACAGTAATACTTGGCCCAGTTAGATTTAATTTATAAGAAACACGAGTAGAGAGAAACCCTTTATCATTGCCAATCAACTTTTGGTATGATTGCGCTGACCCTAATTGCTCACTCTTCAAATTAAAGGATAAATAATTATTTAAGCTAGCACCAGCATAAACACCAACTCTGCTTTCACACTTAGTTGAGTCGTAACCAGCATTTTCCAAAGCTGACCAAGCGCATTCCAAAAACAGACGATGTTGAGGATCTGTTACTTCCGCTTCCTTTGGATTCAAGTCAAAGAAGGCAGCGTCAAATAGATCGATATTTTCTAAAACACCGCCAAGTTTCACATAATTACTATTATTAATAACCGTCGGAGGTACACCAGCATTGATTAACTCTTCATCTGTAAATAAGGATAATGACTCCACGCCATCTTGTAAATTTTGCCAAAAAGATTCTACGCCGGTGGCTCCAGGGAAACGCCCCGCCATCCCGATAATAGCTACTCCTTCCATTAATTCATAATTTTTTTCAGTATTATCTTGTTTATTCATATCATCAAACCTTTATTGTTTTCCCTGGGCTAAAAATCAAATACTAATTCTCTTCTCTCTTCCTCTGCGTTCTCTGCGCCTCTGCGGTTCGTCTAAGAGACGCGATAAATCGCCGTCTCTACAAGTGTTTTGGTTTTATCTTACTAATCTATTACTTGAAATTTTACATAAGCAGGAACAGCCTGAATTCGAGTTAGATCATTTTCAAAAATAACTGAATTGCCATTTTTCTCAACTTCCTTAAAGCCTGCAAACTTATAAGATATGTACATCATTCTATTGCGATCGTTTGGTACAAACTCAGCCAAAAGACGAACATCATTCTTTTGAGCCAGACTCATAACATGATTCAACATAATTGTCCCTACCCCTCTCGACATAACGCGACAAGACATCAGTAAAAGCTTTATCGTCCATGACTGAGGCTGGCATTCAATCAGAATTAAACCTATTTTTCCATAGCTTCCATACTTATCTTCCAAACTTGCAATTAGCAACTTATGGTTTTCTGATTGACGAAAACTATTGAGTTCGTCATAGGAGTAAGTATAACCAGTTGTGTTTAATTGGTTAGTTCGTAGTGTTAACTCTTCTGCACGCTGTAAATCTTCTTCCTGAGCAGAAGAGATAGTAAAATTCATATTGAGAGTAGCCAAGAATTCATCTGTTGTGCCAATGAATTCTTTCTCAGCATTTTGCCGCTCAATATCACTAATATACATTAATCTTCTAATCCGTGAATCTTCCGTAATAAAACGGGGATTCATGATTGGCATATCTAGAATATCGCCTATTTCATCTGCATTTATACACAGGATTTCTGGGCAGGTAAATTTAACTTCTTCTAGCTCAAATAGTTGATCGTCGATAAATGCGATCGCATCCATTCCAATATTCAGGGACTTAGCAATTTCTTGTAAAGAAGAAGCTTTCGAACTCCAATTAATCTGAGGATATAAAAAATACTTTGTTAAACCAAATTCTTCTAATTTAGTTATTGTTGTAGCGTAATCATTCTTACTAGCTATAGATTGCAGTATACCACGATTATCTAACGTGTGAATAAGATTTATTATATTTTCTCGCAAAGATACTTCCTGATCTTCCAGCAAAACTCCATGCCATAAGGTATTATCTAAATCCCATACTACACATTTAATGGATTTTTTGTCTTTTTGCTTAATATTTAAGTCTTGTTCTTGAATACTAATCATATCTTAAACTCTCTCAGCTAATTTATTACCGAAACCACTAGTAACACTTGCAAAAAGATAATCTTGATAACCTGACTCAGCAATAGTAATTTCTTGAATTTGAGTACTACCTTCAATAATTTCCATAATTTTAGAGTCTCGTAGATACCTTTCAACTGGGTACTCACTACTACAACCATTACCACCATGAAGTTGCACGGCATCATTAGCTATTTTGGTAGCTACTGTTGATGCAAAGTACTTAGCAATAGAAGTTTCTGTAATCGAATTTGGATCGTTAATATCTTTCAGATAACCAGCTTGATAACATAACAGTCTTGCTGCTTTTACTTGAGTTATCATCTGGGTAATTTTTTGACGAACTAATTGATGTTCTTTAAGGTAAACACCAAACTGTTTGCGTTCATTTGTATATTTTATACAAGCTTCTAAACAAGCTTGAGCAATACCTACAGAACCCGATGCCACGCTATATCTACCATAATCAAGGGCAGTGGAGGCAATGTAAGAAAACCCAAAACCTAATTTACCGACTAAATTTTCTTGAGCAATTTGACAGTTATTAAAGTGCAATTCTGCTGACATTGAAGCCCTAACACCTAAAATGCCAGACATTGCTTTTATCGAAAACCCTGGAGTACTTTTTTCAACTAAAAAAGCAGTAGGTTTACCCTCACATTTGGCAAAGACTAAAAAGATATCTGCTATTTGTCCATAGGTAATCCATTTTTTTTGTCCATTTAATATATAACTATCACCTGTAAGTGTTGCTGTTGTTTCTACACTTTTGGCATCGCTACCTACATTGGGTTCGCTTAATGCAAAAGCCGCGATGATTTCTCCAGATGCAAGTTTGGGAAGCCAATACTGTTTTTGAGATTTATTACCCCATTTACACAAAGCATGAGAAACCATGCTATGAACTGTCAGCAAACTCCTAATAGAAGAACATCCCCGGCCAATTTCTTCGTTAAGAATGCCATAGCTAATCATGTCCATTCCTATACCACCATATTTTTGGGGTAAGATGGCACCAAGAAAACCACGTTGAGCTATTTTCTGAATTATTTCTGGCGGCGTAAATTCTTTTCTATCCCATTCGCCAGCATTAGCAAATATTTCTTGATTAACAAAATATCTAAATTCAGCTTGAGCGTTTTTTTGTTGAACAGATAGTTCTAGTTTCATGTTCTGAAATCATTACAGCAATAAAAAATATCAATTTTCAGGCGTTTAAAACAAAATTTTCTAAACTATTTTGAAATTTTCTTTGTTGATTATTAGAATTTCTATTAAAAACAAAGTCAGAAATTAAGTTACCTTCAAAATATAGTATATAAAATATTAATACTATTTAATAATACCTTTAAAGAAATTCATAGTATGCATTATATCTCCAGAAGACATAGCATGAGAGAGATAATGAGGTGCGATGTTAAAAAAAACTGATAACATTTTCTTTTGTTGAAAAAAATCTTGAATTTTAACGTCGTACCAAAATGATAATGATATATTTTCATCTATTGCTGTAACATGATGCCACCAAAAAGGTGGTAAATAGAGCATTTCTCCCGGTTGAAGTACAACTTCTATTCTTTCTTGCCAAGGAAACTTGGGAAATAATTCCAAATTCAAAAGATCGGGATTTACTTTACTATTATGTCCTATACCAGAACTATCCTCAAGAGGCGGATAGAACGACAAGTAATTTGAAGGAGGAAATAAAAGAAATCTTTTCCTACCTCGAACTTGAACAAAAAGATTATGTATTCGATCAAAATGAAGTGTGCTAGGTGAAGTAAAGCTTTTACTTGAAAAACCATGCCACAAGTAAATATATGGTTTACTGCTGAAGTATTCTGGATAAGTTACATCTTCTGTAATTTCAGGGAAATACTTCTCAAAATCTGCTTCATATAAGTAACATCCTAAATCATCGTTATTATTTTCTATATACTCCTTGTATTTCATTTCTTTTAATGGAGCATAACCAACTTCATAAGCAAATTGCTTATAATCATTCAAAAAATCCTTTTTATAAAACTGTACATGAACGAGATTATCTCCACATTGCTTCTTTAGATAATCATTAGACCACTTTTTACAAGCATCCCACTTATCAACAACACCTTCAATTAAAAAAGGTTGATACTGCTTCCACATTTCTAAAAATTTTGTTGTGCTAGGATTGTGAATTCTTAATATTGATTTAGTAGCTTGAACTTGCATAAAAACTCCAAAGATTTACTTTCAAAAACTGAGGATTTAGAGATGTTTTATGTATCTTATTTTATTTATTAATTACGAAGGCTGTTTTACGCTCGATTAAATTGGCGATAGAGTTGATTGTGCGGAAGTTTTCAAATTCCAAATCTTCATTTTCAATAGCAACCTGAAACTCTTGTTCTACAAACAAAACAAGTTGCATAGCAAACATAGAATTTACAAAACCTAGAGCAAAAATGTCTTCATCTTGCTGTAAGTCATGATTGCCAAAAAATTTGGCAAGAAAAGTTTTGATCTTAGCTTGAATTTCGTTCATGATTGATATTTCCTATTTATCGATATACGTAAAATCCTTGGCCATTTTTCCTACCATGCAATCCGGCATCTACCATTTTTTTAAGTAAAGGGCATGGTCTGTATTTGCTATCGTTAAAGTTTTCATGCAATACTTCGATAGAAAATAAGATGGTATCTAGACCAATCAAATCTGCTGTTTCTAAAGGCCCCATTTTATGGCCAAAACAGCTTTTAAATATTTTGTCTATATCTTCTGCTGTCGCAACTTGATCTTGTAATAGAAAAATAGCCTCGTTAATAGTTAACATCAATACTCGGTTAGAAACAAAACCTGGTGAATCATTAACAACGATGCATTCTTTACCCATCTGAGTCAGCATTTGCTTTGCTGTCTCAATTGTTGTCTTAGAGGTATGATATCCCCGAATCATTTCTACCATCGGTTTCATGGGTACAGGATTCATAAAGTGAATCCCAACCACTTTATCGGCACGCTTGGTAACTGAAGCTATTCGAGTAATGGGAATTGCTGATGTGTTAGCAGCGAATACACAATCAGCCGGACAAATAGAATCGAGGAGCGGATATACTTCTCTTTTAATATCCCATTTTTCAGTGGTATTTTCTATAACAAAATCTGCATTCTCTAAAAACTTATAGTTTGTTGAAAACTCTATTTTCTCAATGATACTATCGGGAGACTCTTGACGATGCCTTTGGCTGGCTTCTCTACGAGAGGCTACGCCAACGCCTACGCTTTTATCACTTTTTTTGAAAAAACTCTGAAAGCGGATATTATTCCTGATTTCATGTTTAGCTTTCTCCAGAATATTTTCAAAAATATCTACCAGAATAACTTGATGACCAGTTTGAGCAAGGTTTTGTGCAACCCCTATTCCCATCACACCTGCACCAATAACACCTACTGTTTGAATATTCATAACTTCAACTAATCTCCACTTAAATATTTTTGTATTTCAGATAGTTTTTGTATTAAAAGAGATACGCAGGTAAAGGAATAAGATGACGATGTTCCTGTGCATAAAATCCCGCCCAATCTATTTGCACTCCTGCTAGCCAAAGCCTACCCAATGTTTTAAGTAAGAATGCTAAGTCTGGTTTGCGATCGTAGGAATATCTCAAAGAGGGTAAGATAATTTGGCTGACTGCGGGATTATTTTCTATACATTGCAGTGCAAAGCTACCTAGAGTTTGTCCAGGGCCGACTTCCAACAGAATTGGATACTCTTTTTTCCACAACTCTTGTATACCTGGAGCAAACAAGACGGGTTGACACAAATGCTTAACCCAATAGTCGGGATTTGTAGCTTCTGCTCCTGTTATCCAAGTTCCTGTAACGTTACTTATGTAGGGAATTTTTGGTGATTGGAGGTTAAATGTTGTTACCAAATCACGTAAGTCAGAGGTAGCACCCTCCATCAGATGAGAGTGGAAAGCATGAGAAGTTTCCAGACGGCGACAAGCTAAACCTTTTTGAGTCAACTGTTTTTCTAAAACTTCTATAGCTGTGGTTTCACCTGCGATTACTCCCATAGATGGGCCATTGACGGCAGAGAGCGAGAGTTTGTCATTGAGTAGAGGAAATATCTCTGCTTGCGAAAGTGGAACTGCAAGCATCGCTCCTCTTGGCAACTTTTGAATCATTTGCGCTCTGGCAGCAATCAGGGTTAAACCTTCGTCTAAAGATAAAACCTCTGCTAAAGTCGCTGCTACATATTCACCAATGCTATAGCCAATCATTGCCGCCGGACGAATTCCCCAGGATATTAATAGCTTTGCTAAGGCATATTCAATGACAAAAATAGCTGGTTGAGCGAGATAAGTTTGATTGAGTAAGGATGTTGCAGCTAATATTTTTGCATCGGCTGGTGTCTGACTGCGACCTAACATTTTTCGCAAATCTAAACCGGGAGAATTCTCTTGAGGAGATTGTTGGTATTGTTGGGTTCTGTGTGGATAAATTACATCTCGCAAATCTTGACCAAGAAGAGGTTTAAGAAATTCACAACAGTAATCAATTTGCTTTTGAAATAGGGGTTCAACTTGGTAAAGTTCCCCAGCCATATTGACGTAATTAGTACCAAGTCCAGGAAACATAAAAGCTACAGGACGTTTTTTGGTTTCTTGAATGTTGGTAAGTAGCCGTTTGGGATCTTCAAGGGCAATGAGAGCATCTTCTATATCCCGACAAACAACCATCCGCCGATGTTTAAAAGATTGTTGTTCGCATTGCAATGTATAAGCAACATCGGCAAGATTTAAGTCACAATTCTGTCTCAAATAATCTGCAAGGTTTACAGTAGCGGTTTTTAGTGCTGAGTCAGTATGAGCAGAAAGTAACAATAACTGCCAAGGACGAGAAGGGCTATTAAGCATTTTTGAAAAACTCCAAACTTTTCACTTCATCTTAGTGAGAATTATTTCGTGATTTCCTCATCAGTAATTGTTTTTTGATATTATTCGCTTCTCTTTGTTTTTGAATGCGATCGCGCATTGGTTCAAATACAGATTTATCTTCTGTTGTTTGACTTAAATATTGCGCTAATGAGTAAATAGTTGGGTTCTGAAACATGGTGACTACTGATATATCTCGCTGCAAAATCGTCCGCAGTTTATTATTTACTTTCAGCGTTAATAGTGAATGTCCACCAAGGTCAAAGAAATTATCATGAATACCTACTTGATCTAAATGCAGTACTTCTTGCCAAAACTTTGCAATCTGCTGTTCTATTTCAGACTGAGGTGGCTGAAAAGATGCTGTTAATTCTGGACGCAGTTTTTCAGGTGGTTTTAATGCACGACGGTCTATTTTGCCGTTGGGTGTCAAAGGTAAAGCATCTAATAGGACAAAGGCAGAAGGAAGCATATATTCGGGCAGTTTTTCTTTGAGAAATTCCCGTAGTTCATTTATTGAAGGTGTTGCATTTTCATGAGTAACAAGATATGCAACTAGGCGATAGTCATTTGGTATATCTTCCCTAGCTAATACTACAGTTTCTCTTACCTGTGGATGTTTCTTTAATAAAGCTTCAATTTCTCCTAGTTCAATACGGAAACCACGAATTTTTACTTGATGATCAATTCTGCCCAAAAATTCAATTTTGCCATCTCTTCGGTAACGTGCTAAATCTCCAGTTTTATAAAGGCGTTTTCCTGATTCAAATGGACTAGGAATAAACTTTTCTCTAGTTAATTCAGGTCTATTCCAATAACCTCGCGCCAGCCCCTCACCACCAATATGTAATTCACCTGGAACTCCTATAGGAACTAATTGCTGATGTGAATCTAAGATATAAAATTGGGTGTTGGCGATGGGACGACCAATAGAACTAACACCTTGCTGTTGTTCTTGAGATACCTTTTGTACTGCTGACCAAATAGTGGTTTCTGTGGGGCCATATAAGTTCCATACTTCTTGACCTCGTTCTAGCAACTGATGGGCTAGTGAAGAGTCAAGGGCTTCGCCACCACAAAGAATTTTCATGGTATTCGGCTTCTCCCACCCAGATGTTACTAGCATTCTCCAAGTTGCAGGTGTGGCTTGCATAACTGTTACACCATTGGAGACTAACTGTTTTAACAACTGGGTACTATCGGTGATTACCTCTCGATTAACTAATACTAAACGAGCGCCAACAACTAGTGGCAGATACAATTCTAGGGCGGCAATGTCAAAAGATAAGGTGGTGACAGATAGAAGAATATCTTCCTTTGCTAGTCCTGGAGTTTGACGCATGGTACTTAAGAAGTTAACCACTGCGCGATGGGGAATTTGTACTCCTTTGGGTTTTCCGGTAGAACCAGATGTATAAATCACATAAGCTAAATCTTCTGCGATCGCATTACTAACTACATTTTCTGGGCTGTAATCAGCAAATGCTATACTGTCGGTGTCGATACATACTACTTGCGCCGAATGTGATGGCAAGTCATTAACTAAATGCCTATGCGCTAACAATACCGACACCTGAGAATCTGCCAAGGTAAAAGCCAAGCGTTCTTGAGGATAGGCTGGATCTAGAGGCATATAAGCACCTCCTGCCTTCATAATGGCTAGTAATCCTACTACCATTTCAATAGAACGCTCTACACAGATACCAACCAGAACATCTGGCTTCACACCTAGCTGTTGCAAGTAATGTGCTAGCTGATTGGCTCGGTTGTTTAACTCTCGATAGGTTAATTGCCGATTTTCAAAGATAATAGCGATCGCATTTGGCGTTTTCTCTACCTGTGCTTCAAACAGTTGATGAACGCACTTATCTTGAGGATAGTCTGTTTTGGTATCATTCCACTCAACCAATAATTGTTGTACTTCAGATGGGGTTAGTAGTTGCAAGTTTGCTATAGGTTGTTGAGGATCGCTAACTACACTTTCCAGTAAAGTCTGGAAGTGTCCCAGCATCCGGGTAATAGTATCTGCATTAAATAATTCCGTGTTGTACTCGCAAGTTGCAACTAACCCTTGCTCGCAATGTTCCATGTACAATGTCAAATCAAACTTAGATGTCCCGTTGTAACCCTCCTCACAAGTAATAGAGACATCTGACAGTGTGGGATTTGATATTGGCACATTCTGGAGAACGAACATCACCTGAAATAGGGGATTGTAACTCAAGTCTCTATTTGGCTGTAGTTCTTCTACTAATTTCTCAAAAGGTAAGTCTTGATGAACGTAAGCCTCTAAAGCCGTTGACTTCACCCGCGCTAGCAACTCCAGAAAACTCAGGTCGCCAGAAAGGTCTGTACGCAGCACTAAAACATTGACAAAAAATCCGATTAATGATTCGGTTTCTGCTCTGTTTCGATTAGCAATTGGCGAACCGACTAAAATATCAGTCTGACCTGTGTAACGATACAGCAAGGTTTTAAAGGCTGTAAGCAAGGTCATAAACAGAGTTACTCCCTGCTGACGACTGAAATCCTTTAGTTCTTTTGTCAATTGATGAAGAACTAATTTCGCTTGAGCGCCTTTGAAAGTTTGAACTGGTGATGTCTGACGAGAAGAAGCAAAGCTTCGGCGCGGACGGTCAAATGGTAAATTTAATACGGTCAATTCACCACTTAGCTTTTGTTTCCAATAGGTAAGTTTTGGTTGAATGCGTTCGCGTAGCGTGCGCGTAGCGCTCTCGCTATCAAGCCATTTTCGTTGCCAATTAACAAAATCTCTATACTGGATGGGTAATTCAGCTAGTGGGGATTTACCTGTGGAGAATGCTTCATATAGGGCAGCTAGTTCTTTAATCAGAATGCTGATAGACCAACCATCTGCAATTATATGATGTAGTGTTACCAATAATTGATAATTCTTTTCATTTATTTTTAAAATTTTAGCCCGTAAAAGCGATTGAGCCGATAAGTCAAAAGGCTGTTGTGCTAATTCTATGGCCAAACGTTGTGCTTCTTGAGTGCGATCGCTATCAGAAAGAGAACCCAAATCCTCAACTACTAAAGTTAAGGGTACAGCTTGATTGATAACTTGAACAGGTTCGCCATCAACCACTACAAAGCTTGTCCGTAATACTTCGTGTCGTCTAATAATTTCGTTCAGACTATCTTGTAAGGCTGCTAAGTTAATGCAACCTTTGAAGGTAATAACTATAGGAATGTTATATGTAGGAGTATCAGGATTTAGCTGATTGATGAACCACAATCCCTGCTGGGCAAAAGATAGAGGCTGAATGGATGTGTTTTTATCTTGTTGGGTGAGGGATATTGATGGTAGTGCATCTGTTGTCAATTGAGCGAAAATCTTAGTGACAAGCTTAAGCAAACTCATCCCTTCAAAGAAGTCTAAAACAGACACTTCTACTTCTAAATCAACCTCAATCCGATTTTTCAACTCAAATACTTTTAACGAATCAAGTCCCAGAGTACTTAATGGTTTTTCAATATTGATATCATCTGGTGCAATGGAAAGTACTCCCGCCAGGAGTTCAATCAGATATGCTTCTAAAAGCGGCTGACACTCTTTTGGGGAAAGCGTCAAAAGTTCAGAACGTTGTAGTCGAGTTTCGTTTCTGGCAATATCACTAATTTTGAGAATATTGCTGAAAACTACATTCAGTTCACCATTCTGAAACTGAGTGCGAGTTGCACTTCGTTGAATCTTCCCACTGGAAGTTTTAGGGATACTACCTGGTTTAATTAAAATCACTGCATAAACTTGTACCTCATACTCCTCAGTAACTGCTTGGCGAATTGCACTAACAACTTCTGCTAAATTTGGCTTGGCACGAAACTCTAATTCTTGTACAATTACGAGCTTTCCTTCTTGGTTAACTTCTACTACAAATGCAGCACCAGCACCAGAACGTAAGGATGGATGACTGCGTTCTGTGGTTGATTCTATATCTTGTGGGTAAAGATTGCGACCGCGAATGATAATTAAATCTTTGGCTCTACCTGTAATAAAAAGTTCACCATTACTGAAAAAGCCTAAATCTCCCGTCCGCAGAAAAGGGCCTACACCTGTGTCAGCTAAATAAGCGCGGAAGGTTTCTGCTGTTTCTTGAGAACGATTCCAATAACCTTGTCCTACACTCGGCCCAGATACCCAGATTTCGCCAATTTCATTAGGCTGACAACTACTCAATGTTTCAGGATTGGCAATTACTACCTCTTGTTCTGGGATGATGCGACCACAACTGACAAAATGGTATGCATCCTCAGTATTCTGGGACTGGGTACTGGGTACTGGGTACTGGGAAAGAAATTCTTTTAAAGCCTCCACTTCACTGGGTTTTAATATTTGGTTGGGGCCTGAATCCCCAGTCCCTAGTCCCCAATCCCCAGTCCCCAGTTCAACAACTCGATTCAATTCTAATGCAGATTTCTGGACTGTTTTGATAATTGGCGATTTTGCTTTCTCAACACCTGAAACCATCAGAGTTGTTTCAGCCATCCCATAACAAGGGTAAAATGCCTCTTTACGGAAACCACACTCTGCAAAAGCTTCGGCAAATCGCTCTAAAGTATCATGACGAATCGGTTCCGCACCGTTAAAGGCTACACTCCAACTACTCAAGTCAAGAGTTCGTTTTTGTTCAGGAGTAATTTTTTGAGTGCATAATTCATAAGCAAAGTTTGGCCCACCACTGGTTGTACCTTTATATTTAGAGATAGCTTGCAACCAACGATAAGGACGTTGAAGAAAAGAGGTCGGAGGCATTAAGATGCAAGGAAAACCTCCATACAAAGGTTGCAATATCCCACCAATCAGACCCATATCGTGGTACATGGGCAACCACGTCACAAACTTACTTTCTGCTGAATGCTCCATGAATTGGTAAGTTGTATCAGCATTGTGTAGTAGGTTGCGATGACTGATCATTACACCCTTGGGTGTCCCTGTAGAGCCAGAGGTGTATTGCAAGAAAGCTAAAGTATCCCCATCAATAGAAGGTTTTTTCCAAGAATCTTCTATCCCAACAGCAAGATTATCGGTAGTCAACCACTGTAAAGATTCTAGTCCAGTCTTTTCTGTCATTAAAGACCGTACTGTAGATAGGATTTCTGTTGTCGTCAGAGCGATCGCTGCTTGTGCATCTGTGGCAATAGCCCTTATCCTGGGTGTATTGCGCTCATTTCGAGGAGGATAGGCAGTTACAGCTACAACTCCCGCATACAAGCAACCAAAAAAAGCAACTAAAAAATCTAGTCCTGCGGGATAAAGCAATAAGGCTCGTTCTCCAGTCAAACCCAATTCTTGTAATTGAGCAGCTATTCTACGCGCTAATCTATCTAATTCTTGATAGGTTAACGTTCCTTGTTCTGCTTCTCCATCTAGCAACCAGGTAAAAGCATCTCGATTTGGTTGGGTATAGCTTCTCAGGTTCAAGAGTTCAACAACTGTAGAACAGTTGCCAGAAGTCTCTAGGAAGCTATGAGAAAATTTATTCATAAATAGCTCAGATGCAACCCTGATAAACTTCCGATCTTTTTTCTCATTGCGATCGGATAAAAGTAGTGATTTTAGTTGGATAAATATCTACGTTATTGCGACTAACTTTTATTTACCCTTGATTACACTATCGAGAATAAGTTGCTTTAGCAATAGAATAAGTATAGACATTTAGTATCAAATAGACTTTATAAATAAGATTTGTTTATGGTTTATTTTTCCTTCTTTAGATAGGCGACAAAATTAAAACATCAGCAAAGTCTTGTATTTTATGTAAATTCATAAGTTATACTTAAGTCTACGTTAATCATCTCTTCCGTCTTATTTAGCGCAATTTAGTAGCAAAAAAAGCTATTTTGGCTCTTTTAATAGTTGTTAACAGTTGGTTTTAGCTACTAGTTCAATCTCTTAATTATGTGTCAAGCAAACATCTGGTTCAAGAATAATTCTTGCTTGATAGTTCAACTTAAATGAAAAAAGTTACTAATTAGCTTGTGTCTTGCATCACTTCATAATATGATTCAACTAAATTTAGACTTAAATGACAATTTTTGCAAAAAGCGTCATTGCGTCTTCAGGTACGGCAAAGTAGTGTGATTGAGTGCAAGCGGATAAATGAAGTTAGATAAGTTGTTTCAAAGCCTGCTGTTGACAGGTGCAGTTGTTGTTTTTATCAACACTTCTGCTACAGCCAAAGAAGTGCAAGAAGACAAACCTTCAGATGAGAATGTTGCTGTTAAAGAGCGGGAAGTTGCAAAGTCTACTTTGGGTGTAGCTACTGCCAAATCTCCAATATTCGCTCCAGATAACACCAAACCCCAACTCAAAGAGTCTCAAATTGCAAATTCCCTTGAAGTAACTAAGAATATTCTTCAACTAAGCGAAATCGAACTTCCCGCTACCAGCGCTCAAATGCTGGTGCAGACACCAACCACCCCCTCGAATCCAGAACAAAAAACTGGGGATCAAGTCGTACCAATCATCGGAGTTAAAGCAAACCCCACAGCCAAAGGTGTGGAGGTGATTTTAGAGACGACTCTTGGACAACAACTGCAAGTTACAAATCGCAGTAGAGGTAATAGTTTTATTGCAGATGTCTCTGGTGGACAATTGCGTTTACCATCGGGCGATACTTATACATTTCGTTCGCAGAACCCAGTTACGGGAATTACTGATATCACAGTTATTAATCTTGATGCAAATACTGTGCGGGTAACGGTGGTAGGTGAGAAAGCTTTGCCCACAGTTGAATTATTTGATGATGATGCAGGGCTGGTTTTTGGGATAAATTCTGCGGCAACGGCGATGCAACCACCGCAACAACCACAAACTCCAGCACCAACAACTGAGACACCACAGGAGCAACCAGCAGCACAGCCAGATGAACCGATTGAGTTGGTGGTAACGGGTGAGCAAGATGGGTATCGGGTGCAGAATGCTACGACTGCAACAAGAACTGACACACCTTTACGCGATATTCCCCAATCAATTCAGGTAGTACCGCAAGAGGTGCTTCGAGAACAACGAGCCACTCGCTTAGGTGATGCATTAAGAAACGTGAGTGGTGTTAACTCAACTAGAGGATCTGGTGACAGAGCGGATTCTTTTGTAATTCGAGGCTTCGAGATTTCTAGTGGGAACGTCCTGAATAACGGGCTACCCGATCGCACACTTACTGAAACTAGAGACTTATACAATGTTGACAGGGTAGAAGTTCTCAAAGGGCCAGCTTCAGTGCTGTATGGTTTAGGAAACCCCGGCGGCACAGTGAACATTGTCACAAAGCAGCCTCTTCGTGACCCTTTTTATGAGATAGAAACCACAGTTGGGAACTATGATTTGTATCGAGGTGCGATTGACTTCTCCGGGCCTTTGAATGATTCTAAGACGGTACTGTATCGTCTAAATCTTGCCTATCAAGATTCTGGTAGTTATATTGATTTTATTGGTAATCGTTCATTCTTTGCTGCACCTGCAATCAGTGTTGCACTCAGCAAAAATACAACCGTGACATTCGAGGCTGAATACTCCAATAAGACCATTGATTCTAGGTCAGTTGTTGTCCTACCAGCAGTTGGTACTGTGCTACCTGGCCCGGATGGTCGTCGGATTCCCCGCGATCGCACCGTGTATGAACCAGATGGTTATTCTGAAATCGAAACTACAAGGCTAGGGTATCGATTAGAGCATCGATTTAGCGAAAACTGGTTATTACGAAACGATTTTCGCGTCACTTTTGATCATTATAGTGATAACGATCAAACGTATTTTCTTGGTCTTGATGATGACGGTCGAACTGCAAATCGGAGTACTTATACTTCCAAGAGCGATGCTAATATTTATAACCTGACAACAGATATATCTGGACGCTTTTCAACTGGCTCAATTGAACATCAGTTGTTGTTTGGTATCAATTTGAGTCGATTTGATGAGTTTAACAATTTCGGAATCGATTTAGCGGAGCTTGCTCCACTTGATATCTACAATCCTGTTTATCGTCAGCCAACTGTTGGTCGGATTGATACGGTATACGATGATAGTTCTCGGATAACAGACACATTGGGCATCTATATTCAAGATCAAATTGCGATCGCTGACAACCTAAAGCTTTTACTCGGTGGTAGATTCGATTTGTTCACACAAAAGAATGAGAATTTTCTAGACAATACACAAGAAACTCAAGGGGGCGATGCCTTTACACCTCGTGTAGGGATTGTCTATCAACCCATTCCAGCCATTTCGCTGTATACCAGTTACAGTCAATCTTTTAACCCTACCCAAGGAAGGGCTGAAGATGGTAGTCTATTTGAACCAGAACGGGGTACTCAGTATGAAGTTGGTGTCAAAGCAGAGTTGAATAGCCGACTTGCAGCAACCCTAGCTTTTTATGATTTAACACGCTCCAATCTATTGACACAAGACCCCAACCCGGAGTCCCGTTTTCAGATTCAAACAGGTAAACAACGGAGTCGAGGAATTGAATTAGATATTTCTGGGGAAATCTTGCCTGGGTTAAATGTCTTTGCGGGTTACGCCTACACAGATGCACGAATTATTGAAGATAATCAGTTTGCAGATGGCAATCGTTTGACTAATACCCCTAAACATAGCTTTAATCTTTGGACAACTTACGAAATCCAATCTGGGGATCTCCAAGGACTAGGGTTTGGCTTAGGGTTATTTTATATTGGCGATCGCGCAGGAGATTTAGACAATTCCTTTGAAGTGCCTAGTTATTTACGCACCGATGCAACAGTTTTTTACCGAAAAGATAGGATGCGAGTCTCATTGAACGTGAAAAACTTATTAGATACAGATTATTTTGTATCTGTATCCAGTAGAGATTTTGTTCTGCGGGGCGATCCATTCACCATATCAGGCACAATTTCTTGGGAGTTTTAAATAGTCTTCTAGACAACCTGCCAAATATTAGTAAAAGAACAATATTCCTCACAATGACAAAGAGAGCCATTAGTACAATTATGCTATTGTTACTTATTGTTAAAGGTGTTTGCCTTTTGACTTTTGCTAAGTTTGTTTGGGTTGTCAAGACTGTTTTTTCTAGCTTGCGTATTTTATGGCAACCTCGACAGATTTCGAGCAGTTACAAATTTTTACCATTCTTTCTGACAATAGTTGTGGTTTTAGCGATCGCCGCTGCCTGTAACCACAACACACCGCAGCTAGAGAAAAGCCAAACAACGGAAAACTGTCGAATTGTACAACATGCAATGGGAGAAATTTGCGTTCCTAATTATCCAAAACGGATTGTAACTTTAAACCCTGCGGCCTTGGGCAATGCGATCGCGCTTGGCATTCAACCCGCTGGAAGTGCTACTGAAAGAAGTAATCAGTGGCCGCCTTATCTTAAAGACAAAATTGAGGGAATCAAGTTTATAGGTACTTGGGGAGAGCCTAACTTAGAGAGTGTTGCACTACTTAAGCCTGATGTTATTATTGGCTGGAAACATAATCAGCAATCAACCTATCCTCAACTGTCTTATATTGCACCGACAACTTTATATGACTGGGTAGTTAACATAAACCGTCCAGATAATTGGAAAGAGTATTTTAACTTTATGGCGAAAGTACTAGACAGAGAAGATAGGGGACAGCAACTTTGGCAGCACTACAATCAGCGCATTGAACAACTAAAAAGTGCAATAGGCGATCGCTATCAGAATAAAACAATTTCTGTCGTTATATTTCGTGCTGGCATGATTTACAGTGTGGGAGAGAATTCATTTATTGGCTCTATATTGAGTGATGTTGGGTTAAAGCGCCCAGAATCACAGAAATTTCCCCCAAATGGTTCTTTTAGCCTTTCTGAGGAAACTTTAGAAATGGCTGATGGCGATGTGATGTTTATTACAGACGTTGATGATAAACATAATTTAAGTATTCTCAAAAATAAGCCTCTGTGGAAGAAGCTGAAGGCAGTTCAACAGAATCATATTTTTTCTGTAGAATCTACTAATTGGGAATCATCAAGAAATCTATTAGCTGCCAATACTATCATTGATGACTTATTTAAATATCTTGTTAATACCCATTAAAGCTACGCTCTTAGAGTAGCTTTAATGGGTATTCTGAGATTATTTTATTTCTCCAAATTAATAATTATTCAATCTGCTTTAATATTTGCAGAACGTGGGCTAAATACAAAAGCAGTTACAAAAAGTTTATAAAATATGGAGTCTCGCTGCATAAATAGTTATGCAGAACTTATTTCTACAAATATAGCGTTTCCCATTTTAGATGCGTTACAAGATTATATTGCGGGGTGTAGGGGCACAGCAGTGCCCTTACGGGTGTACCTCACCTAAACGAGAACTGCTATAAATCAATACGCTTGGGTTAAGGACTACTGGTAAAAAATTTTGGGTTTTTGAGACGCGATAAATCGCCGTCTCTACAAGTGTTTTGGTCTTATCTGAACTGTATTGCGCTATAAATTATTTCACCCCAGATTGTACCCGCCATAAACCTGCATAAATTCCATTTTTCTCTAGCAATTGTTCATGGGTTCCCGACTCAATTAACTCCCCATATTCCATTACATAAATGCAATCAGCATTACGGATAGTAGAAAGACGATGAGCTATAGCTATGGTTGTTCGATTAATAGTAATCTTTTCTAAAGAACGCTGAATTGCTGCTTCGGTTTCATTATCCACTGCTGATGTAGCTTCATCTAAGACTAATATAGGTGGATTTTTGACTACAGCCCTAGCGATCGCAATTCTTTGGCGTTGTCCACCAGATAATTTTTGACCTCTTTCTCCAACTATCGTCTCATATTTTTGAGGGAGTCGCATAATAAAATCATGAGCTTCAGCAATTTTAGCAGCTTCAATTATTTGTTCATCGTTAGCATCAAAAGTACCGTAGGCTATATTCTCAGCAATAGTACCATGAAATAAGAATACATCCTGACTTACCAAGCCGATACTGCGACGCAAATCATGTAAATTTAAATCTTGAATATCAATCCCATCAATAGTAATCTTTCCAGAAGAAATGTCATAAAATCGCAATAGTAATTTAACTAAAGTACTTTTACCGGAGCCAGTAGAGCCAACAATAGCAATAGTTTGGCTCTGGGGAATATGTAAAGATAGTTTTTTAATTACTGGTTCTCTCTCTTGATAAGCAAAAGTTACTTCTTTGAAATTAATTTCACCACGGAACTGAGAAACATTTAAAGATATATCTCCTCTAATAATATTAATGGGAGTATCCAGCAAATTCATCACCCGATTCACAGAAGCCATTGACCTTTGATATTTGTCAAATATTTCTCCTAATGACACTAATGGCCACAATAACCTCTGGACTAAAACTAGTAAAACACTGTAATTACCAATCGATATAATCCCAGCAGATGTTGCCATACCTCCCCAAAATAGTAAGCCTGTGAACCCGATTAAAACTAGCATTCTAATTATGGGAATAAATGCAGCCGAAAGTTTGATTGCCTTGATGTTACTTTTTCTATATGCTTCACTTTCTTCGGCTAATCTAGCATTTTCATAAGCTTCGGCAGTGAAACTCTTAATTGTGTTAATTCCACTGAGATTATTCGCTAATCGTGAATTCAGAAAACCTACCTTATCCCGCACATCAGCATAACGAACTTCTAGGCGCTTTTGATAAATTAAAGAACCCCAAACAATAAAGGGCATTGGTAGTATTACTGCTAGGGTAATGGAGGGAGGTAAAACCCAGAAAGCACCAATAGTTAAAATTATTAGCGAGGTGCTAATCTGAATGATGTCATTGGCTCCGAAATTTAAAAAATCTTCTAACTGGTTGATGTCATCATTCAGAATTGACATCAAGTTTCCAGTGCTGCTGTCTTCAAAATAAGCTGAATCTAATTCTTGTACATGATTGTAAGTATCTAAGCGTAAATGATGCTGGATATTTTGAGCTAAATTACGCCACAGCCGATCGTAAGCATACTGAGAAAGTGATTCAAATACCCAAATAACAACAGTAATAAATGACAGCAATAAAAATTGTGAAAATATATCTTTAACTCCCCATTTTGCAATTAGGGAATCATCCTTCTTGACGAGAATATCTACCGCAGTACCAATCAACCACGGTGGTGCTAAATCTAATATCGTATTAATGATTGAAAATAATATTGCTTGCCAAGTTTGTTGGCGATAGCGTCTTCCATATTTCAGCACGCGCTGTAAAGGATGGGCTGAATTGCTAGCTTTATTAGACGCTATAGGAGATTTTGATTTTGATGTGATTGTCACGATTGTTTATTGTTTGTAGTTAGGTAATTGATTCAGAGCGATATAGAATTACTATTTGATTTTTGAACGAAATTAGGTATTGTAGTTAGAACGGAGTTTGTAACACACTATTATCATGGGTTGGATGCGTTACGCTGTCGCTAACACATCCTACGAATATTTTCATTAAATCAAACCGGATTCCTATATCTTTAGTACAATGTGAGCGAAGCTGGATTTATACCGTTTTGTATTAGTAGAAATTGCATCAGGAATTTAAGTAAATTGGTTTATTGTTTGCTTTTCCCTTGCGTCCTATAGGTAAACACATCGGTGTCCCTACAATAGGATCGAGGATAATCTGACACTCTAACTTAAAAACTTCTTGAACCATTTCTTGAGTCATCACTAGCTTTGGTTCCCCAGCAGCAAAAATTCTACCATCTTTGACTGCAACTAAGTAATCAACATAACGACACGCTTGATTTAAATCATGTAGTACCATTACCATTGTTCGTCCCTGAGTTTGGTTCAACTCATACAATAAATCCAAAATCTCTATCTGGTGCGCCAAATCTAAAAAAGTAGTGGGTTCATCTAAAAGTAAAATATCTGTATCTTGCGCCAACGCCATTGCAATCCAAGCTCGTTGTCGTTGTCCGCCAGATAAAGTATCTAATGCTCTATCTGCTAATTTCAACAAATCTGTAATTTCTAGTGCCTGCTGTACGATTTTTTCATCTTTTGTTGACCACTGCTGCAACCAATTTTGATAAGGGTAACGTCCTTGTGCTACTAAATCTCGCACTGTCAAACCTTCTGGTGCGATTGGCCCTTGAGGTAAAATACCTAACTGCTGCGCTACTTCTTTGGTAGAAAGATTAAAAATGGATGTTCCATCAAGATATACCATACCGCCACTAGGTTTGAGCAATCTAGCCAAACCTCGTAACAACGTTGATTTACCACAACCATTAGCACCAACTAAACCAGTAATTTTTCCGGGGGGAATTACTAAACTAAGGTCACGGATAATCGTAGCCCCATCGTAAGCTAAAAATAGACTTTTGGTTGACAGCCCTTTCATAAGTGAAACCATTTTAGATTTTAGATTTTGGATTTATGAAAACCTGATTTTGGGGTTGAGAAAATATCCTCTATCCCCAGTCTCTAGTCCTTTATTTTTTCCGGTTACGAATTAATAAATAAAGAAAATAAGGAGCGCCAATCGCAGCACTTACCACTCCACAAGGAAGCTCAATAGGTGCAAACAGTGTTCTTCCTAGCAAGTCTGCCATGACAACAATCACTCCTCCTAAGAGTGCGGAAGTAGGAATCAAGGCTTCATGGGTTGCACCTACTAACTGTCGTCCTAAATGGGGTGCGATTAAACCAATAAAACCAATATTTCCGGCGGTGGCGACTCCTGCACCTGCTAAGGCTACACCTACCACTATGAGCAAACCACGTTGCCATTCCACCTGACTACCTAGACTTTTTGCGACATCATCTCCCAAGTTTAAGGCGTTCAAATGCCTTGCTAGCGTCAAAGCCATAGGCACAAAAACAATTAACCAAGGTAATAAAGAAAATACTTGCTCCCAGGTACGGCCGTAAACGCTCCCAGCCAACCAAACTAAAGCATTACTAACGTCATTAATCTCTCCATAGGTAATCATCAAGCTGGTTATGGCGCTTGCGATCGCAGACAAGCCAATACCCATCAAAATTAATAGAATCGGAGAACTACCTTGATTCCACGCCAGGGAGTAAATTAAAGCCGCCATCAGCAAAGCACCACCGAAAGCTGACATAGGTAAAGTATAAATCGGCGCTGACGGCAACAGCACAATTACGATAACTGCCGCTAAACTCGCCCCAGCATTGATACCGATAATACCCGGGTCTGCCAAGGGATTGCGTGTCAATCCTTGAAATATAGTGCCAGAAATTGCTAGAGCTACTCCTACCATAAATGCTACAAGGGTACGGGGTAGACGCAAATTCTGAATTACGAATGCATGGTCTGGGTTTCCTGTATCTAAACCCAATACAGTTTTTACAATATCTAAAGGTGAGATTGGGTATTCACCCTGTCCTAGATTCACCACCATCGCCACTACAATCGCTACTGCCAAACATAGCAGTATGACTGGTACACGTCGGTCAATTCGGAAAGATATCGCCGGAGAACGAATGACTAGCCAATCAACCTTCATTTTTTCACCTTAGATTTAGCCAGATAGACAAAAAAAGGAGCGCCAATTATTGCTGTCATTACACCTACAGGTATTTCCTGTGGTTTGAGCAATACACGCGCAGCAATATCTGCGGTCAAGAGCAAAATAGCCCCCAAAACTGCACAATAAGGTAATATCCACCGATAATCAGCTTTAATGTAAAATCTCACTATATGGGGAACAACTAAACCAATGAAGCCGATTGGCCCTGCAAGGGCGACGGAACTTCCTGCTAGTAATACTACGGAGATAGCCGTCAATATTTTTATCCAAGCTGTCTGTTGACCCAAACCTTTGGCGACATCTTCACCTAAACTCATAGTGGTAATTTGTCTACCGAGGGTAAAAGCTATGATTAATCCTATAGCGACGAAAGGCAGTACTTGTAAGAATAAATTAAAATCTCGACCAGATAATGAACCAGCTAACCAAAATCTAACTTGTTCGAGTGTTTGTTGACTAATAATCAGGACACCGGTGGTAAGGGAAGAAATCAGAGCAGTTAAAGCTGCTCCTGCTACCGTCAGATTAAGTGGGGTGGCTCCTCCTCGTCCTAGAGAACCAAGAGTGTAAACTAATACTGCTGTCACTCCCGCACCCAAAAAGGCGACAAGGGCGTAAATACTTATGGATGAGCTACCAAAAACGGAAGTTGTAACAACAACGAAAAGGGCGGCTCCTGACTCAATACCTAAAATGCCCGGATCTGCTAAGGGGTTGCGCGTCAAACCCTGCATCAATGCTCCCGATACAGCCAGGGCTGAACCTACAAGGATAGCAATTAGCGATCGCGGTAATCTCACAGTCTGAATAACTAAGTGATCGTAAGAACCATCGAAGGCTATAAAAGATGTCAAAATCTTACCCAGAGGTATTTCTGCTGCACCTAGCGTCACACTGTATACCAAGCAAATTAGCAGCATACACAATCCCAAAACCAGACCAAATAAGGGCGATATTTGCGGTTTTTTCAATCCTCTAGGTGATACCGTAGTCGCTTTTATCATGATCCTGCCGTCACTTGAAAATATTACGCTCTACTGGTCGGTTGTTTTTTCAAAGCTTTTTAATCATGGTAAATTGATAATCTTTCTTGATAAATATATAGATTACATGATCCTGTAGACTTTTCCCAAGTTTTTAAACTGAATCAAGCATACTGTTTCAGTTTTGATATTATTTCTCAATAAAGTGGTATTGTCAAAAGGGAATGGGGAAGAAGCAAGGGGGCAGGGAGCAGGGGAGGCAGGGGGAGAAAAATTAATAACCCAATTCCCCAATTCCCAATTCCCAGCATTACATCTGGACATGGTGGTGTTAATGAGGATTGATATTTTACTTAGGGTTTACAAAAGAAAATCAATACGTCGTGTTTTACCCTTAATACTCAGTTTGATACTGGTTTTGTTTGTCGGAAAATGGACTATAGCTGTACCAACAAAATCTACGGAGATATTATGGGATACCTATGGTGTACCGCATATCTACGGAAAAGATGACCAGAGCGCATTTTATGCCTTTGGCTGGGCACAAATGCAAAGTCATGGAAATTTGCTTTTGCGTCTCTATAGTCAAGCACGGGGACGCGCGGCAGAATATTGGGGAGAGGAATACTTAGACTCAGATCGTTGGGTACAAACTGCTGGAGTACCAGAACGCGCTCGTTCTTGGTATCAAGCTCAGAGTCCCAGTTTCCGTAGTTATCTCGATGCTTTTGCTAAGGGGATCAATGCTTATGCTTCCCAAAATCCTAACTTGATTGATGATGAAGTTGAGGTGGTGCTACCGGTCAAGGCAGAAGATGTCATGGCTCACTTACATCGGGTACTCAATTTCACCTTCGTGGTCAATCCTGAAGAAGCATTAGACCTGAGCAAAGAAAAGTTACAAGTGGGATCTAATGGTTGGGCGATCGCACCAAGTCATTCTGCAAGTGGGAATGCTATGCTGCTCGCAAACCCCCACCTACCTTGGTCAGATTTATTTTTGTGGTATGAAGCCCAAATCACCGCCCCAGGCATTGATGCTTATGGAGCGACACTTGTAGGTGTTCCCGTATTAGCGATCGCTTTTAACAACAACTTAGGTTGGACTCACACAGTTAATACCTACGATGGTTGGGATGTTTTTGAACTTTCACTCGCGGGTAACGGATACCGCTTTGATGACAAAGTTCTTAACTTCCAGACAAAAACTCTTTCTTTAAAGGTGAAGCAAAAAGATGGCTCATTGCAAGAACAACCATTAGTAGTAAAAACCTCTGTCCACGGGCCTGTATTAACAGAGAAAAATGGTAAAGCCATAGCACTGAGAGTTGCAGGTCTTGATCGGCCAGGTGTACTCCAGCAGTGGTGGGATATGGCCCGAGCCAAAAACCTTAACCAGTTTCAAACAGTACTCAAGCGCTTGCAACTGCCGATGTTTACGGTGATGTATGCAGATAGAGAAGGGCATATTATGCACCTATTCAACGGTCAAGTTCCAGTACGCTCCTTTGGTGATTTTAAATACTGGCAAGGTCTAATTTCAGGGAACACATCTAAAACTTTGTGGACAAAAATACATCCTTATCAAGATTTACCGCGCATAGTTGACCCGAAGAGTGGCTGGTTGCAAAATACCAATGACCCACCTTGGACAACTACCTTTCCAACCGCGATTAAAGCAGATGATTACCCGCCTTATATGGCTCCTCGTTTCATGGATTTCCGCTCCCAACGTTCTGTAAGGATGTTGGCTGAGGATGACAAAATCTCTTTTGATGAAATGCTTACAGACAAGCATTCTACCCGGATGGAACTAGCCGATCGGATTTTGGATGATTTAATTCCGGCTGCACGCAAGTATGGTCAGGATTTAGGGCAAAAAGCAGCTAATGTCTTAGAAGCCTGGGATCGACAAGCTAATGCAGATAGTCGGGGAGCAGTACTATTTGCTTTTTGGGCGCAACAGATGGACTGGGATAAGACCTTTAGTAAACCTTGGAGTGAAAATTCTCCACGCACTACACCCGATGGTTTAGCCGATCCTGAAAGTGCAGTTGCAACTTTGCAAGCAGTTGCAGCAGAGGTAGAAAAGACTTATGGGGCGCTTGATGTGCCGTGGGGTAAAGTTTTTCGGCTACGGTTGGGTGATGTGGATTTGCCTAGTAATGGTGGGGATGGCAACCTGGGAATTTTTCGGACACTCGATTTTGCTCCCGGAGAAAACGGTCAGTTCCAAGCTGTTGCAGGTGATTCTTATGTTGCTGCAATTGAATTTTCTAACCCTGTACGGGCAATGGCACTCACTAGCTACGGCAATGCAACTCAACCCGGATCGCCTCACATTAGCGACCAGTTACAGATGTTCGCTAACAAAAAGTTACGTCCTGTGTGGCGCGATCGCTCAGATATTCTTGCCCATTTAGAAGTGCGTAAAGTATTCTAAAGCTAATAGTCTCCTACTCGCTGCCTTTGAGAGGATCGTGCTGTGTTAGTTATACTTTTCAGTTGTTAGTTATCAGCTGCTCATATCTCTTTGTATCAATGAAAAATAATTGAATACTCTTGTGCTATGAGCATCTTGCCCATCCGTGATTTTTTTGGACGGGCAAGAAAGAGATCCAAAGTTAATTATTGGTGGGTTTTAATTTCCTGAAGTAACGCCTCATCAGAGTATTCTTTTTCCCAGTTACCTTGTAACTTCAGCCGTACAGACTGTGCGCCGCCACTAGGAGTACAGACAACCCAGTAGGTATCTGGTTCTCCTTTAACTTCAGCTGCATCTTGAGCTTCTGAGTTATTAGAAAGTCCAGAAAATGCTTGAATACAACTCCATCTAATTCCATCAGAATCTTGAACTTCTCTTTCCATGTTTATTGTTAACTAAAGTAAAGTGGGTAAAATTTCTGGCTGATTATTTTATTCTTCAATTTTCTGAAGAGCATCGAATTTATGGGCTGCTTCTTTTCCAGTTTTATCGCTTTTCACCAGATATTGTGGATTATCCTTTGAGGCAGCAACATGATGTCCATTGATATCTATAGGTGAAGTTAATTTTTTCTCTACTTTACCAGTAGTTTCACCCTGTGACGTATTCCACTTCACCTTATCGCCTTTCTTTAAATCTTCAGTCACGATTTTTTTCTTGGCTATTTTATACTTACTTATTATGTTGGGGTTGCCAGTAAAATAAACCAACCAAACGATAGAAAAACGATTACAAGAAGCTATTAAGAGTTTGAAGAAGAGGCAAGGGAGCAGGGAGAAGAATTTAATTTTCCCCTCTGCACCCTGCACCCTGCCCCTCTGCCTCTTCGTTGAAATCAGCCAGTTTTCAAACTCTGACGCACTTTTTCAACGACTTGAGTCAGCGCACCAGCTTCAAAGGGAGAAATGAGATTTGCCGATCGCACTAATTCTCGAAAGGATGCAGAACCACCGCGATCGCATAATGCAATATACTCCGCTAATGCTTGCGAATAATTTTCTTCTGCTTTGGCCCAAAACTGCAAGGCGCAACATCCCGCCAAGGTGTAATCAATATAATAAAAGGGTGTACAGTAAATGTGTTGTTTTTCTTGCCAGAGTCCACCTTTGTTGAGGTAGTTCAAATCTCCGTATTTACGCCAAGGCAGATAACGAGCTTCCATTTGTTGCCACATAAGATGTCGTTCTTGCGGGGTTGCTTCTGGGTTGGCATATACCAAATGCTGAAAATGATCCACTGCTACACCATAAGGCTGAAATAGAATTGACCAAGCTAGATGCTGCCTCCGAAATCGCTCGGCTTGATCCCCGAAAAACTTTTCCATCTGGGAATAGGTGAGAAACTCTAAGCTCATGGAGTGAATTTCGCACGATTCTAGGGTAGGCCAGAGGTAATCGAAAACTGGTAAATGCCGACTTCGCCACATTTGGAAGGCATGACCGATTTCGTGAACAAACACCTGCACGTCGTTTTTTGTGCCATTGAAATTTGCGAACACGTAGGGAGCATCGTAGGTTGGGAAGCTTGTGCAAAATCCGCCTCCTGCTTTTGAGGGACGGTTTTGCAAATCCAGTAAATGTTGCTCAACCATCATCTTAAAAAAACCACCCAGCGATGGATTCATGGCATCAAACATTTCCCTCATTGATCGGACATTCAGCGAGCGGGCGAATTCTAAAAAGTTTTTATTTGGGAAAATCGCCAACTTTCGTTTTTCTAAAAAATTGTCATTACCAATCTAATTACATTATTACCAACTTCTAATCGTCTCGGATACAAGTAAGTGGGTCAAATTAAATATAAGACCTCACCCTAACCTACGGCTTCCCTCTCCAAAGTATCGGAGAGGGATTGAGGGTGAGGTTTGATTTTATATTTAATTACGCCTACCTACTTACTGCACATCTTTCATCTTTTGAAGTTCTATTTGGTTTTGCTGATTTCTAGCCAGTTGTAGAGCGGGAACTGAACTCAGTTGAATGCTGTATCAATCATGTAGAGCGGTTCTACAGCATTCAACTAACAACTGGCATAGCCGGGACATCAGAAGCGGAAAGTTTTACCTTATCCCTCGTACAACTTCTTCACTGTCCCGTTTTGTTGATATCTCTATTTAAACTGCAACCCGAAGGTATGAGATGCCAAATTGCCGAAATCGCTAAACTTAAGCGCTTCATCATCGCTGGTTGCTAACCCGCATTTCTCACAAGCTTCAGGCGTTTGATGGAGCAGAGGGGCAGAGGGGCGAAGGGGCAGAGGAGATTGAACTTAGCAATTGAACTCTCCCCTGCACCCCTGCTCCCCTGCACAAGCGCAGGCTTTGAGAGGTGTGGTGAGAAATCTGTTTTTGCAAGTGTTTCGGGTAAATAGTCACGCCTTCACATTGATAGTATTTACTATTAAATAATACTCAGCGTGATACAGCAGCCAGTTAAATCTGGAAATTGTATTTAATTTACTAATCACGATTTATTTTCCTGATAAAGTTTACTAAAGTCAAGTTTTACCTCTTCTTTGTATTACTACTAGCACATCGTAAGAATACTTAAATTCTTTTGATTAATCGTCAATGAGGAGGAAATATAAAAATCTTGTGGTCTTCAAAGAGAACTTGTAATTAAGTACAGTTTTCTCTTTGTTATTTGGTGTTATTGCCGCAGTATTTTCTAAATCTTTTCCATGAGAACTGAGGCAGAGATAATATATGTTTTTGGACATCTTAGCTAGCCTACAAAGGTTATTTGTGGGTTATATTCCAGCCGCCGTTTTAGGTAGTTTTGTCGGATACATAATAGGCATGAATAGCATGGTATATCAGCTATTCAGGCTGATATTTCAGATACCACATAGCATTCCTCCTATAGCTTTGCTGCCGATTGCATTAATAGTGTTTCAAGAAAGTGAATCAGCTGCTACTACAGTAGTTTTTCTAGGAACTCTCTGGACGATGATTATTAATACAGCAATCGGTATGCGACATTTTCATAGGCAGAATAATAACTTTAGAGTAGCTATATTCCATATATTTCATGCTTTGAAAGTTAGTATTTGGGTAGCCTGGTTTATAGTTATTGCTATAGAAATGTTAACCGGCCCAAAAGGACTTGGGTTTACCCTTTGGGAAGCTTATAAAGCTGGAAATGTTGATTATATAATCCAGGTGATACTTTATATTGGTATTATTGGCTTTTTGCTGGATCAGTTACTCGATTTTGCAGCCTATATTCTGTCGAAAATGGTTTCAGATGGGAAAAAATCTTCCTAAATTTTATCTGGGCTTGCGGATTGTACCCTGCCAGCTAATAGTTTGCTTGGCAGAACGTATTCCCAAAGAACGAGTTGCTACGACTTCAATATCAACGTTGACACCAGGGCGTAAAGCTTCGTCAGGAATTTTGAGCTTGCCCAAAGCTAGAGTAAAACGGTTGTAGTCACGAGTCACAAGTTCGCCCTGAATATCTCCTTCATATTCAGTTTTGTAGCTAGAAGAACTGTACAAGCTATCTTTGGCGCGAAATTTGACGCGAAACTGAGTATTAATAGCATCAGATTTTGCTGCCAAATCAACTATTTTTAAGTTGAGGTTTTGTCCTGATTCGGCAAATTCTGCTACGGCTAATCGGGTAACATCTTTTTGGAGAATGGCATGGTTAACGGTAAATTTTGTTAAGTTAACCTCACTTTTGATGCTACCATCAATCCATAAATCTTCGGCAAAATTAACTTCTACTTGTTTGTTGTCAGTTAAATTTAGTGTGACAGCTTGATTACCAAAGCTGCTAATAGGTTGTCTTTCTTGCCAAACTATTTGAAAAGCCTCTTCTAAACGCTGTTCAAACTCAAGGTAATTATCTGCGATCGCAGAACCAGGCGCAAGTAGAGAAGTTGCCCCAATGCGTTGATTCCACTTGTTCTTTGACAGGTTTACTGGTTTGTTTATCAGTTCTGAAATTGCTAGTTGCACTGTTGGATTATCAGCTGCCAAAGCTTCCTTACTATTGACAATACTTAAAGTTCCTAAGCGCCCTTGGCTACCATCCCTGCCATCGCTACCATCTCGCCCATCGCTACCGTCGCTACATCGATAAGTCTTATCAGTACACTTGTAATCGGGGCTACCGGGAGTACCTTTGCAAGTTTTCACTTCCCAACTTCGCCTGCGACAATGACAACCTTCTGTACCGTTGCCACCTCTACCGCCGCGTCCACTTTTCCCGCCAGTTGAGCGAACAGAAATATTTCGTAAGTCTGCCAAATTGCTGTAATAGACTGTGAGGGAACCACCATTTCCCCCATCTCCTCCTTTACCGCCGTTACCGCCATTGCCACCATTTGGTGCATTTATATTATGGCTGACACGACCGCGTTGATAACCACAATCAGGGCGATCGCCATGTTCCCCATCTTCCCCGTCTTCACCATCTTTACCCGACAAGTCAAGATTAACGGTTGAACCATTAACAAAAATATTTTGGTTGTCACCGCTACTACCATCTCTACCCGATCGCCCATCGCTTCCTGTGCGTCCATCTCTAGCATCATTTCTGGCTACTTTATAGTATTCGTCAGAGGCAACGGCTGGACATAAAACTGAACCAGAGGCAGGCAAAAAGCTCGTAAATAAGCAGAATGTCAGCAGTAGTGGCAGCTTACTTCTAAAACTATTATGCATTTAGTTATACCTAGAATTTTAAGTGAATTATCTACTCCTGACGCTAAATTTCAACAATTTGCTCCCTTTTGTTCAGTGGTGTCGTTTTGGTTGGGAAGAGATTTAGCAAATATCTTAGTACTCTCTGCCATTAGTGATCAGGGTTAAGAGAACGAACCGCAAAGGACGCATTCACGCAGCGTCTCGTCAGAGAAGAGCGCAAAGTTAAGAGGTAAAGAAGAGAATTTAAAAACTAATGGCATAAATCTTCTGATAGAGGGACGAGAACAAGATGAGATTGTATTCTGTTAAGAATGTCATTTTGAGGAAAATGTCTGCTTGTCAGAAAGAGTGGTTTTTATAAAGAATTTCAGTTAAGAGAATTATTCATAATTACTCAACCAGGACTTACGCAAAAATCGCCAAAAAGCTTAATTTATCCTTCGCGTAGCGTGCCGGAGGCATAGCACCAAGTCGCCTTCTGTACCAGACACTACGTGAACGCGCAGCGTCTCGTTAGAGAAGAACGCCGAGAATTTGTAGAGTATGCGTCAGTCCTATCAACAAAATCAGAATGGAGTAAACAAATGAAGTTTCGGCTAAAACGCCGCAGGTTGGGTCAATTCATGCTCGTTAGCACTGTAACGGCTACGCTCAGTAATTTTGTGGAGAAAACTATGGCAGAAACTCCGGTTAAAACAACTACTCCAATTCTGAAAAGTTCGATCGCTGAAACTATGAAGGTAACGCTACAAGTTAACGGCACGGCACATAGTCTACAGATTGAACCGCGTGTTACCTTACTTGATGCACTTCGAGAATACATTGGGCTAACTGGTAGTAAAAAAGGTTGCGATCGCGGTCAATGCGGTGCTTGTACGGTGTTGGTTGATGGGCGGCGCGTTAACTCGTGTCTGACTTTTGCGATTATGCACACAGACGCTGCCATTACAACTATTGAAGGTTTGGCGCAAGGAGAGAATCTGCACCCGATGCAAGCCGCTTTTGTTGCCCGCGATGCATTTCAGTGTGGTTATTGCACGCCAGGACAAATTTGTTCGGCAGTGGGTTTAGTCGAAGAAGGACACGCTAAGTCAGATACCGACATTCAAGAATTAATGAGCGGCAATATCTGCCGTTGCGGTGCTTATCCAAATATCGTGGCTGCTGTCCGCGATGTCTTAGAAGGAAAAAAAGATGCAGCCGTTTAACTATAAGAAAGCGGGACAAGCGGAAAATGCTGTGGCGTTGGTGGCTCCAGATGCAGAAATCTCATATCTTGCTGGTGGTACTAGCTTAATCGATTTGATGAAGCTGAATGTCGAAACGCCTAGAGAGTTGGTTGACATTAACCCATTGCCACTAAGCAAGATAGAAATGCAAGGTAACAATCTGCGGATTGAAGCAATGGCACGCAATAGCGATGTTGCTTACGATCCGATAGTTCAACAGCGTTACCCTGTGCTGTCTGAAGCCTTGTTGTCTGGGGCATCAGCGCAACTACGAAACATGGCAACGGTGGGCGGAAATTTACTACAGCGTACTCGGTGTTACTACTTCCGCGATACTTCCATGCCGTGCAATAAGCGCGTTCCCGGTTCCGGTTGTGGGGCGATTGAGGGTTACAACCGGATTCACGCAATTCTTGGCGGTAGCGATCGCTGTATTGCCACTAATCCTTCTGATATGGCGGTGGCAATGGTGGCACTCGATGCAGTTGTGCAAACACGCGGGCCCAATGGAGAGCGGAGTATTCCCCTTGTAGATTTTCATCTTATACCTGGTGAGACACCGGAACGAGAAACAGTTTTAGAACACGGAGAGTTAATTGTTGCCGTTGACTTACCTGCTTCACCATTTGCAGCCCGATCGCACTATTTGAAAGTCCGCGATCGCGCCTCTTATGCCTTTGCAATGGTATCAGTGGCGGCGGCGCTAGATATTCAAAATGGCATCATTCGCTCGGCGCGTATTGCTTTGGGTGGCGTAGGGACAAAGCCTTGGCGTGCTTACGATGCTGAAAAAGCACTTTTGAATCAGCCAGCAAATGAAGCAACGTTTCAAGCAGCAGCAAATACTGCCGTTGCTGGAGCTAAACCTTATAAATACAACGGGTTTAAGGTTGAACTGACTAAACGCAGCATTGTTAAGGCGCTGACAACGGTAGGAGGGATGGCATGAATACAGGGGATACAAATACAGTTGTTGGCAAACCGCTAAACAGAGTTGATGCACAGCTAAAAGTAACTGGAGTAGCACGCTACGCGGCAGAGTTTCCCATTGCAAAAATGACTTATGGAGTCACAATTCAAAGTACGATCGCTAAAGGGAAGATTGCCCAAATCGATACAAAGGCGGCGGAGCAAGTACCGGGTGTATTAGCAGTAATTACCCACCTCAACGCGCCCAAAGCTGATGGAGAAAAGGGCGGCGGTCGCAAGCTGCAAGTACTCCAAGATAACGTTGTCCTGTATAGCGGTCAGCACATTGGTGTCGTTGTTGCCGATACCTTGGAACGCGCCGTGTATGCTGCCTCGCTGGTGAAAGTTCGCTATGACGAAGAGAAACCAATCATCAGTATGAAGGATAATCTCGTTAAGGCATACTTGCCTAAAACTAAACTCCCTAGAGGGGACGATCCCGATTCATCTTCCGGCAATGTTAAGCAGGGACTAGCGGCGGCTGCTGTTCGCGTCGAGCAGACTTATACCACCCCAGTGGAAAATCATAATCCGATGGAGCCTCATGCCACAACAGCAGTTTGGCAAGGCGATCAAGTGCTGTTGTATGACGCAACTCAGGGAATCTTTTCGACTCAACAAAAAGTTGCTGGGGTATTAGGAATTGAGCCAGAGAAAGTCCGCATTATGTCTTATTTTGTTGGCGGTGGCTTTGGTAGCAAAGGCGCAGCTTGGTCGCACGTACCACTAGCGGCGATCGCAGCCCGCCACGTTAATCGCCCAGTAAAATTAGTTCTGGGACGGACACAGATGTATGGGCCTGTTGGCTTCCGACCAGAGACAATTCAACAGGTTTCTCTAGGTGCAACCCGCGACGGGAAATTAACTGCACTCCGACACGCTGGCACTTCCCAGACTTCAACCTTCGATGAATATATCGAACCTGTTGCTAAAAGCGCTCGGATGATTTACGCTTGCCCGAATATCGAAACTAGCCATCGTCTGGTTCAGATCGATCAAGGAACACCAACTTTTATGCGCGCACCAGGTGAAGCTCCCGGATCGTTTGCTCTAGAATCAGCAATGGACGAACTGGCTTATGCACTCGATATCGATCCGGTAGAACTGCGGCTGCGTAACCATGCTGATAGCGATCCTACCAAAGGATTGCCTTGGTCGAGTAAGTCACTAATTCAATGCTACAAGCTAGGAGCAGAAAAGTTTGGCTGGCAAAAGCGCAATCCTAAACCTCGTTCGATGCGAGACGGCAATTATTTGATTGGTTGGGGTATGGCAACAGCAACTTATCCTACCAATCGTTCTCCGGCATCGGCGATCGCTCAGATTATGGCAGATGGTACAGCAGTTGTGCAAAGTGGTTCTCAAGATATTGGTACGGGAACTTATACTGTGATGACTCAAGTTGCAGCTGACGCACTTGGTTTACCAGTTGAGAAAGTTCGCTTTGAATTAGGTGATACGAAGATGCCACAAACTCCCGTTTCCGGTGGTTCGCAAACCGCAGCTAGTGTGAGTTCGGCTGTACATTTAGCGGGGAATCAAGTTCGCAGTAAACTTTTGCAATTAGCAATTGCCGATGAGAAATCACCGCTTTATGGTTCAAATGCTGAGGATGCGATCGCTCAAAATGGCAGCTTTTTCTTAAAGAATAAAGCATCTGCAACCGAAACATATCAAGCAATCTTGGCACGGCATGGAATGGAAACGATCGAAGCGCGTGGAGATGCCAAGCTTACAGACGCAGAAGATAAGTTTTCAATGCACGCATTTGGATCGCAATTTGCCGAAGTTCGCGTTGAACCCGATTTGGGTGAAGTGCGAGTCACGCGCTGGGTAGGAACTTTTGGTGTGGGACGCATCCTCAACGCTAAAACAGCCAATAGTCAACTCATCGGTGGGATTGTCTACGGTATGGGTATGGCGCTGATGGAACACACAATAATAGACCAGAATTTCGGACGGGTTATCAACAATGATTTAGCTGAATATCACGTACCAGTGAATGCAGACGTTCCGAATATTGAGGTGTTCTTTGTTGATGAACACGATCCACATATCAACCTGCTTGGTGTCAAAGGGATTGGTGAAATTGGCATTACCGGCACTGCGGCAGCGATCGCAAACGCTGTCTATCATGCCACAGGTAAGCGCATCCGCGATTTACCAATTACACTAGACAAACTACTGTAGATAATTCATACCCAGCGATGACACCCTGTAGAGACGCGATGAATCGCGTCTTAATTTATCATCGCGTCTTAAAATACTCAAGATTGATGACCACTCAAGTAAAATTTGGTACTCTTAGTTCGGAATCACTGTAATTACGTCCGTGACTGAGATGAGTAGTCCAACAGCCCGATCCTACGCTTTCTTATCTATTGCAGCAGCAATCATTACTATTGCCTTAAAGTTTGGCGCTTACCTGCTAACCGGGTCAGTAGGTTTGCTTTCAGATGCTATTGAGTCAATTGTAAATCTCGTGGCAGCCTTGGTTGCTCTATGGGCATTGACCTATGCTGATAAACCAGCCGATGCCGAACACGCCTTTGGGCATTCTAAAGCCGAATACTTCTCCAGTGGTGCAGAAGGTGCGTTGATTGTAATAGCCGCTATCAGCATTGCTGTTGAGGCTTGGGGACGCTTGCTGCATCCAGAACCATTAACACAACTGGGATTAGGGTTGGCACTCTCCTTATTTGCAACCGCAATCAATGGCGTTGTTGCTTTTATTTTGCTACGAGCAGGGCGAAGGTTACGTTCCGTTACACTGAGGGCTGATGCTCACCACCTGTTTACCGATGTGATAACTTCAGGTGGTGTAGTAGTTGGAATCTTACTCGTCAAGCTAACAGGCGCTCTCGTGTTCGATCCAATTATTGCACTGATAGTAGCAGCAAATATTACTTGGACAGGATTTCGTATACTGCGGGAAACCAGTAGCGCCTTACTGGATGCAGCTTTACCTAAAAAAGAAATTGACGCAATCAAGAGCATCCTTAACGAGTACAAAGGTCAAGACATCCAGTTTCATGCCTTGCGAACCCGCGCTGCTGGAACCCGTCGCTTTGTTTCCTTTCATGTTCTTGTACCTGGATCTTGGACAGTGCAACAAGGGCATGATTTGTGCGAGGCAATTGAGCTTGCTATTGTTCGGGTACTGCCTTCAACCCACGTTACAACTCATTTAGAACCTGTAGAAGATCCAGTATCTTGGGACGATTTGGAGTTGGAGCGTCTGAGCAATTAGCAAATACAAGATATGAGCGCAATAACTCTCTAAAACTCTTATTACTTTGTGTCCTTCTCTGACGAGACGCTGCGCGAATGCGTCCTTTGCGGTTCGTTTTATTATGATTTTGCGTAAGTCCTAAAAATATTTAATGCATCGACTTACATTATGAATGCATCGGCTTGCATTATGAATGCATCGACTTGCATTATGAATGCATCGGCTTGCATTGTGAATGCATCGACTTGCATTGTGAATGTATCGACTTGCATTGTGAATGCATCAGCTTGCATTGTGAATGCATCGACTTGCATTATGAATGCATCAGCTTGCATTGTGAATGCACCTTGCGGAGTATGTTTCAAAACACACCTTAGTTAGAGACTTTGTGCCAGATTACCGTGCTACTATTCGGGCCATTCCTGTTGTTGCTTGAAGGAGACAATTATGGAAATCAGTAGACGCAGCTTGTTGAAAACTGCTTCTGCTTCGGGATTAGTGGCAGCAGGACTTGCAGTTTCGGAAGGATTTTTGCAGCCGCTTCTCGCCCAAACAGAACCTGTTGATGAAAAGACCCAACTGCTAACTCAAAATTCGACTACTCCAACTCGACGCGGCGAAATGTTGTATCGCAACCTCGGACGCACCGGAGAACAAGTATCTGTAATTGGCTTAGGTGGGTTTCACATTGGACAAATTAAAGAGGAGCAAGAAAGTATCAAGCTGATCCGCAGTGCGATCGATCGCGGCATCAACTTTATGGATAACTCTTGGGACTATCACAATGGACGTAGCCATCGGTGGATGGGAAACGCTCTTAAAAATGGTTATCGCCAAAAGGTCTTCCTAATGACGAAAATCGATGGCCGCAGTAAAAGTGCTGCCAAGATGCAGATTGATGAATCACTCAAAGATTTACAAGTCGATCATATTGATTTAATACAGCATCATGAAATACTTCGCTTTGAAGACCCCGATCGCGTCTTTGCTCCTGGTGGCTCAATGGAGGCAGTCGTTGAGGCGCAAAAGGCGGGCAAAATTCGCTATATCGGCTTCACAGGACACAAGAATCCCCAGATTCATCTTCAGATGCTAGAAACTGCTACACAAAATGGTTTCCGTTTCGACACTGTGCAGATGCCTTTAAATGTGATGGATGCCCATTTTAGAAGTTTTGAACGCCAGGTTTTACCTGTGTTAGTAAAAAACAACATTGGCGTATTAGCAATGAAAACCATCGGCGAGTCTTACATTCTTAGAAGTAATACGGTTAGTGCGATTGATTGTTTGCACTACGCAATGAATTTGCCAACGTCAGTTGTAATTACAGGCATCGATAGCATGGGAATTTTAGACCAAGCATTTGAAGCAGTTCGCACATTTAAGCCAATGGATCAAGCACGAGTTACAGCACTGTTAGCACGTACCCGTGAGGCAGCTACTAAAGGGCAGTATGAACGATATAAGACCACAAACCAAAATGACAGTACAGCGATGAATCCAGCTTGGTTGGGATAAATATTAATCATATACTCAACTATTTTTTATGCAAACAGTGATGTTGACGACGGTGCAAGAGATAAAAAACGAACCGCCAAGAGCGCCAAGTACGCCTTCGCGTAGCGTCTCGAAGAGAAGAAAGAAGAAATTAAGAGATTTGGTGCAGCTTTACAAAAAAACGGTATAAGCGATTTTGCAAGTGTAAGTTACCATCTATTGGATGCGTAAGGTACAGCTTTTCAAAATCAATTTTTGTGTCAATTGAATTGATGCATTTTTACAAAAAGCCAGGAAATTTATTGCTGTTGATTCTATCGATTGGAAGATGTATTTATCGTCAAAAATTTCATGATGTGAAAGGAGGGTAAAACTAAGTTAACTTCAACACACTTGTGTGCGTTAAAAGTATTGCAATTTCTTTAAAGTAAAACATCATTATGAAACGCATTGCGTATTTAGGACTCGGCATCATGGGCAGTGGTATGGCAACCAATTTGCTCAAAGCTGGTTACGATTTGAGCGTTTGGAATCGCAATCCAGAGTCTTGTAAACCTCTGGTTGAACAAGGTGCAACACAAGCACAAACACCAGCACAAGCCGTAGAGAATGCCGAGGCGATTATGTATTCGCTCTCAAACGACAATGCAGTTGAAGAGGTTGTCTTTGGGCAAGATGGCATTTTATCAAAGGTGCGATCGGGACAAATTGCGATCGACATGAGTACAGTTCATCCTGACACCTCCCGTAAAGAAGCCGCAGCTTATGCCGAAAAGCAAGTGGAATTTCTTGATGCTCCCGTTTTCGGTAGTAAAAACGAATCTGCCTCTGGGGGGTTGTGGATTGTCGTTGGTGGAAAACGGGAAGTATTTGAGCAAGTCAAACCGATTTTAGAGCCGTTGAGCGAAACAATCCATTATCTGGGCGACACTGGCAAAGGCGCGTCAATGAAACTCATCGGTAACTCCATTGTGGCAACTCAAATCGAAGCGTTAGGAGAAGCGCTGATTCTAGCAACTAAAGCCGGACTTCATCCACAAGATGTTCTTGATGTGCTGCATGTAGTAGATTTTCGCTCTCCGATATTTGACGGCATGGGCAAGATGCTAGTAAATCGGGACTTTACACCAAGTTTTGCGTTAAAGCATTTGCTCAAAGATGCGAATTTAATCGCTCGATTTGCTCAAGATTTAAATTCTCCAACGCCTGCTGCGGCAATTGTCAGAGAAACCATTAAAACAGCAGTTAATCAAGGATGGGGAGAAGAAAATGCATCGGCATTAATCAAAGCTTTGGAGTTAGAAGCAGGAGTAACTGTTGAATCATAACTACAAATTATTAAATAAAAGCTGGAGGCGATCGTGACTCAATTAACAAATTTACGAGTTGCAGTATTAGCAACTGATGGGTTTGAAGAGGCAGAACTCACAGAACCTGTAAAAGCACTCAAAGAAGCTGGCGCACAAGTTGAAATTCTCTCAACAAAATCAGGAGAAATTCAAGCGTTTCGGCATAATGACAAAGGCATAACTGTAAGTGCCGATCGAGAACTCGATCAAGCACAAGCAAGTGAATATGATGCAGTCTTGTTGCCTGGTGGCGCACTCAATGCCGATACGCTGAGAATGGGGCCAAAAGTGCAATCCTTTTTACAGGAAATGCAGCAAGCAGGCAAGCCATTCGCCGTTATTTGTCATGCAGCTTGGGAATTAATATCTGCCAACTTGGTGCAAGGACGCACATTAACAAGTTATTACACGATTCAAGATGACATTCGGAACGCAGGCGGTAACTGGGTGGATAAAGAAGTTGTAGTCGATGGAAACTGGGTAACAAGCCGTCAACCAGATGATATCCCTGCATTCAATCAGGAAATGTTGAATCTGTTTGCCCAATTTGCACCCGCAGCATCAGGTTCACATTAATTCGGTGTGGTTATCAAAATCGTAGCGATCGCATAGTTGGCCCAGATTTCTCACCACACCTCGAATGGAGGAGTAATGAGTAAGGAGTGCATAGTAAGAATGTACAAGTTCTTGCACTGGTATTGCGCCTGTTGCTCTTTTACTTATTACTCATTACCCATTACTTATTACTCATCATCAATCGCTTTGGAGCTTGTGAGAAATGCGGGTTGGGTGCGATCGCTATGATTCTGATTACAAAATACAGCTTTATCCAAGGAAAACGTTGATTATGCCTACCTTAAAAATATTTTCTACTGGTTTAGCAGCGATCGCTTTATCTGTAGCAACTGGTTGCACACCAACCACTCAACAATCTCAAAATACATCAGAAACTCCACTTGCTCAGTCTGTGCAAGCAACCGAGAGTCCATCACCAAATGCCTCACCAACTACATCAAGGCGAAATAACCTCAGTTCTTTAGACAGACAGTTTATCACTCAAGCTGCTCAAGATGGTTTAGCAGAAGTTCAACTAGGACAATTGGCATCACGACGGGGAACTAGCGCTACAGTCAAACAATTTGGACAGCAGATGGTTCAAGATCATACCCAGGCGAACAATCAACTCAAACAGTTGGCGGCTCGAAAAGGTGTTACCCTACCAACTACTATTGGCAGGAAAAATCAACAAGTGAGTCAACGCTTATCCAGGCTTTCTGGTACTAACTTCGATCGCCAATATCTAAATGAGATGCTTCAAGCTCATCAACAGGATGTCGCTGCATTTCAAAGAGAAGCTCAACAGGGGCAAGATCCAGATGTGAAAGCATTTGCGGCTCAAACACTGCCAACTCTCCAACAACATTTGCAAGAGGTTAGTTCCATTGTTAATCCTGGAACTTCAACTAGCAGTCCAACTTCAACTAGCAGCCCAACTCCAACTAGCACTCCCTAATCTGATATCCGGCAAATCACACGTAAATTAATTGCGAGTGAAAGGGCGTTCTTTCAGAGTAGGGAAGTAATCTCTACTCTGCAAAAACGTTAAGAGCTAACAATTGCAATGACAGTTATTCAAACGGACAAGTAATAGGACAAAAATATTTACAGTTATTGTAAGCGTTGGCGAAGAAAAGGAATACGCTCTATTTGCAATGGCATTGTGTAATTAATTCTGTCTGACTACTTAGAAAGTTTAAAGTTTCATCATTAAGGAACCACAATGTCTGAATTGTTTAAAGGAGAATTTTCTCGTCGTCAGATTCTAACTACTGCTGGATTAGGAGCCATTTCAGCCGCCGCACTTGGTAGTATGGGCGAAGAAGTTGCTGCCCAACAACCGAATCAGCAAGCCACCCCACACGGAGGAACTTTGCCGCCTCAGATTCAGTTTCCGCCGATCTCGGAAAAGACTGAGGTCGATACAGGTGGGCCGCCGACTGCATTACCTCCAGAGCGACGCTTAGGATTTGCGATCGTTGGACTCGGCAGACTTTCATTAGAAGAAATTATGCCTGCATTTGCAGAATGTAAGCTAGCAAAGGTAACTGCATTAGTTAGTGGTGATGCTGCCAAAGCAAATCAAGTTGCCCAGCAGTATGGCATTAAACCGCAGAACATTTACAACTATCAGAATTACGACAATCTCCGCAACAATTCAGATGTTGATGTGATCTATATAGTCCTACCCAACAGTATGCACCGAGAATATACGGTGCGTGGTGCCAAAGCCGGGAAGCATATCTTGTGTGAAAAGCCAATGGCAACCACGGTTGAAGATTGTCAGCAGATGATCGATGCGTGCAAACAAGCTAATCGCAAGTTGATGATTGCTTATCGCTGCCAGTATGAGCCGCACCATCGCGCCATGATTGGGATGATTCGCAGCAAAGAATTAGGAACTGTGAAGGTGATTCAGGCAGATAATGGACAAAACCAAGGCGGAGACTTAAACCAGTGGCGATTAAAACGCGCTCTAGCCGGAGGTGGATCTTTACCAGATGTGGGAATCTACTGCTTGAATGCAACTCGCTATTTGACGGGAGAAGAACCGATCGCAATTAGCGCCCAAACTTTCAGCACTCTTGGCGATCCGCGTTTCAAAGAAGTGGAAGAAAGTGTTACCTTTCAATTGCGGTTTCCCAGTGGCGTGCTAGGAATTTGCTCTACTAGCTACGGTTTTCACGAAGGGCGGCGGTTTCGCGTCTTCGGTTCTGATGCTTGGGGACAACTCGATCCGGCATTCTCTTACCACGGTTTGCGGATGATGATTTCGCGGAAATCGCCAACCAATAGCATGGCAGAAAACATTAGTGAAGTGCGGATAGGTGAAAAAAACCAGTTTGCTTTAGAAATCGATCACATGGCAGATTGTGTGATTGGGAATAAGCAACCGCATACACCTGGGGAAGAAGGTTTGCAAGACCAAAGACTAATAGCCGTGATTTACGAAGCCGCACAAACAGGCAAAACGATCGCTCTACCTCGTGTGTCACCAAAATTGGATGTCACTCGTGGCCCCGCTCCGAGAATGCTTCAATAAAAAATGCAGAGGGATGGATAATGTAATTTATTTAAACGCAAAGTCACGCAAAGGAAAGCGCAAAGTCACGCAGAGTATTAAGAGAGGGAGTTCTCGGCGTGACTCTGTGTTTACCTCTGCGCCCCTTTGCGTTAAAAAAATATAATCAATCAAATGAACGAATTACAAGCAATCTTAGAAGGTTTTGAGTCCAGTAAAAAAAGTGGTGAAATTACTTTTCTTGCCACTGTCGTTAAAACTCAAGGTTCAACCTATCGCCGACCGGGTGCTAAAATGCTGATGACAAATACAGGTCGGATGATTGGCACAATCAGCGCTGGTTGTTTAGAAAACGACGTATTTGAATATACTCAACAACGAATGTCGGATGGAAAACCAATTGTTGTTACTTACGATCGCACCGCCTCGGAAGATATTCTTTGGGGCTTTGGTTTAGGGTGTGATGGGATAATGCAAGTTCTCATCGAACGGCTTGAGACAGAGAGCATACTCAATGCGATCGCTTTTACACAAGAGTGCTTTGATCAAAAACATTTGGGTATTATTGCTACAGTCTTTGCTTGTGAAGGCGGGATAGATGTCATTGGGTCGCGCTTACTGCTGTATCCAAACGGTAAAATTGTCACTGATATTAAAGATTCAAATTTAATTAAATTTTTGAGTGCAGATACACAAGCAGCCTTTACTAATCAAAAGTCAAGGGTAAGCAACTATCAGCTACCTTTAGGTAATGTAGAAGTTTTCATCGAAGTTATCCAACCACCGACACCTTTAGTAATATTTGGTGCAGGTTATGACGCTTTACCCGTAGCCCAGTTTGCTCAAGCATTGGGTTGGGACGTGACTGTAGTCGATTGTCGAGCTAATGAGGCAACTAGAGCGCGGTTTCCTCAACTTTGTAATGTGATTCTTAGCAATCGAGAGATTATAGATAAACAGGTTTTTATAAACGATCGCACTGTAGCTGTGGTGATGACGCATAATTATCTTGACGATCTAGAAATTTTAAAGATGATGCTTCCATCTCCTGCGCGCTACATTGGCATTTTAGGGCCAAAGCATCGGACAGAAAAATTACTTCAAGATTTATCAACTCAAGGAATAGCTTCTACTAGCGAACAATTGAATAGATTGTATAGTCCTGTTGGTATTGATATTGGCGCAGATACACCACAAGAAATAGCGATCGCCATCATTGCAGAAATTCAAGCAGTGCTGACAAACCGCAAGAGTAATTTTTTGAAAAATCTGAATCAACCAATTCATCAAACTTATCCAAGCAACTGCAATCTGTTATTAACGACATAGTATTATCGGAATCCAGTTTGATTTGGAGAAAATATACGTAGGATGTGTTAGCGACAGCGTAACGCATCGAAACTGTGATAATAGTGCGTTACGAACTCCGTTCTAACACAACGCCAGTTGCTACAACGGAGGGAACCTCCGCAACGCACTGGCTCCTCTACAATACTTAATTTTGTTCAAAAATCAAATAGTAATCCTATATCTGTTATGGTATCGACCACCGAGCAAATAGAAGCTGAAAAAGCAAGCATAGCTATTATTATTCTGGCGGCGGGCGCATCTACCCGTATGGGTACACCAAAACAACTGTTGCTTTATCAGGGACGGAGTTTTGTACATCATATTGCAGAAATTGCGATCGCTTCAGTTTGTAAACCTGTGGTAATAGTACTTGGAGCAAATGCAGAACAGATTTATCCCCAAGTTAAGCAGCTTCCCGTTGAAGTAGTTAAAAACCTGGATTGGGCTTGTGGAATGAGTACTTCCATCAAAAGGGGTCTTGAATTCTTAAATAATCTTCCGCAAAAAATCGAAGCAGTAGTGATTACACTTTGCGACCAGCCATTCGTTTCTACCCAAATTATCAATCATTTAGTTGATGCATATTATTCAAGCCAAAAACCAATCATTGCTTGCGAATATGCAGGAACATTAGGTGTACCGGCTCTATTCAACCAAAGATTTTTTTCAGAGCTTGCTGCTTTAAAAGAGACTTCAGGAGCAAAGAAAGTTATTAATAATAATCTCAATGAAGTATTTCCTCTTCAGTTTCCTTTAGGAAATATCGATATTGATACACCAAAAGATTACGAACAATTGCTATCAAATGCTTAAAATAAACTTGTACTTAATTAGAGGTTATTTTAAAAATGTTTTGTTGTGATTTTAGGCGCTTTTAGATTCCCCCTAACCCCCTTAAAAAGGCTACAGTGTATACACAAGTGTCTTGACCATACAATGGTATTGCATCGACTGACAATCGCATTGCATCAACTAACAATGGTATTGCATCGACTGACAATGGCATTGCATCGACTAACAATCGCATTGCATTGACTGACAATCGCATTGCATCAACTAACAATGGCATTGCATCGACTGACAATGCTATTTTTTTCATTCCCATGCTGTGTATGAGAATGAGGAAAGTCTCATCAAGCTAGGTTTTTAGGACTTGTGTGTACACCGTAGCTAAAAAAGGAGGAAGAATCAAAGTCCCCCAATTTATTGAGAAGGGGAAGGGGGAAAGGGGAAGGGGAAAAGGTAAAAACCTCGCCCGATGTTAAGCGAAATAATCCTTGTATCATGGGGAAGGTAAAAACCTCGACCGATGTTAAGCGACCTGTATTCATCCCTTTTCCCTTTTCCCTTTAACCTTTTCCCTCGCATTTATACGCTATGCCTAAAGATACACGCTTTTTAGCAGTAGTTTATGTGAGTCTCTATTGGGGAAAGTAGTTATCTTTGAATCAGGAATTATGCCACAATACTTTGGACAACTGCACACAGAAGAAGCGCCTTGGTCAATCCTGGGAGCAGTAGAAGCAATACAACAGAATGAGCGCCATATCCTCTTGCTGTGCGGCGGCCCCTGTCTAACAGTTAGTGTCTTAGCACCAAACTTAATTCGGGTACGGATGACACCAAGTGGTGAATTTCTCTCCAGGCGATCGTGGGCTGTAGCACTTGCGGATGAAGAATGGCCTGCTGTACCCTTTGAAGTTGAAGAAAAAGCAGAAACTATAGAAATTAAAACTGAGCAATTGTCTATTGTCGTGTCCCGCAATCCTTGTCGTATCCAGTTCTTTAACTCAGCAGGACAACCCTTTGCTCACGATACAGACTTAGGCATGGCGTGGCGCACTGGTACTGTCGCTGGGTGGAAACGAATTGAATCTGACGAACATTTCTATGGTTTTGGCGAACCGACTGGTTTATTAGATCAGCGATCAAAAGTCAAAACCAACTGGACATCAGATGCGATCGATTACGGCATCATGACAGACAGTATGTATCAGGCGATTCCCTTTTTCATCGCGTTGCGTCCTGGATTGGGATACGGGCTTTTTTTTAATACTACTTATTGGAGCCGATTCGATCTAGGCGCACAGCAACCTGGAGTCTGGCAGATGGAAACTCAGGGGAGTGAACTAGATTACTACATTATTTATGGGCCTGAACCTGCAAAAATTATCCAGACTTACACCCAGCTAACCGGACGGATGCCCTTACCACCTCGATGGTCATTAGGTTATCACCAATGTCGCTGGAGTTACGAGTCACAAGATATAGTCAGCAAACTAGCTAACGAATTTCGTCAGCGTCGCATTCCCTGTGATGTTATTCATTTAGATATTGATTATATGAATGGCTACAGGGTTTTTACCTGGAGTCCGAAGCGATTTGCTAACCCTAAAGAATTAATCCAAAATCTTAAGCAAGATGGCTTTAAAGTAGTAACTATTGTTGATCCGGGAGTCAAATACGAACCAGAAGCAGATTACAAAGTCTTCGACGACGGATTAAAAAACAATTATTTTGTGCGAAAAACTAATGGTCAGTTATTTCACGGCTATGTTTGGCCAGATAAAGCTGTTTTTCCTGATTACCTAAATCCTGAAGTTAGAGATTGGTGGGGAAATTGGCAAAACAGTCTAACTGATATTGGTGTTGCCGGTATCTGGAATGACATGAATGAACCCGCACTCGATGACCGTCCATTCGGCGACCCCGGTAACAAAATTTCCTTTCCTCTTGATACACCCCAAGGGCCAACTGACGAGAGAACCACCCACAAAGAAACTCACAATCTTTATGGGCTAATGATGGCAAAGGCATCTTATCAAGCAACTAAAATATCTCGTCCAACTGAACGTTCTTTTGTATTAACACGCTCTGGATATGCTGGTATTCAACGCTGGTCAGCTATATGGACAGGAGACAATCAATCTTTGTGGGAACACTTAGAAATGTCCATACCAATGCTGTGTAACCTGGGTTTATCGGGTGTTGCCTTTGTCGGAAGTGATATTGGGGGGTTTGCAGGGAACGCAACGGCGGAACTATATGCGCGTTGGATGCAGCTAGGAATGCTTTACCCCTTGATGCGTGGGCATTCAGCATTAACTACTGCACAGCATGAGCCTTGGGTATTTGGCGATCGCGTCGAAAAAATCTGCCGCGAGTATATTGAACTCCGTTATCAACTACTACCTTACATTTACACTCTTTTTTGGTTGGCTGCAACTACTGGCGCACCAATTCTTCGCCCACTTCTCTATCATTTCCCCAACGATCCCAAAACCTTTGCTCTGGCCGATCAAGTAATGCTAGGCCCCTCCTTACTAGCAGCACCAATTTACCGTCCAGGTGTTGAACATCGCGCCGTCTACTTGCCTGAAGGTTGTTGGTACGATTGGTGGACTGGGGAAGCATTTACAGGGCCAACTCACATTCTTGCATCCGCACCACTGGAGAAAATGCCATTATACGTTCGTGCTGGCTCAATTATTGCGATCGCCCCAATAATGCAATATGTAGATGAACATCCCATAAACCAAATGAAATTGCGAGTCTGGAAAGGCATTGGTGAGTTTACTCTTTATGAAGATGATGGTCATACTTTTGAGTACCAAACAGGAGCCTTTTGCACCACAACTTACCGCGTTTATTCTGAGGAGCAAACAACCATTGTTGAGATTGCAGCCAGAGAAGGCGAGTTTTCACCTGTAACCCGTGAAACCATTGTGGAATTAGTCGGCGTTGGTGAGCAGAGTTTTCTAGATGATGGTACTGCCCATCGGTTGGAATTTTCTACTTAGGCAGCATTTTTTTAAGCGATCGCACCTGCAAAATTGATAAAAAACTCTCATCAATGTACTATTGTCAATCAGTTAAAATACTTAAATAATTCTTATTGAGTAAGAATTATTTAAGTCATACCAATTTGAAAAAAGAATGCGAAAAATAGACCATTTGTAGAGACGCGATGAATCGCGTCTTTACTTCTTTGATAAAATCGGTAAGCGATAATAGCCTCTTTTTCACATCCGATAATCTTGGCTTTCTTCTACTTTTAACTGACTACAAAATTTACCAACTTTCCAGGCACAACAATTACCTTTTTAATCTCCTTGCCTTCGATATAACGCTGGGCAATTTCTGATTCACGGGCGTATTTCTCCAACTCTGCTTTATCTGCTTGTGCTGGTACTTGAATCGCACCGCGAGTTTTACCCATAACTTGAATCACCAAAGTAATTTCATCGGCTACCAAAGCCACAGGGTCAAATGATGGCCAAGTTTGAGTATGAACTGAATTACTTTCACCCAACAAATGCCACAATTCATCAGCAATGTGTGGCGCAAAAGGTGCGAGTAACATCACCAAAGTCCGAATACCTTCTGCGTAAATTGGTGAATTTTTCCCATCGGCATCAGTTAAAGCATTACTCAACTTCATCAATTCGGAAATAGCTGTGTTGAATTGATATTCGTCTTCCACATCTTCTGTCACCGCTTGAATCGCCGTATGAATAGCCCGCCGCAAATCCTTTTCTGCCTTAGTTAAATCAGCGAGTTGGGCTTGCTTACGGGATACTCCAGCAGCAATATAATCTGTCACCAAACGCCAAACCCGATTTAAAAAGCGGAATTGTCCTTCCACATCGGCTTCATCCCATTCCAGGTCTTTTTCTGGCGGCGCTTTGAATAAGATGAACATCCGCGCTGTATCTATACCGTATTTGGAAATTACATCTTCTGGCGCGACACCATTGCCCTTTGATTTAGACATGGTGGCGTAGAGACGTTGCAAAGGTTCGCCTGTCTGAGGGTCGCGGGGGTCAGCAGAATTGACCAGATTAGAAGGAATCCATTTATCTTTACCGCCTTTATTGGGATTTAGGTAAGTTAAACCCTGTACCATCCCTTGAGTTAACAGACGTTGGAAGGGTTCATCAAAGTTTAGTAATCCTCTATCCCGCAGAACCTTAGTAAAGAACCGCGAATACAACAAATGTAAAATCGCGTGTTCAATACCACCCACGTACTGATTCACTGGCATCCAGTCGTTAACTTTACTGGAATCGAAAACTTGTTGTTCATTCTTAGCATCAGGAAAGCGCAAGAAATACCACGAGGAATCTATAAAAGTGTCCATCGTGTCAGTTTCTCGCTTCGCCGGAGTGCCACAAGTTGGACAAGGCACATTTACCCAGCTTTCCAACTGAGTTAAAGGTGAACCACCACGTCCAGTAAATTCCACCTCTTCTGGCAACTGGACTGGCAAATCCTTGTCAGGTACTGGCACTATTCCGCAGTTGGGACAATGAATTACAGGTATCGGTGCGCCCCAGTAACGCTGCCGTGAAATTAACCAATCCCGCAAGCGATACTGCACCCGCACTTTACCAAAACCTTGTTGTTCGGCGTATTCAATTATCGCTTGTTTAGCATCTGCGGAAGCCATACCAGTAAAAGTCCCAGAATTAATTAAAATTCCTGGTTCAGTATATGCCTGCTTATAGTCAACTTTTATGAGTTGTGATTCACCAATTGCTGATGCTGGAGTTAAGTCAAAACCTACAACATCATCTGGGGAAGCGATGACAAAATTAACTGGCAAATCGTAATTTTTAGCAAACTTAAAATCCCGAACATCGTGTGCTGGTACACCCATCACTGCCCCAGTACCATACTCATACAGTACATAGTCAGCAATCCAAATCGGCACTTCTTCCCCTGTAAATGGGTTAATTGCCACCCCACCAGTAGGGATACCCCGCTTAGGTTTGTCTTCAGAAGTACGTTCCAACTCACTTTGATTGGAAACTTCTTTAATAAAAACTTCTACCTCTGCTTGTTGTTCTTTTGTAGTGACGCGCTTTGTTAAGGGATGTTCTGGTGCTAATACTAAGTAACTGACACCATAAACTGTATCTGGGCGCGTGGTATACACGGCAATTTTTTCATCTATCCCAACAATGGGAAATTCTAAATAAGCGCCTGTAGATTTACCAATCCAGTTTGCCTGCATCAATTTGACCCGTTCCGGCCAACCTGTCAACTTATCCAAGTCATTGAGTAATTCTTCGGCGTAGTCGGTAATCTTAAAAAACCACTGCCGCAACAATTTGCGCTCAACTATTGCCCCACTGCGCCAAGAACGTCCTTCATTATCAACTTGTTCATTTGCCAATACAGTTTGGTCAATAGGATCCCAGTTTACGGCTGCTTCTTTTTGGTAAGCTAACCCTGCTTGCAAAAACTGCAAGAAAATCCATTGTGTCCACTTGTAATAATCTGGTGAACAGGTAGCAAGTTCACATTCCCAGTCGATGGATAAACCAAGACGCTGCAATTGCTGCCGCATTTGGGCAATATTTTGATAAGTCCACTTTGCTGGCGGTACACCACGGTCAATGGCGGCATTTTCTGCTGGTAAGCCAAAGGCATCCCACCCCATTGGGTGTATTACCCGATACCCTTGCATTCGCTTGAGGCGGGCAATCACGTCGGTAATCGTATAATTACGGACGTGACCCATGTGTAGGCTGCCCGATGGATAAGGGAACATGGATAAAGCGTAAAATTTTGGCTTTTTGCTAACTGAAGGTGTCTTATCTAAGCCAAGTTCTACCCATGTTTTTTGCCATTTTTCCTCAATTGCTGCTGGGTTATATCGGGAATCCACCAAAAACTCTCCTAATGGGTCTGTCTGGGTTGACATAGCAGGTCAACCTCTTAGGTTAACCTATATTGTAGGTCAACTACTCACGGATTTATATAATTGAGCATCAGCCAAATTATGCCTGAACTGCTAGTGTTTCAGGTATGGTGATAATCATTTCAATAAAATGTATTAGATGGTTGAATCAAATAAAAAATTTTCTGATTTGGTGCAGGTTTTTGTCTACGGCACACTCAAACCTGGTGAAGCTAACTATAAAAAATATTGTGCTGGCAAGGTAATAGATGCCAAATTAGCTCTTGTACAAGGTAAATTGTTTGCTTTGCCAATGGGCTACCCAGCAATGACGCTAGGGGATAGCCAAGTTTACGGATATTTAGTTTCTTTTTCTAGCTCAAATATTTTAAATGAGCTAGATGTGCTGGAAAACTACCAGCCTACTAGACAAGCATCAGAAAACCTCTATAATCGTCAAATTATCGAGGTTTATGAACCACAGTCGCTTTCTTATAGTTGGGCTTGGGTTTATTTCATGACTCTAGAGCGAGTTGAGCAATTAGGAGGATTCCTCCAACCTGACGGTTGGTGGAGTGGCTGCGGTTTAACCGTGAATTGTTAATCCAATTAATTTATGTCCTGTTTAGAGTCGCGGCTTTGCGGCTGTACCGGATAGATTGGATTTTTTGGAGACGCTACTGCTGCTTTAGGAATTTCAATAACTGGGTTATTTAGTCCCACCATCAAAGGGGAAGGTGGAATTATAGACGCTGAGGACGTTTGAATCGGCTCTTTTTGTGGTCGTTGCGCCAGTTGCGGCACATAAAAACTACCAGGTATTAAGCTAGATACTGCACCGATGACGCAAGCAGCAACGGCTGCACCTCCCGCCATCCAGTTTAAACGGGAACGGCGGCGCAAACGTGTCAATACTTGCCCAACTGTTGCTTCTGTTGACTCCTGGGCTGTGGGCACTGGGAGAGTCCGCAAGCCTTGGCGCAGCTTTAACAATCGAGCATACAAGCATTGAACGGAGGCATCATTTGCCAGCCATTCTTCTACTTGCCTGCGTTCTATAGCGGTGACTTCACCATCAAGGTAAGCACTTAATAATTCGAAGCGATCGCGCTTCACCATATCCATAAGACCCGTTGATTCATTGGTATGCTTGGCCATTCCATCTGAAAAATCTTGAGGAAGTTGCAAAGAAGAACGGTCGTAAAACTGAGAATCAGTAGTCATCTTAACATTATTACCAATTCATATACGGGTAAAGTGGGCAGAAATTTCGGGAAAATTAGCCATTTTTCCTTCTCAGGATACAAGCGATCTACGTCTTTGGTGTAATTCTTAATCAATACTTAAATTCTGCCTAATGGCAGAGGCAAGATCCTGTAAATTATGAATCTAGATAATTCTGCAAGTGGGCTTGCAGTCTCGATCTAGCTCTGGCTATTCTTGACTTCACAGTTCCTAGAGAAACTCCAGTGATTTCAGCAATTTCTTCATAAGCCATACCTTCGATTTCTCTCAGGACAATGGTTGTACGAAAAACTTCTGGTAAATCCGCGATCGCTTCCCGCAATTGCTCGTAAAATTCTCTAGTTGTCAGTTCTTCTTCAGGGCCTGGGGTATCGCCGGCGATTTCCCAATCCATCTCGCCGTCCTCTAACGAGCGGGGAGCATCCAGTGATAAAGGACTAACTACCCGCTTGCGTTTCCGCAACTCATCGTAAAACAAGTTGGTGGCAATGCGGCTTAACCAGCCCCGAAATTTAGCAGGCTCTTGTAATCGGTTAATATTCCGATACACTCGAATCCAAACTTCTTGAGCTAAATCGGCCCTGTCAGACCAATCTGGAGCCAGGTGGTATAGAACTCTATCAACCTGACTTTGATAGCGGCGTAATAACTCTGAAAATGCAACACGATCTGGCCGCAGTCCCGCTTGACAGCGCAAAATTAAATCGTGGTTAGGGAGTTTGTCAACTTGCACTGATGCTTCTGGATACTTTGCATCAACCGTTGACCAGGATACAGTAATCGACTGACTCATAGATCGTACTGGCTCTAAATCATCCCTATCTATTAGACCTGCTAATGGAACAGAAGTTCCATACTAAGGTGACGGATTTATGACTGGAACACGGAAGCAGACAATTTTGGATACATTTGTAGCAATAAGGAGAACTACTTTTTCCTTATACTGCTGACATAGTTGCCCAAGACTCATCAACTAACAAAGGCGCAGCAATATGCACATTTAAGTACTTTTAGCAACTGGGTATATACGCTTGATAAAAATAATTAAATCTGGTTATTAAGGATGAAGATCAAAATTTTGTAATTCTAACTTCTTGATACCTTTAAAATTCAGGTAATAATTTTTGGGAGTTCGGTTGTTGCGGTTACTATAATGGTGATTTATTTTTTTGATTTTGTTACCAAAATAGTTGCTGATTGTTCTAGCTGTAACCCGTAAGTAGCACCAGTGTTATGTTGCTCTGGTACGCGAACTTGAAAAAACAAATTCAGAGAGAATGTAATTGTGACTGCTAGCAATAGTTTTTCAAACATGATTTTTCTCCCACCTACACCACTAATCATTGATTGCTACATTGCAAAAGTTCCGCTAGAAAGTCCAAGTATTGGCTTACAACCCCCAGAACTTTGGAGAAATGAGGTTGCTCACTTGGAGTTCTCTTGCTGGGACAATTTGCATAGTCTTAGTTTGCCCAGAGGTGTTGGCAGATTTATATCGGAAATGATAAGTATTGATAAATTTTTGATAATCGGATGATGAACCCATCCAAATACTCGGCTGGATATGTCAGGGATAAACAATAGGCGATGGCAATGGTAAGAAACGAATCTGTAGGGCGGATGGTAATGTTGCTCTGTTTTGGTACAGCATTTTTATCTTTAGCTGTCCATTGGCGGATTACTACGGCACAAGGACAATTTGAAAAGTCTGCATCTACTTCGATGCGGCGAAATTCCACCCTCATTAATCCGAAGGGAAGCCGCTCAGAGGAAGTCTACAAGAATCTGTCACAAGTGAGTTTAGGAGAAATTGCGCTGGGTGGATCTGTGCCACCTGGTGAAGTGGTACAAGGCTCAAATGTCCAGAGGGCGGTTACACCAAAGTCCTCTGCTATTAAGCCTCGAACTAAGTCAAAAATAATTAATAAGAATGTAGTAAAAGCAAAGACTCGGAAGGTTTCTACACTTAAATATTCTGCTATTAAGTCTGAAACTAAGTCGAAAATAATTAAGAAAAATGTAGTTAAAGCAAAGACTCAGAAGGCTTTTACACCAGAGTCTTCTACTATTAAACCTCAAACTCAGCCGAAAACAATTAGGAATAATGTAGCTCAAGCAACTGAACCACCAATTAATATGCAGTTGGTGGCGCAAGCAGAAAAACAAAATTCAGTTGCAGAGGGTTGGCCCAAAGGTCTATGGTCTCAGGCTTCAGCCCAACAAGTACCATCTAGTAGGGTAGCAGATGGCAAGACACAAGTAGTAGTTGATTTAAGCGATCGCCGCACTTATGTATACGCAGGAGATGAAGTGATAGCCAGCTACCCAATTGCTGTAGGTAAGAAAGGTTGGGAAACACCCACAGGTTCTTTCCAGGTGATCCACATGCGACACTATCCAATTTGGCGACACCCAATTACAGGTAAAGTATTTGAGGCTGGTACGGATAGCCCCTTGGGAGACAGATGGATTGGCTTTTGGTCAGACGGACGGAATGAAATTGGCTTTCATGGCACGCCAGATATTGACTTGGTAGGAACGGCTGTATCCCACGGCTGCTTAAGGATGCGTAATTCTGATGTCAGAATGCTTTATGAGCAAGTGAATATAGGGACAACAGTACTTGTACGTAATTAATCGATTAAGCCATTAGTCATTAGTCCTTTGTCCTTTATTTAAAAACAAATGACAAATGACCAATGACTTTTGAAATTATAATTTTTGCTCGAAATTAGGCGCGTATGTCTGGAGTAAAGCACTAACTTGACGTACAACCTCATTACCACTGTTTTTACCCAAGGCTTGCCGTTCTGGGAAGAAATTGGGTCGATCCAGGTAACGGTTAATCGCCTCACTTATCTGCTGAGAAATTAATTCTTGCAGTTGGGCGATCGCGGTTTGGCGCTGGAAGCTAGCACCCTCTTCTGTAGTAGCATACAAAGGTGGTAGGCGATTGAGAGCGTAAGCAGCAATATCACCGACATCTAGAGAACTTTCGCTGGTCGCTTCAATTTCTGCAACTCTGGCGATCGCTTCTGTCAGTACTAATTCTTCCATAACGTTAATGAATTGTTTGCGAGGTACCGCCACTACCTCACCAGTCAATAGCGCTCCCATCAGCCGATCCAACGCCATGTACTCTTCAATTGAGAGTTCCGAGGCGTTGTCACAGATTCTACCGACTTCTGCTTCCATTGCTGGTGTCAAATAACCATCCTGGAGAGCTTGTTCTACAATTTTTTCGATACTCATAACACTTATCATCATTTATGTTAGCCAAGCAAGGTAGGGACGGTATCAATCCAATTTATTTTGCCTAATTCTCAGCAAAAAAAACACAAATTATGCACAGACGCGATCTATTCCGCCTCTACTAGTTAACGACCTTAGTTCGCCAAGGTGTTGGATCAACAGATTGTCCGTTGACATACAGACCCCAGTGCAAATGTGGCCCCGTGGCAGCACCTGTTGAACCAACTGCGCCAATTACTTGACCAGCTTTCACAAAATCACCCTCTTTGACGTTGATACGACTCAGGTGCATGAAAATACTGGTTACTCCTTGGCCGTGGTCAATGCCAACTACGTTACCGTGTATCCGAAACCCTTGGGATACCCTACCTACCAAAGCAACTCGCCCAGAGGCTGGGGCAATTACCGGAGAACCAGCAGCACCAGCGTAGTCAAGACCACGATGATAGTAGTCCTTAGCAAATGTACCATTATAGTAGCGACGTACACCATAGTTTGTACTCATCCGCCCTACATTTGGTTTCAGAAATACTCCATTCCAATACTTTTGTGGTGTTTGTAGTGCCTTGAAAGCTGCTACACGCTTAAGTTCGTATTCTGTGGCATCCACTCCGGCTTTGCCAGGTGGCAAAGTGATGCGTTGTACGGGGAACTTGCGATTAAGTACATTCACTGCCAAGTTTCGCACTTGACCATCCCCTGCTACCCGAAGTGTTCTAGTTCCAGGTTTTTCTAAGGGAGTTGTGGGAACTAAAGCCCGATACTGATTGGGGGCAATTTCAAATGCAGGGTATGTATTATTACCACTAGCTACTGTTGGATTTTTAGCATTTTCTGGATTATCTAGATTAATCTCCACTGAGAGAGTATCCCCTAATTTCGGATTAGTTGGAGTCAACTTTACTTGTAAAGCATCTACAGGCAATGCCAAGGTGATAGGGAGAACAGCAAATATTCCCTTTAATGCATTGATTAGACAGTGATTGACTGTAAAACTTTTGACATCAAAACCGAGCAACTTCTTGTTTGAACTACTAGCGCTATTCTCAATAATCATAGAGCTACAAAAATTCCTTGCTTGTATTGGAAAATAGACTAGCTTATTTCTACTTGTGTTTCTTGTTTTCAGTAGATGTTGTTGAAACCCATAAATTTTGGGAACCTCTACAGAAACTTATAGACAGCAGAGGTACAGGAGTGGGAGATAAGGCAGAATGATTTGTAACTGTAGTTTAGGAATTGGTGTTAATTTAATAACTAAGTTGTATGACATTGGCAATAATATTAAAATTTAACTAAATTGATGGTAAAGACGCTTTTGTGGTCTGTATAGTAAATATCGATCAGTTGTTAGGCAACAAAAGAAACTAGTTGAAATTATAGCCATTACATAATAATACTTGAAGGAAATCTTGGAATCAACTGGACACTTGTTCAACTGGACACCCATACTACACTGTTAATTTAAAATTGGTGTAAGTAAATCACGCAAATCAAATGAATCAAAGGCAAAGTGTCATAAATAACTCCATAAAACTTGGGGATAGCTCGATTTAGTAAACTGTCGAGTATTTAATTTACACAAGCAGGGTGGGAATCTTGCCATTAGCGTCAAGTTAAGAAAAATTCCCTGCCCAAAGTGAGGAAATAAAATCATGGTTGATTTAGCCTCAAGAGCAAGAACTAAAGATGTCTCCAGGTCTTTTCAATTTAATCCCAGTTCTTCTTTCAATGCCTCCGGCACATTAACTGCTGTCTCTAATCCCCGCACACCCTCCCACTGCTGCTTTTTGCCCCAGGTCATTTTTTCCATATTGGCATCGCTGAGGTCTGCACCACCAAGAATGGCAAAACTGAGGTCACTGTTGCTGAGATCCGCGCCATTGAGGATGGCACCACTGAGATTACTGCCACTGAGATTAGCACTGTTAAGGTTGGCATAACTGAAGTCTGTGCCGAAAAGGATAGCGTCGGTGAGGTCAGCACCACTGAGGTCGGCTTCGCTAAGAATCACCCCACTGAGATCGGCTTCATTGAGAGTCACCCGACTTAGGTCTACGCCACTGAGGTCTGCACCTAAGAACATTGCACCGTTAAGTTTAGCATTGTTAAGTTTTGCACCATTAAGTTTGGCATAGCTGAGGTCAGCAGCGATGAGGATGGCATTACTAAGGTTGGTACTGAAAAGAATTGTGTCGCTGAGGTTAGTACCGTTGAGGATGGCATGACTCAAATCAGCACCACTGAGGTCGGCGCGGCAGAGGTCAGCATGGTTAAGGTTGACGCTGTTGAGGTTAGCTTCACTGAGATTTGCACCGAAAAGGATGGCATTACTGAGGTCAGCATGGCTTAGGTTGGTGCTGCTGAGGTCGGCGCGGTTGAGGTCGGCGCGGCTAAGGTCGGCGCGGCTAAGATCAGTGCTGCTGAGGTCGGCGCGGTTGAGGTCGGCGCGGCTGAGGTTGGCACAACTGAGGTTAGCACCACTAAGGTTTGTGCTGCTGAGGTCGGCACCACTGAGGTTTGCACCACTGAGGTTTGCATCGCCGAGGTTTGCACCGCTAAGGTTAGCACCGATGAAGTTTACGCCAGTTAAGTTAGCATCGCCGAGATAAGCAAGGCTGAGATCGGCACCGCTAAAGTCTGCCCCGGTGAGGTTGGCATCGCCTAGGTAAGCACTGCGAAAGTTACCACCTTTGAGAAATTGCCCAACTATACTGCTAAAGTTACCAATCTCTAGGGCATCGCTATAGTTGACGATCCGTAGTAGTTGGGATGTGAAAAAATTGTCTGTATCGGGTTGGGCTGATGGATAAAAGGTGATTTTTTGTTTGAGTTCATCTTGTTCTTGGGCATAGCGGTGTAACTCTAACAGTAAAATCAGTACGTTCAGCCCTGTATATATGTCTACCTGTCTCAACCCCAGAGCAATATTTTGTGCCGCTAGTTTTAACCTTGTTTTCTGAGGTAGATTATCATCTGGTGTCCCATCTATAAATTCTCCTTGACACCAACGACGATAAAAATCTTCTAGCCGCCAGAAAAGTACTTCTAGGCTAATTTTTTGATTAGACACAACAAATTGAATTATTTGTTGGACTATTTCTGGTTTGAGCGCTCCATTGCTTAGTAAATCATAAATCTCTGTATGCATCTGGCGATGTCCACTACGGGCTATGCCTACGCACACTTTCATATAGAACTCTGATGGTAGCGTGTCTAATGTGCGATCGCCTATCTTAGAAGTCCAATCGCTCCTTGATATTGTCCATTTTTCTAAGCTTTCTTGTAGTCTTTGAAACCATAAATCTTCATACAAATTATCTTGAGTACATTTACTGCTTTTGTCTAATTCTTTAATGCTTTTTGTTAGGGGTAAAACTGCTTCAGTTTCCACAGATGTCGTCTTTGGCATCTCTTGTAACCTTACATCCCTTACATAATTTCTCAGCAGTTGCCAAACTTGAGATAAATATGTTGACATTTCCGTGTCCGTTGTTACATTTTAATTACTGTTTTGATAATTTGGAACTAAAAATTATTCTGTGCTAGTTTGCTTCTCATTGCCAAAAATAAATAGTATCAATAAATACTACACGAAAAATATCATGGGTTGGGACATCTACGATGGGCTACACAAACGGCATTCTTGGACAATACTTGTCGGTTAAAGGGAAAAGGGGAAGGGGAAAAGGGAAAGAAAAAACCTTTAACCTTTACCCTTTAACCTTTTCCCCAAATCCAATTCCGAGTTAAAAATGCTTAACCGAGCAGTATGGCATTCTTGGATGTAGGCTTCTGCCTAACCCATAGTTAGCTCAAGCTTCTTCTCTTGATGCAAGTAAAGTGCATCGGAAAAAATCTTTCAAAAGTCAAGTAATTGTTCTACTTTAGTTAATTTGTTATACTTTTTTTCCCAGATATTTACTAGTCTGGTGTAAAAATAATACTTACTCTTTGTAAAAGACGCAATTGTTAGGAAAAATCATTCGGCACAAAGGCGTAACAAAGGTAGAAAAATAGCAACTAAAACTGAAGTCTAAGGTTTGCTGATTCATATAAAGCAGATGACAGAATCGGCAAAAGGCAGGCTACATAGCTTCGTAAAAGTTAAAAGTTAACTACGGTATCTTTATCGGGGAAATTGATGCGATGAACAACAGATTAACCTTTTATATAATTTTGTTACATGGTTTGTTTTTAGGAATAGCAACGGCTAACGCCAAGTCCCTAGCTGTGAACGGAGTTGATACATTGTCAGCGAACCATAAGGGTGTGCGGGTTTTAGAAGCTGTAGTTAAAGCCGATAGTCAGTTAACGACAGAAATTCCAACTAATATCTCAGCATTATCATTAAATAATATCAATATTCTTCAGAGACAGAGGCTAGCTTCAAGGCAAGTTTGGGTGGTTAATCAAAATAAACACGCACAGCCTCAACCGTTTATTTGGGTAGTAAAAGATCCTAAAAAGGCATCTGAACAACCATTTTTACAAGTTGCAAAACCCGCAGAAAAGCCTAAACCTACTAAAACACCAACAGCAAAGGATGAGTTAGAGGCGTTTGATGAAGTAGTGAAAGGAACCCAAAAGTCAGGGGGGTTATTTACCCTTTATCGCAATAAAGAAAAGAATAAAATTTATTTAGAGATTAAGCCAGAGCAACTTAATAACAATTATCTAGCTACGGCAACGCTGGAATCGGGCATTGGCGAACGAGGTATTTACAGTGGTATGCCTCTGCAAGATTTTTTATTTTATTTCCAACGGGTAGATGATAAATTAAACTTTGTTATCCGCAACGTCAATTTTCGCACTCGTGAGGGAGATCCGCAAGTGCGATCGCTAGCCCGGTCTTTTAGCGATTCCGTTCTCTATAGCATTGCTATAAAAAGCATTCATCCACAACGCAAAACTATTCTCGTAGATTTGGGCGATTTATTGCTGACAGATTTAGGCGGATTAGCTGCAAGTTTAGGAGTCCCAACAACTACAGACCAGTCCTATTTTGGCACTGCTAAAGCTTTTCCTCAAAACTTAGAAATTGAGTCAGTTTTAAATTTTTCTGGTGGCGCTAGCGGTGAAAGCGAAATAGCCAACTTTGCATCGCTAGCTGACAACCGTGGTTTTACCTTGCGTGTTCATTATAGTCTCTCCCAACTACCTGATAAAGATTATCGACCGCGCATTGCTGACGATCGCATTGGCTATTTCATCACCGCCTACCAAGATTTATCCAAAGACGATCGCGGCGATTCTTTTGTCCGCTACATAAATCGCTGGGATTTAGAAAAACAAGACCCTAAAGCATTAATTTCTCGTCCCAAAAAACCGATTGTCTTCTGGATTGATAACGCTGTGCCTTTAGAATACCGCGATGCGATGAAAGAAGGTATCCTAATGTGGAATAAAGCCTTTCTCAAAGCGGGATTTAAAGATGCAATTGAAGTTCGCCAGATGCCAGATGATGCAACATGGGACCCAGCAGATATTCGTTACAACACAATTCGCTGGATTAACACAGTCGATGGTTATTTTGCAATGGGGCCATCCCGCGTTAACCCCTTGACTGGCGAAATTTTGGATGCAGACATTCTCGTAGATGCCAGCTTTATCCGGGCACTTAAGAGTGAGTATCGCAAAATTGTCCAACCCAGCCAAACACAAAGCCAGACTACCTTATCAGCTTTGATGCAAAATCGTCTACTTTGTGCAAATGGTTTAAATGCCAAAAATAATGGTGTACCCCAGCAGATGCAAGGGCAACAAGGGTTGTTGAATAGTTTATCTAAAATGGCAGGAGAGTACGATTTATGCTATGGGATGGAAGCTGCTAACCAATTTGCCTTTGGTTCACTAGCGATGTCTTTACTGCCAGATACGATGGCCACTCCGGATCAAGTCAAAGAATATATCAATCAATATTTACGTTTAATTATCGCTCACGAAGTTGGACATACTCTTGGTTTACGGCATAACTTCCGTGGTAGTACTCTGTTAGCTCCCCAGGAGATGAATAATACGGAAATTACCAGAAATAAAGGTCTGACAACTTCCGTAATGGATTATATTCCCCCAAATATTGCCCCTCAAGGGACAAAACAGGGAGATTATTTTCCTAGTATGGTGGGGCTTTATGATGAATGGGCGATTAAGTACGGCTACATCCCAATTCAGACATCAACCCCCATTGCCGAAAAGCCAATTTTGTCAGAAATTGCTGCACAATCCTATAAGCCAGAGTTGAGTTATTCTACAGATGAAGATGTGTATGACCTTGACCCAACTGCTGATGCTTGGGATAACAGTAGCAATGTGCTGCTTTATTCCCAGTGGCAGTTAAATAATTCGCGGGTGATGTGGGAACGTCTTGATAAGCGTTACCCATTGGCTGGTGATAGTTACAGCGATGTCAGCGAACGTTTTAGCACAGTTTTGGGTAACTATTTTCAGCAAATATACTACACCACTAAATACATTGGGGGACAGTCTTTTTACCGTATTCACCCTAGCGAGATTCCCTCTGGAGTTGGGCAACAGCGATTACCATTTCAACCAGTACCAGTTGAAGAACAACGGCAAGCTTTAGAGACGCTGCAAAAATATGTGTTTGCAGAAGATGCCTTGAGCTTTTCACCAGAACTACTGAATAAGTTAGCACCTTCTCGTTGGCGACATTGGGGAAGTTATCCGCAAGTTGGGCGTTTGGATTTTCCAATTCATGATTTGGTGCTACTTATGCAGGGTTCTGTGCTGCGAGATTTACTCTCTGGCGATCGCCTCTCTCGCCTCAAGGATATTGAACTTAAAACTAAACCCGAAAATGCACTGACTTTACCAGAGCTATTTGACACTTTACAGTCTGGTATTTGGACAGAGGTAATCAAACCAAAAGGTAAACCAATGAAGATTGCCAGCTTACGGCGAGGCTTGCAGCGCCAATACCTGGACATTTTAACTGCTATGGTGTTGCGAAAAGAATATGTCCCAGAAGATGCTCGGACTTTAGCTTGGTATAAACTCAAACAACTAGATGAGAAACTCAAAGAGGCTAATTCCGAGGATGAATATACTAAAGCGCACTTACTAGAAACACGCGATCGCATTGAGAAAGTATTAAATGCTCCGTTGCAAGGAAATTAAAAGAGTTGGAAATGCGATTAATCGCGTCTGTAGAGGAGTTAGGAATAAAATTCTTAATTCCTCTTCCTCTTCTGGATTTTGGCAAAATATATTCATAATGCCTACACAAGATTCGCTGTAATTCTCTCAACTGAAATAATACAGATATATTGCGATTCATTATGTCTTATTTGTTGCACCATTATTTCCCTATCATTTCACTGTTAATTGTGTCTATCTTCAAGTCTAGATAAATCATGAGTCAAAGTGAAGCATCATCTGCATTTAAGTAGTTGTTGATTTGAATAACACTTACTTTTATATAGGAATCATACTTGATTTCTGAAAAATCTAAGTATTTGTAGGGTGTGTTAGTAACGCACCATTCTTAAGGCTTTGGTGCCGTACTCTCCGCGCTAACGCAACGCCAGTGACGCTCCTGCGTCGCTACCGCTACGAAGGAACTCAAGTCGGGAAACCCGCCCACGCGACTGGCTCCTCTACGTATCTTTTCAAAAATCAAATAGTAGTCCTATACATGGTTAAGCAAACATTAAGAATTCTCTCAAAATTACCAAATTTTTAAGTGTAAACAGTTACGTATGGCAAAATAAAGTTAAGCATAAACAAATATCTTTTTGTAAAGTTTTGTTCATTTTTTAAATCAGTAATGCTTTAGCGTGAATTGGGGAAACCCAGCTTTTTAAGCATGAGATTATAACAAAGACACCGAATTTAAGAGCGCTAAACGTCTCGAAAAATATCTTTTTTAAAGTAGGCTTTTAACCCATAACTAAAGTTTCTATAACAATTCCCAATTCCAAACTGAAAGGTTTTGCGAGTTTAATAAAAATTGGAGGTTATAAGATGGCAATTCGGAATAACTTAGTTAACAATTTCTGGCAAAGAGTACAAAAAGATTCAGTCAGTTGGGGATCGTTAGCTCTTTGGATCGGTGCATTAACTGTTCTATTAGTAATGCTTACCATGTTCTCTAACGCTTAGGTTATTCTAGTTCCTGGGCCATAGCCTGGGAACTAACATCTGGGAGACTTTCATCCCTAGAAAACTCAAATTATGAACTACAAACTTTTGGTAACAGTTGTAGTGCTAGCTACTACTAGCTTTGTTACTCCTGTAAAATCTCAAGAAACTACTACCGACACTCCAGCAAAATCGAATCAAGTATTGAATGCTTGTATTCAAAATCAAGCAGAAACTTTGCCAAATCCCTTTACTGATGTGCCAAAAGACCATTGGGCTTTTAAAGCAGTTATGACTATGCACTACTGTGGCGCATTCCGTAAAGCTACGCCACCAGCTTTATTTAATAAATTGCAACCAACAAATAGCCAGCAGCAACCGCAGAAAGAACCGCAGTTTGAAAAATAAAATAGGAGTCTTATAAATCAGGACTTACGCAAGAACCCTCTAAAACTCTTATTCCTTTGTGTCCTTCTCTAACGAGACGCTGCACGAATGCGTCCTTTGCGGTTCGTTTTATCATGATTTTGCGTAAGTCCTATAAATAATATATTAAATAGCAGAAATTAAGCCAATGAGTGAGAAGGATTGCAGAAAGACTGTCATCCAAACAGGGCAAAAAGTCAATTTTGTAGATATTGGCAGTTCATTTTTGCCTGCCTTTGAAAAGATAACGAGTGTTCTAGTTGTACCTTTTACTAAGGATGGTTTAATTGTATGCGCTCTCCTTGACCGTGGTATTGACCTCCCTGGGGGACACGTACAGATAGGCGAATTGACTTTTGAGGAAACTGCAAGACGAGAAGTTATGGAAGAGGTAAAAGTAACTCTAGGAGAATTAAAACTTGTAAAATTCATCCAGTCTGATTTTTACGGTAGTCAACCTGAGCAGCTTACATACCTTGTAGTCATGACTGGATTTGTTGAGGAAATAATCTCTAACAATGGCTACAACGATCTAAGTTTATGTACACATGAAAGTATGGGAAGACATATTATAGATATTGATGAATTCATCTCTCAATATCAAGCAGGCGATAAAAATGATATGCGTCAAATTGTGCTAGACGCAAAAAGTGTGCTATTCGGCATCTAATGGTATTTTCGCTTTTTGAAACACTTGCTCAACAGTAAATTCCAGTCCCTCTAATAAAGAATCTGTGAGTAATTCTTCTCCCATATAAGTTTGTGGTGCTGCATCTGGATAAAAAACAGTAATACTTCTGGCTTTACTATCTACCACCCACACCCGTAGAACTTTAGCATCCAAATAGTTTTTGGCTTTAGCTGCCATTTGTCCAAAAGTTTGTCCGGGCGAAATAATCTCAATCACCAAATCAGGAGGAACAGAACATACTCCTTCTTGATCCCAGTCAGGGGGTAAACGTTTATTAGAAATATATAAAATATCCGGTATTGGTGCCCAATCTCGTCCTCGCCGAGTTAATGCGACAGCTAATTCTGGGTAAACTTCTCCTTTTCCCTCACAGCATTGCTCAATCAAATTGAGAAGTGCGCGAGTAAGTTTAGAGTGAAATTTTTTTGGTGACATTTTAGGAATTGCTTGACCATCAACAAGCTCATAAGTTATATCTCCTTCACCTGGTGAAAGATTTAGGAAATCTTGCAAAGTTAATTGATTTTTGGCTTGGAGTATCATAGGTGGATAATTCGTAATTCGTAATTCGTAATTCGTAATTGAAGAATAAAGCAACTAATTTGAATTCTGGCTCCTGAATTATCTTGAAATTGTTTACATTGCCCGCAACACTTGCCGAATAATATCCGATGCCACTTCATCGGTAACTGTAACTACACCAATCTCTGTTGGTAAAACAAATCGCACTTTTCCGGCTTTGACTTTTTTATCTAACTGCAACGCATCAATAATTGCTTCAATATCCACCCCAGATGGTAACTGAGTCGGTAAACCCGTTTTTTGAATTAAAGCATTTTGACGTTCAGTTTCTTCTTTTTGCCACATTCCCAATTCCACGGCAATTTGACCGGCTGCTACCATGCCAATAGCCACCGCTTCACCGTGATTTACTAGACGATAACCTGTCAAGCTTTCTACTGCATGACCAATGGTATGCCCATAGTTGAGAATTGCGCGTAATCCGCCTTCTTTCTCATCTTTGCCAACAACATCAGCCTTGGCTTGACAAGAGCGAGTTAATATGGTGTTTATTAACTCAGGTTTTACATAGCGAAGCTGGTCAAGCCGTTTACTTGCTTCCAACTGGGCAAATAATTCAGCATCCCAAATTACACCATACTTAATAACTTCTGCCATCCCTGCCCGGAATTCGCGCATCGGAAGAGTTTTTAAAACATCTGGATCAATTAAAACCAAGCGCGGTTGATGGAATGCCCCAATTAAGTTTTTGCCATGAGGATGATTTACGCCAGTTTTGCCACCAATTGCCGAATCTACCATTGCCAAGAGAGTTGTAGGCACTTGCACAACATTAATGCCGCGCAACCAGGTTGCAGCTGCAAAGCCAGTCATATCGCCAATCACGCCTCCGCCCAAAGCCACCATAGTTGCAGAACGTTCTAGGCGGTTTTCTAAGGCGACATCGTAAAGTTTTTGGATGGAATTGAGGTTTTTGTAGCGTTCACCAGGTGGTAAGGTGCAGCTAGCAACTTCAAATCCAGCAGATTTCAGGGATGTAATTGCTCTTTCGCCAAAATGCTTAAAAATCGTCGGATTAGAAACCAGCAGTACCTTCTTGCCTAGCTTCAGATTGGCCATCTGTTGACCCAGTTGATCTAAATTCGCAGATGCGATCGCAATCTCATAAGATTGCTCTGGTAAATTTACATTAATTACAGAAGTCATTGCTCAACCCCAAAGAAGCGCCCGTGGGCTGTATTCTATCGCAATCTGGGGAAGAAGCAAGGGGGCAGGGGGCAGGGGGCAGAGGAGAAAAGAAGTAATAGTAATTTTAATTCTTCTCCTTGCCCAATGCCCAATGCCCAATGCCCAATTCCCAATGCCCAATTCCCAACAACTAATGATTCAATAGATTTAGGACGTATTGTGGAGAAAAATAAATGTTTGCAATTGCAGCTTACATCGGCTTTTTAGCTTTGTTTTTTGGTTTGGCTGTCGGTCTGTTGTTCGGTCTGCGGACTGCCAAGATAATTTAATCAAGAGACAGATCGAACTTATCGACCTATAAATTTTGAGGGACGGGGATTCTACCTGTCCCTCAATATACTGGAATACTGGAAAATAGCCTCTAAAAATTGCCGATAAATCTATTGAACTTAACTAATCAACAGCAAATTCTGTTGAACTAAAGTAATTTTGAAGATGATACTTTGTGGGTAGTAGAACGATCGCTCAATAGATTAGTTTGTTGCCCCACTAAAACACTCACTAGTACGATCGCTCCTCCAATCAGTTGAATTGGCATTAATGTTTGATCTAATACAATAAATCCCATCAGTGTTGCAACTACGGGACTCATCAATCCCAAGGAAGAAACAGCTGTTGCTTTTAATCGCTCAATTCCGCGAAACCAAAGCATATAAGCTAACCCAGTTCCCACCACACCCAAATAGACAAATCCCAAAAGGTTTGTTGCACTCAGGTTAGTCAATGGTTTTTCCACAATTAGGGCAATGGGTAAAAGAATCATCCCACCGATCACTAATTGCCATGCCGTAAAGACTAGCAGAGAAACTGGACGTTTCCAGCGTTTGGTCAATGTCGTTCCTAAACCCATTGTTACTGCTCCCGCGATCGCAGCACCAATTCCGATCCAATCAAGACGAGCCGCAGGACTGAGAACCAATAACCCAACGCCAATAAATCCGGCAATGGCAGCCATTATTGAGCGTTTTGATGGTTTATCGCCCAGTAAGAACCACGAAAATATCACCACTAACAAAGGTTGAATGGCTCCGGCTGTTGCTGCTACTCCACCAGGAAGACGATAGGCTGCTACAAATAACAAGGCTTGGAAAATACCAATATTCAACCCTCCCAGCAGCAAAATGCGCCACCACCAAACACCTTTGGGGAGTTGCCGCAAACTTGCGGTTAACAAAATACCGATGGGTAGCGATCGCAAAGCTGCAACTAACAACGGATGATTCGGTGGCAAAAGTTCCGTTGCCACAATGTACGTAGTTCCCCAAATTGCTGGTGCTAAGGCTGTCAGCCAAATATCAAACCTTCCAGCAGTCTTTAGCTTCATAAAATTTATCTCGACATCAAGATACTTGATATCGAGATTTTAGCATTTATCTTGATGTTAAGATATTTGATATCAAGAAACTTGCATAAGCAATCAGTAGAATGGCTTCCGATTCAGTCGATATGATTTTGGCGCAATGGCAACGTGAGCGTCCTGATTTGGACGTATCGCCAATGGGAGTAATTGGGCGTATGGGACGGGTAGCCAAGCATTTTGAACACGCAATTCAAGACACGTTTTCTCAGTTTGGACTGAATCTTGGGGAATTTGATGTGTTAGCTACCTTACGTCGCTCTGGCGAGCCTTACCAGCTTTCACCAACGGCATTGTTTAACACTTTGATGGTTTCATCAGGCACAATGACCCATCGCATTGACCAACTTGAGCAAGCTGGGTTGGTAAAACGAATTCCAGAACCGAGCGATCGGCGCGGCACTTTAATCACATTGACAGCAGAAGGTTTCAACTTAATTGAGAAAGCCGTAGAAGCTCATGTTGCCAATGAACATCGCATTCTCAGTGTTTTGCAGCAATCAGAGCGGGAATTACTTATTGGGCTGCTAAGAAAGCTCTTAGTTTCATTTGAAGGAGAATAGCAGCAACCTTGTTATTGAAGAAGAATTCAGAAGTCAGAAGTCAGAATTCAGAACAAAAAAACATTTAGTCTGGATTTAAACCCTTGACTAAATGTTTTGCACAAAATCAAATATTTATCCTACAACAGCCGGACTTTCTAACTTCTCCTGTCTTTGGGAAGGTGGACGCATCCCCAAACCAAGCAAATTCAGCATTTCTCGATCGCTATCGTAATCTGGACAGGGAGTTGTCACGGTCAACATTTTGTTGTCGTCGCTGGAAAATATAGAATTGGCTCCCGCCATAAAGCAGAAAGCTTGTTCAACTTCAGAAAGTCTAGCCCTACCAGCACTTAGACGCACATCAGAAGCTGGCATTAAAATTCTGGCTGTGGCAATCATCCGCACAATATCCCAAATGGGGACATCGGGCTGATTTTCTAAGGGTGTGCCTGGTACTTGTGAAAGAATATTAATTGGCACTGACTCTGGATGCGGATGTAAGTTTGCCAGAGTGTGTAACATCCCAACCCGGTCATCGACAGTTTCGCCTAAACCCAAAATGCCGCCAGAACATACGGTAACATTAGTCTGACGGACATTATCGATTGTATTTAAGCGATCGCTATAAGTTCTCGTGGTAATAATTGTGCTGTAATATTCCTGCGAGGTATCTAAGTTATGGTTGTAAGCGTAAAGTCCTGCTTCTTCCAATTTCTTGGCTTGATTTGCCGTCAACATCCCCAGAGTGCAGCACACTTCTAAACCCATTGCGGTTACATCCTTAACCATTTCCAGGACTTCCTCAAATTGTGAGTTATCCCGCACTTCGCGCCAAGCAGCACCCATGCAAATGCGACTAACACCAGTTTCTTTAGCTTTCTGGGCGATGTTAATTACCGTTTCCTTCTCTAGGAGTGCTTGCGCCTTTACCTCTGTTTTATAGCGCGAAGATTGGGCGCAGTAGCTACAATCTTCTGGACAACCCCCCGTTTTAATGGATATAAGCTTACAAACTTGTATTTTTGTTGGGTCATGATATTGGCGATGCACGCTAGCAGCTTGATAAATAAGCTCTAGCAATGGCGTATTGTATATCGCCCGAATCTCTAATTCCTGCCAATCGTAGCGTATTCCCACCACATCACTATCCTTCTTGTAGACTGGGTTAAATCTTGAGCTTTATTTTGGTTGAATTTCCTGCGGTACAGCGTTTGGGCAAAGCGATTTTATCGAAGTTATGCCGCGTACTGTGCATTATCACCCATTGGCTCTCAATCCTTCCGCTCTAGATATTAGACATCAGCTTATCAAGATTTTGGTGGAATGGCAGATTACCAGTAAAAATACTCAGGGTTGGGAATTGGGGATTGGGCATTGGGCAATTTTATTGCCCTGGCTGCTAAACCGTAGGTATGAGAGAATTTATAAACTTTAGAGAATGTGCTGGAAAGAGATCCCGTCGATTATGATATCAGAACTGCCACTAATTGCTAGCGATCGCCTATTATTACGAGCGGGGATTCATGAAGATATACCCCAAATTCTTAAATACTTCATTTATAACAAAACTTATCTCACCCCATTCTACCCCCTATGGGCTGATGGTTTTTTCACTGATGAATATTGGCAATATCAGATAGAGAATAGTTTTCTCGAATTTCTTAATGGACAATCTTTAAAGTTATTTATTTTTACCAAAAAAAATCCTACTGTAATTATTGGAACTATTAATTTCAGCAATTTTGTCCGAGGAGCCGCTCATTTTTGCTATGTGGGATATAGCCTTGCTGAAAATAAACAAGGTAAAGGATATATGACAGAAGGGCTAAAAGCCGCAACTGAATATCTTTTTCAGGAGTTAAACTTTCACCGAGTCATGGCTAATTATATGCCTCATAATCGGCGGAGTGGCAATGTCTTAAAAAGGCTCGGTTTTGTCATTGAAGGATATGCTAGAGACTATTTATTAATTAATGGGCAATGGGAAGATCATATTATGACAAGTCTGACAAATACTAATTGGCAACCATCAAAGTTTTAAGCAGATATTTTTTAGCAGTTTATAGATACCGAACTTCTCAAACAAGCCCGGTATTTTTGTATTATGTTTATTTGTATACAGCAAATTAGCAAATTTGAGATATGAGTTTGCAAGCATCGAGAAATTCATCATAAATCCATAATAAATACACAACAACTCCACAAGCAGATGCGAGAGTAATATCTGTTCGCTCTCTGGCTTATGAGCCAATGTGTGTACTTTTTTAAAGTATTGAGGAGTTTTTCAAAATGTCTATTAATTCTATAAAGCGCTTATCTGTATTTTCTGCTATCTTCGCTTTTGCTACTATTTTACACGGAGTTGTTTTGGCAGCACCAGTTCCAACTTCTCCCACCACACAACCAGCCTCAACAACTCAGAATAGTCCTACAGCACATCAAAAAATTAAACTCACAAGCCAACAGCGTCAACAAATCGAAGTGGCCCGTCAGCAAAGAGATAAGGATATTGAGGCTCTATTAAACCCATCCCAAGATACTAAATTTAAGGCAGCACTGCAATCCCGTCAGAGAATCAGAATGGTGTTAAAAACTTTGGATTTAAATCAAGCTCAACAAAAACAAGTTCAATCAATTTTGCAAACTTATAACCAGCAAGTAAAACAAATTCTATCTTCACAGGCATCACAACCAACATCAAACTCAGTCGGAATTACTCAACCAGCATCACAACCAATTAAAAAGTAAAAAACTCAGTTTGGTTTAATTAAGATTAAATTTACGAAGACTGGCGGATTTGATGCAAACTTCGGTTAAGCCAGTCTTCATACCAATCATAAAAACTCAAAGGCTGCTCCTCATCGTTATTTGGATGCAAATCATCAGGGTCAGCATCATGAAAAGCATGACAAAAACTCAAAGAAGCAGGATATATCCCATTATCATTAGTCCGGTCATCTATCCAAATTTTTCCTGACTCTTCTCCAGTAATAACTAACATCCCATAAATTCCACAACCATAATTTGTAATGGTGAGAGTGCCCTGAATCAACTTATCATCGAAGTAAGCATCGTTATTGGCAACAAAATCCGTATTATTTTTGACAATTAAATCCAAATCATTCCACGCTTTTATTAAAGGAAATGGTTTAGAGAGAATTTCGTAGTTCTCTTGGTATAGTTCCGGGATGACCTCTTCATATTCAATCCCTGATAATCCGTATCCTGGCCCCGCACCGCCATTACCAATTTCCAACAGAAACTTTTTATATTCACTTGGTAGCGTAACATTGTATCTGGATTCAAAAACTTGAATATCTTTGTCACTCAAGCAAGGTTTTAATTGATATTGGTGTGATTCTGAGCCGAAAACCTCAAATGTAGCGTCTAAAATAGCTAGTTGAGTTAATTTTTTCTTTAATTGCAAAACTTTATTCATTATCCGCTCTAGGTTTTTGATGGTAGCGCTGCCATATTATTAGATATGGGTCGCTTTTTGCGTCTATGCTGATGCTGATGCTGAAGCCAGAGGTAGTATTAAAGGAAGAATGAATTATGCTTTGCTCGTAATGACTCTGGCTGAAACTCCAAACTACAAAAATTCTAGCAATCCTTTTCTCTCCCTCAACTACGAAAGCGCCTTACAATCTCTAGGCGATGACTACTACGACGAGGTTGCAGCAGAGGAATTTCCCCAACACCTCTTGCGCTGGCGTAACGATGCCCTATTACCTCTTTTGGGTCTAGACCCCGAAGTAGTCAAAGACGAAGATTTCATCACAGCATTTGGGCAGTTTCAGGGGCGCAAACCCTTGTTAGCACTACGTTACCACGGCTATCAATTTGGTGAATATAACAGACAGTTGGGTGATGGTAGAGGCTTTCTCTATGGGCAAGTACGTGCCACTGATGGCGAATTATACGATTTTGGCACAAAAGGTTCTGGGAGAACGCCCTACTCTCGTGGTGGCGATGGTATGCTCACCCTTAAAGGTGGGGTGCGGGAAGTTCTGGCTGCGGAAGCATTGCACCACTTAGGTGTACGTACCTCGCGCTGTTTGAGCATGATTGAAACAGGTTTACCCCTCTGGCGGGGCGATGAACCTTCACCTACCCGCTCATCTGTGATGATTAGAATGAGCCGTTCTCATATTCGGTTTGGTACTTTTGAGCGGCTGCATTATTTCCAACGTCCAGATTTAACTAAGAAGTTATTAGACCACGTAATTGAGCAATATTATCGACACTTAAGTAGCGAACAAGATAAATATGTCCTGTTTTACGCCGAATTAGTTAAACGGGTTGCAGAACTAGTGGCGCAGTGGATGGCGGCTGGCTTTTGTCATGCAGTCCTGAATACTGATAATATGTCGATTACGGGAGAGAGTTTTGACTATGGGCCTTATGCGTTTATCCCAACTTATAACCCATCCTTTATAGCTGCATATTTTGACTATTATGGACGCTATTGTTACGGTAATCAACCAAGTATTTGTCATTTGAATTTACAAATGCTCCAGGAACCTTTAAAGGCGATTATTGATAAAGTCGAAATGGAAGCTGCATTAGAAAGGTTTGCTGAATATTATCAAGCTGAATACAGTTCTTTGATGTTGAAAAAGTTAGGTTTTGCGGAGTTACCGCATCCACAAGCTGGTGAATTGTTGAATCTAACGGTTGAATTTTTGAAGGAGAGCCAGGTTGGTTATCACCAGTTTTTTTATGAGATGGCTCAGACTTTTTCATCGAAATGGCGAGATGAGCCAGGTTTTGTGATGAATAATTCTGATATTGTACCAGTACCGGGTGCGTCAGGAATTTTTGATGATTGGTGTATATTATACCATAAAATATTGAACGATTTTGATAGTGAGAATACCGATGTAATTGCCCAAACTTTAGCTGTTAATAATCCCAAAACGGTATTATTAAGACCTGTGATTGAGTCTATTTGGGAAGCAATTGCTCAAGAGGATAATTGGCAACCTTTTTATGAGTTAATCCAGGCAATTCAGTCTAGTAAATAGTAGAATTACAGCTATTTTCTTTTTTATAAAGATAGACTGTTGACACGAGGAATAATCTAATAAGAGACGTTGTAATGCAACGTCTCTCTGATTTCTGCACGATTTAGGAAGTAACTAACCACAGAGGCGCAGAGAACCCAGAGAAATGAGAGTTTGCGAGATATCTTACCTAAATCATAGCGTCTACAAACAATTTTAAATTTAATTGCGAGAAAATACGTAGGTCAGTCATCAAATATAAAAGTAAAATCACGTCTATACAGAGTAAACTATAAAATTCTGATGGACAGAAACCTCGCTTCAGTTTTATTTTTGCCTGCGTGGATTATTTTAAGTCCGCACAGGTAGGTTTTGTTTGTGTAGTAGAGAATTCTATTCACTCATTGTTCCTAAATTTATCTATAGCATCTAAGAAAATCTCAAAAATGAACCAAATATACATATCCTATGCATGGAAAGATAACAAGAGTGAATTAGGCAGTAAGCGTGAAGAATTAGTCGATAAAATTTGTGCTGCACTTATTTCAGAACGTTATAACTTAATTCGCGATCGCAGCTATTTAACACTAGGTAAGAGTATACACGACTTCATGCAGGAAATCGGGCGAGGAAACTATGTAATTGTAGTTGTCAGCGACAAATATTTGCGATCGGAATACTGTATGTTTGAAGCTGTTAAAATCATGAAATGCAAGGATTATGAACAAAAAGTTTTTCCAGTTGTTTTACAGGATGCTAATGTATATACCAAAGAAGGTCAGAGCGATTACATAAATTACTGGAAGCAACAGAAAGAAAAACTCAAAGAACTCATCGGTTCAGAAGTATCTCCTAATGGATATTCAGCAATGCATAATGTTGCTGAAAAAATTATAGAAATTTCCCAGAAGATTGATGAATTTATGTTTTTTATATCGGATAAATTAAGCATCGATCCATCGATTGATTTTAATGGATTTATTAATCAGCTTACTGATGCTATTAAAGATGATGCTGTGAAACTAAGAAGCAAAAAGAGCATTTTAGTTGCAGGAACAGGAGGCTTTAATATTCCCAATGAAATCAATTGGTGCGCTCAAAAGCTTGGTGAAAAAATAGCAGAATATAACTATAACTTGATAACAGGTGGATGGGATGGGGTTGATTATGTTGTAGCTGATAAGTTTGCTGAAAAAATTACCCAACAAGATATCCGCCTAACCGATAAGTTAACACACGTTGTTCCGCGAGGAAAACAACCTGTTTTTAAGGGTGGAAAAGTCGAATACACAGAGTCAGGGATTAATGAATGGCTCGATTGTTTGCGGTATTCAGATTTAGTGATTCTTTTGGGAGGTGTTGGCGGAACTTATAATACTTATCTGTATGCTAAACAAGAAAAAATTCCGGTGATTCCTATTGTATGTACTAATGGTGATGCCAAAAGAGTATTCGACGAGATGCTAGCAAATTGGGATAGTAAATTAATGGCAAATATCTCACCAGAAAAGTTTAAGTCACTGAATCAATATATCAACGATCCATCAACAGCAGAAGATGTAGTCAATGATGTTATGGATATTGTTAACGAAATTATTTTTGCAAAAACCATGCTAAATACTCAGGATAAGCTCATTTAATTTGGTATAAAGTTAACTTGACAAATTAAAGAAGATGAGAAGGCAGATAAAAACGCACTTGATAAATGAGCAATAGAAATGGGAAAACTTCAATGCTGTTGTCACCAATATCAGGAGTCAGGTTGATGTCACTTCCGCTATATCTGCCCCCAATACGGTTCGGTTAAAGGGGAAAGGTTTTGAATACATCCTTTACCCTTTCCCCAGACCACAAGGAAAATGAAAAATGCTTATCCGAACCGTATTGGCTGCTATCCTTTCTTTGCAAGTCATGTCAAAGGCTTGCATCCCACTGATAACAAAACTTTTTGCTAATTATGTTCCCGGACGAGAGCGAATACAATCGGGTATATGATGGCGATCGCCTAATATTTCTAACAATGGGCCATTAACGTCAAATTTAACCATACTTACCGACGCGACCAAAATATTCACCCGATAGCGATAGCGTCCTAAATCAATTCCCAGTAAACTGCAAAGCATAATCCGAATCGTGGCTTTATGCGAAACTATTAAAACATTACCTTGGGAATGTTTTTCTTGAATTTCAGCAATTACAGGCATAGAACGGTTAGCAATATCTACCGCAGTTTCTCCACCTATTGGTGCATTCCAAGCGGGTTCTGTCAACCATTTTACATAATTTTCTGCGTAATTCTCTTGGACAAAGGATTTACTCAAAGTTTCCCATTTGCCGTAACTACCTTCTCTAAGTCCATCACGCAACTGCATATCCATACCGATAGCATCACAAAATGGCTTGGCAGTTGCAATTGTGCGCTTCATCGGGCTAACATACACAGCCTCCCATTTCAATTTTTGATAAACATCGGCAAAACCGGATGCCATCTGCATCCCCTCTGTTGTCAACTCCGCATCAGTTTCACCGCAGAAATTACCACTCTGACTAAAAGTAGTTTCTCCATGTCGCAGGAAATATAAATTGAGTGTCATAGGTTATATGGCGGTTGGGATAAAGGAGTTAGTGCAAACATAAAGTATCATCAATCTCGGAATCGATTATGTGACACCAGGACAAAGTAATCAACCAAAAAAGTCAATCAAAGACAAACTTTTGAAATTGAAAATAAAAGTAGCGGTTTAAACTAGTACTAGGATAGTGCGTTAGCCTCCGGCATAACACACCCTACAAAATGAGTTTAGGGTAATTAAATTATTTGTGTGTACACCGTAAGACGCAGAGAGAGGAAAGAGGATTAACAATTCAAAATTCAAAATGACGCTCGCGGACTCGCTAACGCTGCGCTAACAAAATTCAAAATTAAAGAAAATTTCAGGCGGGGATTTAAACCCGGACTGAAACTGGGGCTGCCTGTAGAAGTAGGGGTATTAAACCTTTTTATTTACGATAATTATGATACAAAATTTTCAATTTATTAAGTTTAGGTATTAAGGTTTTCAGTTCTACTGATTCCCTACCTTTAACTAAATTGCTGGGCATAAAACCGCGCGTAACGATGCTCTAGAGCTAATAATTCTTCATGGGTTCCTGATTCAACAATTTGTCCCTGTTCGAGGACTAAAATACGATCGCACCTTCTCACGGTCGATAAACGGTGAGCAATAATAAATACTGTGCGTTTTTCCATCAATCTTTCCAGCGCTTCCTGTACCAGTGCTTCTGACTCGGAATCTAATGCTGATGTCGCTTCATCAAGAATCAAGATTTGGGGATTGAGGAGAACAGCACGAGCGATCGCAATTCTTTGTCTTTGTCCCCCTGATAAGTTTACCCCACGTTCGCCCACCCAAGTCTGATAACCTTCTGGCAGTTGGCTAATAAATTGATGAGCATTAGCAATTTTCGCCGCCTCTTTCACTGCTTCCATGTCAAAAACTTTTTGTCCAAAGGCGATATTTTGGGCAATTGTCCCCGAAAACATGATGGTTTCTTGAGGAACAATCCCAATTTGTCGCCGGAGACTATGTAGTTTCACATCTCGAATATCAACACCGTCAATGAAGATTTGACCAACTTCGGGGTCGTAAAAACGGGGAAGAAGGTTGACAAATGTGGTTTTACCAGCACCAGAAGCACCCACAAGAGCGATCGCTTCACCTGGGGATACCAATAAACTGATATCTTTTAATACGGGTTCACCTGGCTTATAGGCAAAGGAAATATGACGATATTCTATTTTGCCTTTGACTGGAGGCAGAGCGATCGCATTTGCTTTTTCGATTACCGTTGGCTGAATTGCCATCAATTCAAAAACGCGGTCAACTGATGCCTCACCCTGCTTAAATTCGTTGTAGTTATTAGTCGTGTGACCAATAGGATCAATTAACAGCGCCGCCGCCGCCATATAACTGAAAAAATTCGCCACTGTCAAATTACCTTGGGAAATTTGCCACGTTCCCACAATCAGTAACGATAACGCACTTAAGGCTTCCAGAAATCCCACAATGGGAATTTGAATCGCTTTGAGGCGTTCAGCTGAGTATTTGGCTTTGAGACTGCGTTCTGCTTCATGGCCAAAGCGGGCGATTTCGTAATTTTCGGCAGCAAAAGCCTGTACCAAACGAATACCGTTGAAAACTTCTGCAAGAATGGCTGATAAACCGGACACGCGATTTTGACTTTTTAAGGAATACTTACGTAACCGTTCGCCAAACCAGCCGACTAAAATACCCATTAGGGGCGCAACTATGACTGTTGCTAGTGTTAATTGCCAATTCAGATAAATCATGTAAATCGGAATTGCTAGCAACTGCAAAATACAGGGGATAAAGTCGTGAAATCCTTTATTTACGACTTCGCCAACGCGGTCAACATCTTCGGTGAGGCGGTAAGATAAATCACCTGCTTTTGCAGTTTCAAAAAAGCTGAGATTTAGCTTTTGCAGATGCGTGTAGACTTGCTGGCGGAGATGAAAAGCAACTCGCAAGGAAGCTTTTGCCATGTACATATCTTGTATGGACTGAAACAATCCTCTGACAAGAAAGATTAAGGCACAACTACCAGTTATTTGAGCGATCGCTACTACATTACCCTGTGCAAAGGGAATTGCCAATTTACCGGCAAGATTTATCAACACTAATGTCGCTAGCACGTATCCGAAGATCCCAATAAGTCCCTTAGCAATAGTTTTCCACTGGAGGCGGATATAAGGCAGCAGTTGCCAGTAATTAGAACCAGTTTTCAAGCTCGAAAGTCCACAACGATATTTATCCTTTGTTTGACGCTATCAGTTTTTGGTGAGTTTCTGAACAGTTCACTAATTAGTTACAAACTGTTTTAGCGACTATGGCTAGTCATTAATAGACCTCTTGCATAAATCAAAAATAAAACAGGAGTCAGAATACAGAACGGGCTAAACGCCTCGCTACCGCTAACAGAATTGGTGAATACTCTACCCATAAAGGGATATAAGGCGAGAATAGACTTCTTGCATAAGTTGGGAAAAGGGTAAGGGGAAAAAGTTCTGTATCGTCCCCAACCCCAGTAACCTTTACCCTTTTCCCTAAGAGTGCAAAAAGCACTTTTGCAAGAGGTCAGGTCTAATATTTTAATTTTTTTCGCTTGACTTCGGGCGAAAGCGTGTAGTGGAGCGTTCGCGGTAGCGTCTTGTAGAGTTGCCAGATTTTAACCTCTATTCGTCACCTACTCGTACAGAATTAATACCTGAGTTCTCAATTCTTCTTATAAAGAACCCCACCCCGCAAGCCTACGGTGTACATACAAGTCGAAGTAAACTACTAGGGGAAGAGATTTGAGAGTGGAAAATTCAATGAGAATTCATGCTCAACGCTGGGAAGGAAAAGCATTTGGCGACCCCAGGTTGATAAAAAGGGGGCAGCATTGTACGGATGTTTGGGAAAACATCAATCAGTCAGGATTGCTGAGAGCGGCATTAGCGCTACCCAGCAATAAAAGGGTTTTTAGGCAACTAACGCCAAAGAGTAATTTCATCTTTTAACCAGAAGCGATCGGTTGTGATTTTTCTGCCTCACTCCTAACTCACTTTCGGCTTGATGTAGGCGATCGCTTGTTTCCAAATAGTGGTTTGCTGAGTGTTTTCATCGGCAATACACATACATTGTGGATCTTGCCATAAAATCTTTCCTGTAATCACATCACCAGTCAGCAGCTTTAATTCCACTGGCGTTGTTTGTTTAATCAGGTTTTGGACTTGTATAATACTGGGCAAAGTGGTGTCAAATTCGGTAAGCATTTTTTAGTAAAGATGAACCTACAAGGCAAAATAAAGAGTAACTAATCCTTGATAATTCATCCTTAAAGAAATGGCAATCAGATTTACTAAGTATCATGGTCTGGGCAACGACTTTATTCTGATTGATAATCGCTCGTCATCTGAGCCTGTAGTGACTCCAGAGCAAGCCATCAAGTTGTGCGATCGCCATTTCGGTATCGGTGCTGATGGTGTTATTTTTGCCCTACCGGGAGAAAACGGCACTGACTACACGATGCGGATCTTTAATTCCGATGGTTCAGAACCAGAAATGTGTGGCAATGGAATTCGCTGTTTAGCTGGCTTTTTGGCAGATTTAGAAGGCGAATCCCGGAATCAAGATTCATATCGCATTCATACTTTGGGTGGTGTAATGACTCCCCAACTCTTATCTGATGGTCAAGTAAAAGTAGACATGGGTTTACCCAGATTACTCGCTGGCGAAATTCCTACTAATCTTGCACCCGCCCAAGAAAAAGTAATTTCTCTGCCGTTGCAGGTAGCGGGGCAAACTTGGAATGTTACCTGTGTAAATATGGGAAATCCTCACTGCATTACTTTTGTAGAAGATGTAGCAGCAATTGAGCTAGAAAGCATAGGCCCAAAATTTGAGCATCACCCAGCTTTTCCTCAACGCATAAATACCGAATTTATTCAAGTGGTGCGCCGTGACTATTTGAAAATGCGGGTATGGGAACGAGGTGCTGGAATTACATTAGCTTGTGGGACTGGTGCTTGCGCTTCCTTGGTGGCTGGAGTGTTAACCGGGAAATGCGATCGCACTGCCACTATAGAATTACCAGGTGGCCCCTTACAAATTGAATGGTCAGAAATCGACCAACGGGTTTACATGACAGGCCCGGCTGAAAAAGTATTCACGGGTAAACTGTAACCAACTTATCGATTCTATAGGACTACTATTTGATTTTTGACACGCCAGTAGGGTGCGTTAGCGACAGCGTAACGCACAATTCTTAAGGCTTTGGTGCGTTTTCACTTTAAGGTTGGTACAAATAGGGAGCAGGGGAGCAGTGGGGAAAGAATAGAGATAAATTATTTGTATCAGGTATTTCGTGAAATGGTATAACACGCCCTACAAATACTTAGATTTTTTAGAAATCAAATATGATTCCTATATTTTCGGTGCGTTATAACTAACGTCCATAACGCACCGAAAATCTAGGATGGTGCGTTAGCCTTTGGCATAACACACCCTACAAAACTTCACTTTCTTCTGAAGATTGAATAGGCAGATTAACACGAGATTTAATCGATTCTTGATTAGAAATTCCTAGATATATACCCCCTAAAATTAGAACCAAGCCTAGCAAGTTAAAAATACTCAATTTTTCCGCGAAAAGTATCCAAGCAAGAATAGCAACAATCACTGGATTGAGTAGCAAAAGTAAAGAGATGAATCCTGAAGAAAAAGTTTTTAGGCTGTATACAATTAGCCCATGACCCAAGGCTTCGCAAATAGCAGCTAGTGCAAATATTACTAACCACCCCGACAAAGAAACCGGGAAAACTTGTTTTTCAAAGATTAGTACTACTGGAATCATCAATGAAGTTGCAATAATACAGCGCCATAGGAGGATGGTAATAATTGAAAATTTATTGCGAATCTGCTCGATAAGTAAAAAGTTGGCTGCATAAAATATCGATGAGAAGAGGGCAACAGCATCACCTGTAAAATTATTATTAGAACGTAATAAATCTTCAAATCCAACTGCGATCGCGCCAATCATTGCTAATATCAAACCGATGAGAAATTTACGCCCAAAAATTTGATTAAAAAATAGCCATCCTCCTAATGTAGTAAATAGCGGATTGAGACTACCTAATGCATTAGCATTAGCAGCACCCGTCTGAGTTAATGCCCAAGTCCAAGATAATCGACCTAAGACATGAACTAGACCTACTGCTATTAAGAAAGCTATCTCTTTGAGCGGATAAGGTTGCTGTGGTAATAGAGGTTTGTCATCTTTAATCTGAATCCATGCTTGATTAACTCCACTCCATAATCCAAAGATAATAGTTGCTATCCATAAGCGATTAAATAATATAGTAATGGCGCTCATCTCGTTAATAGCAATCTTAATGAATATTGCTGTTGAAGATAAAGCTAATAATGCAATTATTACTATTATTATTGGTACAATATTTAAAGTTTTTTGGGATTTTTCTTCTGTTAGTTTTAATTGATTTTCTACCATTTACTTTATATTGATTAAACAAACCGCCAAGTCGTTAAGGAAGAAAGATCAATTATTAAGTGCAAGTTTAGTATTACTCAAATAGTAGTGCCATAGAAGTCTTGCAGCTACCGCCCGCCACGGTCGCCAGTGCTGTGTCATTGCTTCTAATTGTGCCGGGGTTGGACGTGTCGGCAAGTTTTTGAGTTTTTGTAGAGCGATCGCGATCGCTAAATCGCCTTTAGGAAAAACATCAGGGCGTTGCAGCGCCATGAGCAAATAAATATCAACTGTCCAGTCTCCTATGCCTTTAAGACGCTTTAACTCAGTTCTGATAGTCGTTTCGTCCATTTTTTCGAGCTTGCTGAGGTCAAGCTGACCAGTTGCGATCGCATTCGCCAACCCACGACAGTATAAAATCTTTTGCCGACTGAATCCAATCCCTTTCAATTGAACATCATCCAATTTCAGAAAGTTTTCTGGTGTGATTACAACAACCCCAGATAGTCGGTTAAATATAGCTTTTGCAGCTGCTAAAGAAACTTGCTGTTCTAGAATGATGCACAACAGTGTTGCAAAACCTGGTTCTCTTTGCCACATAGGTGGAGGTCCCAGTTTATCTAAAATCTGAGCCAAATCGCTGTCAAGATTGGCAAGCACCATTAAACCACGGGTCAAACTTTCTTCAGTCAGCGATTCTAGTTCTGGTGTTTGAGTCATCTTTGAGTAATTGCGATTCTTGTATAAGCAGTTTTTGTTTGCGCTCAATTCCCCAGTGATAACCACCAAGACTGCCATCACTCCGTAGCACCCGATGACACGGTACAATCAGTGCGATGGGATTAGCTCCACAAGCATTTCCCACGGCGCGGACTGCGTGCGGCTTGGCAATATCACGAGCGATATCGGTATAGGTGCGGGTTTGGCTATAGGGAATTTTTTGTAATGCTTGCCAAACCTGTTTCTGAAATGCTGTCCCACGGACATCAAGTGGTAAATCAAGATGTGTTTCATCTCCCGCAATCAAACCGAGGATTGCTTGTATCCATTCTTTGTGTATGTCATCATCACGCACGATCTGCGCTTGGGAAAATTCCTGGTTTAAAATGTGTTCCAGCTTATCTGCTTCATCACCTAGTTTAACGGCACAGATACCCTTGTCTGTTGTTGCCACCAGTAAATATCCTAGCGAACATGGAGCGATCGCATAAACAATGCTGATTGTCTTTCCGGCTTGCTGATAACTTTTTGGTGTCATTCCCAGTTGTTTTGGTGCTTTCTCATAGAGTTGGCTACTTGAACCATAACCCGTTTCGTAAACTGCATCAGCAATTTCTTCCCCTGACTGAAGACGCTGCTTCAATCGTTGGCTACGCAGCGCATCTCCATATTGAAAAGGGGATACGCCAATGATTTGCTTGAATACCTTTTGCAGATAACTGGGACTCATTTCCACCTGAGAGCATAATTCTAAGAGAGTTGGGATACGATCAACTTGTGCTTCAATGTATCGACATACTGCTAAAACTTTCGCCTTAGAGGGATTTGGAACTGTTTCAGACTGTGGCTGACAGCGCTTACAAGGTCGAAAATCGTCAATTTCAGCTTCTTGTGCCGATTTAAAGAAACAAACTTGATTGCGATTCGGTCTGCGGCTAGGGCAAATTGGTCGGCAATAAACGCCTGTGGAGCGAACACCATAGAAAAGCTTACCTTCAAAATTAGGATCTCGATTGAGGACTGCCTGCCAAAGAATTTCTTCCAAAAGTTGTGTCTGTTGTAATTGCATTTACGCCTCCTTGGATGTGTTGCAAAATATTCCCACTTTGGAGTAGCCGTTATTAGCTTTTGCCTTTAGGTAAAACTAGATTAAATGTATCGATAAACTGCTTTCTATCTGATTGTTGCGATCAATGTACCAACTTTCTGAAGGGATGTTCACTGCTCGATGAAACCGGGAACCTTAAATTAGGTCAACACAAGGGAATTTTTATGAGTGGTGGTATTTACCTAATTCACGATAATTGTCAATTAGTTAAAATGAAGGAAGAACCCTATGAATCAGAGGATAAGCTACAAAAGCTACTAGCTGATTATCCGAGTTTGTTAGCAGGAGAACAAATAGATAGTGCTGCACCAAGACGGTGGTTATTAATCTCACGAGAGATAGCAATACCTGATAGCGAAGACAGTGCTGGACGTTGGGCACTCGATCATTTATTTCTCGATCAAGATGGAATTCCTACTATTGTAGAAGTTAAGCAAAGCAGAAATACTCAGATTCGGCGAGAAGTAGTTGGTCAGATACTTGACTATGCAGCTAATGCAGTACTTTTTTGGTCAATTGAAAAAATCCGTGCCCAGTTTGAAGCTAATTCTAATGCTGAACAGCTATTAATAGACTTAATAGGCAACGAAGAGGCCGATTTAGAGAAGTTTTGGCAACAAGTAAAAGTCAACTTGCAATTAGGTAAAGTCCGTCTCGTCTTTGTGGCTGATAAAATTCCTGCCGAACTTCAAAGGATAGTCGAATTTTTAAATCAGCAAATGAATCCAGCACAGGTGTTGGCAGTAGAGATTAAACAATATGTAGGTCAGGGGTTGAAAACTTTGGTTCCTAGAGTAATTGGTCAAACCAAAAAAACTCTTATACCTCCCTTAGAAAAAAGACAATGGAATGCATTATCTTTCATGAAAGAAGTTGAGATAAAATATAGCCCTGAAGCCGCTAAGGTCGCCAGCCTAATTATAGAATGGGCAACTCTTCAAGCATTGCAGATTCAATGGGGTACAGGTAGAAGTCATGGTTCTTTTGTTCCTAAATTTAATTACAAGGGAAAAAATCGTACTTTTTTCCGAGTTTGGAGTAATGCCACTGTAGAAATTTGTGCCTACGAGCCACCATTCGATTTAGGAGAGAAGAAAGCAGAACTTCTAACTCGATTTCAGTCTGTTGTAGGAACAGCAATTTCTATTAATCCTTATTGCTGGTATATTCCCTTCTCTGCTCTGAATGATGAGATGGTTCTCAGGCAGTTTTTAGAGGTACTTGTCTGGGCTATTCGTGAAATTAAATTATCATAACTTTGTAGTATTGTAACACAATAATCTTATTTTGTTTGTGATAATTACAACTTCCAGATTTCCAAGTTCGTAAAATTTGCTGAGGTCTTTAATTACGAATTTCGAATTGGTACTATTATTTCAAACTCAGGTAGAGAATTTTTAGGGGCGCATAGCTATGCGCCCCTACCTTGTAACTTACTAGAACGAGAAATGCTATATGCTTTTTAGTTCCATATATAACATATAACAATACGCTTGAGTTAAGGCTTTGATTCTCCCTAATCCCCTCAAAAACGAAGATAATTAGAGCAAGCACGTTATTCTTTGAAGGAAAGCCAAGCAAAAGATCGTTTCTAGCTTTTTTGTTTCCATATAGAAAAGAACAACAGAAAAACTAAGTACAACTCAAAGAGCCTTATTGTCTGACTATGTAAAGCATGATGATGCAACTTGATTGATGATTCGCTTAGTGTTCTGAAGAGGATTGAAATCCCTCCCGAATACGAGCAACTGAATTAAGAGATTCAATCTGGATCTTAAAGCTTTGCTTCAACTTTACTTAGCACGGGCGATCGCTAATAGTAATTGTGAATTCATTGGCTTTTGGACAACTTGTTCACCCGATTGGGTGAATGCGATCGCGGCATCCAGAACTACTCTGAAAGTAGAGGGACTTTTTCTGCTGTTAGTGATAACGCCGACAGTCAAAAAACTCTTAAAATGGCTATGATTGCCTTGAATATTATGCCAATTGCTTATATATCAAAGGGTCTAAGAGTGGATGAAATTGTAAAATCACCCCATAAGCCAGATGTCCCACCAGAGAATATCACTCTGCTGGAAACAATTGCTGCCAATTTACCGGGGATAATTTTCCAAATTCTGCAACAGCAGGATGGTTCTGTGTTTATCCCTTATATTAGTTCTGGTTGTGAATATTTGTATGAATTAAAACCAGAAGCTTTACAGGCAGACTTTCAGCTGATATACAAACTGATTCATCCACAAGATATAAAAACTTTTACAGAATCTATTACTCTTTGTAGTACTACTTTTAAACCTTGGCATTGGGAAGGTCGGATTATTACGCCTAGTGGCATTAAGTGGATTCAAGGTACTTCGCAACCAGAACGACAAGAAGAAGGCAATTTTCTTTGGAATGGCTTGATTTTAGACATTACAGACCGAAAACAAGCCGAAGAAAAATTACTTGAGAGTGAGGCACGGTATCAAGCAATTTTAGATGCTATTCCTGATTTGATGTTTCGCATCAGTCACGATGGCGAGTATCTAGATTTGAAAAGTGAGGGTGCAAATGTCATTCTTTCGAGAGAAGAAATAGTTGGGAAACATGTGCAAGAGTTATTGCCTAGTGATGTTGCAGCCATTAGCCTAGAAGCGATCGCTAAAACTTTAGATTCTGGAACTTTGCAAACTTGCGAATATCAACTACCAACGCCTTTGGGAATCAGAGATTATGAGGCACGATTGGTAGTGAGTGGTGAAGATGAAGTACTAGCAATTGTGCGAGACATCACAGAACGCAAACAAGGAGAAACCGCCTTACAAAATCTGGCCCAGAAATTTGCCAAAGCTTTTAGTTGTAGCCCCGATTCAATTACCATCAGCACGCTGCAAGAAGGGTGTTTTATCGAAGTTAACGACAGTTTTGTAAAGCTTTCCGGTTATGAGCGAGATGAAGCAATTGCTAAAACTTCCTTTGAGTTAAATCTTTGGATAGACGATCGCGATCGCTTAAATTTGTTAAAAGAGTTGCAAACTACAGGAGTTGTTCGCAACTTGGAAGTTGAATTTCGGCAAAAGTCTGGCAAGATAATTACAACGCTACTTTCCGCCGAAGTGATTGATTTGGATGGTGTTCCTTGCATCTTAGCTGTCCATCACGACATTACAGAACGCAAACAGGTAGAAGCGCAATTTCGTCTAGCAGCACAACGCGATCGCTTATTGGCAGAAACCTTGGTGCGAATTCGATCTTCCCTTAACCTTGAAGAAATTCTGCAAACCACCGTGACGGAAGTCAGACAATTTCTGCAAACAGATCGAGTTTTTATTGGTTTAAATAATGCCAAGTTAGGAGTCAGAACTCTTGCTGAATCAGTAGATCCCAAGTATCCATCAGTCTTAGGTTGGTCTACTAATGATGAAGCTTATTTACAAGAAGTACGAAACTTACTAAAAGATAATCTTGTGCGTGTCGTTGAAGACATCACAGAAATGTCAGTATCTCCCAAAGTCCAAGCGCACTGTCAAAAATTTCAAACGCAGGCTAGCTTGGCTGTACCAATTATGCTAGGTAATGAATTATTTGGGGCGTTAATTGCCAATCAATGCTCAGGTTCGCGTCATTGGCAGCCAATAGAAATTGATTTGTTAAAGCAGATGTCAGAACAAGTAGCGATCGCCATTCAGCAAAGCCAAATATACCAAAAACTCGCAGAACTAAACACTAACTTAGAACACCAAGTAGAAGAACGAACAGCACAGTTGCAGCAGAAAATGCAAGAAGTTGAAACATTGCATCGTGTCAAAGATGTTGTTTTGCACACAGTTGCCCACGATTTACGAACTTCAGTCATGGGTAACTTAATGGTGTTAAAGAATTTGTTAAACCAGGGAATGGGGAGTAGAGAAGCAGGGGAGCAGGGGGCAGGGGGCAGGGAGCAGGGAGCAGGGAGCAGGGGGGAAATAATCAATTCCCAATTCCCAATTCCCAATTCCCAATTCGCAATTCACAATTCTCAATCCCCAATTCCAGTATCTCGCTCAATAATCGAGCGGATGATTCAAGGCAACGATCGCCAACTGGCAATGATTAACTCATTGTTGGAAATTAATTCTGGTGAAAAGTCGGGTATGGATCTCAAACCCGAACCTGTGGACTTTAGCATCCTACTAGGAACAGTTCTCACCCAGTTGCAACCCATGCTGACACAAAATCAAGCAACTTTGAAGAATTTAGTTCCCGCCGATTTACCGTTAGTGATGGTAGATGTAAGTCGCTTGGATAAATTTTTGGCACATTTATTAACACATAGCCTGCAAAATAATCCACCAGGATTAAATTTTATTTTGAGTGCCACTGTTGAGGGCGGAATGCTTCGCACTCAGATTCAAGATGACGGTGTGGTAATGAGTAAAGTAGAGTGCGATCGCCTTTTCGATCTCCATGTCCGCGATCCTCAAGACTGTTGTTCTACAAGCATTGGCTTAAAAATGTATCTTTGTCGCAAATTTATTCAGTCACATGGCGGCGAAATCGGTGTTGTTAGTAACCGCAAGCGTGGGTTAACTTTCTGGTTTACATTACCTTTAGCAACTTCATCCGCAACAAATCGCCCATAAATCACCAAAAAATGAGAGGGTGTTATTTATAGCAATGTTGAGTAAGGAAAACACCCTCAAGGTATGGGCAAAGTTGCTCGGATGCTAATGGCTACTCAATTTACAACAGTGCAAAGGTGGTGGAGACAAACCTTTTCTGCACCAACGAGAGATGAAACTACTACTCTCTATAGAGTTTGGCGTAACCGTTTTTTGTGGCAGAGATTGCGTTTATGGTTATGGCTGGCGTTGATTTGTTTGCTGTCTTTTGCTTTGCGAGACATTTACGGCTTTTTTTTCCCATTTCAAGAGTTGCAGCAACTACCAGAAGCACTTAGAACTCAACGCTTTGTAATCAATATTACAATGGTGCTAACTATACTAATTTGTATTGCCTTACATAAAACTAAATTAGGCCGTCATCGTCCAGATTTATTGTTTTTAGGGTCTTCTTGGGCGATTAGTCTAGCATCGCAGTTGTTTGCCACCCTCAGAGGTTTTGCACTACCCGATGCTATTGGTTGGTCGTTGCTGTTCTTGAGCCAAGCTGTATTAATGCCAGTCTGCTGGATTGTTCACTTGCTATCTCAAGTGGGTGTGCTATTTTACTATTTCGCTGTAAATACTTTACTTGGGCTAAAGACACCAGTCCCCGAACACCCAGAAATATATAGTGTCACATTTATTTTATACATCTTTTGGTTTTGTGCTATATGTGACATTGGTGTTTATCTATACGATCGCCTGCAACGTTCTGAGTTTTACGCCCGTCAAGAACTGGAATCTGCATACCAAAAACTCAAGGTTGCAGAAACTAAATATCGGAGCATTTTTGAAAACGCTGTTGAAGGGATTTTTCAAAGCAGTCCCGATGGACATTACATTACAGCAAACCCTGCTTTAGCACGCATTTATGGCTACTCCTTAGCTGAGGAGGTGACGGCAAATTCCACTGATATTGAACAATTGTACGTCGATCCGAACCGCCGCGCAGAATTTGTCCGCCTGATGGAAAAGTATGGCAGCATTTCGGAGTTTGAATCCCAAATTTATCGCCGAGACGGAAGCATTGTCTGGATTTCTGAAAAGGCCTACGCAGTGCGTGACGAACAGGGAAAACTCCTTTATTACGAAGGTTTGATTGAAGACATTACCCAGCGCAAACAAACTGAAGCAGAATTACGAGTATTTTTTCATGCAGTTTCTCACGACTTACGCAACCCAGTACTGGGTACTTTAATGGTGCTGAGAAACTTGCTTAACAGTGGGGGATCGGGGAACTCGGGGCCCCCTCTGGGGATTAGGGGCGATGGGGACTGGGGACTTGGGACTGGGAATCAAGGACAAAGAGGAAAAGAGGGAATTATTGAAGAAGCCTCTTCCCAATCCCCAATCCCTGTTTCCCGCTCAATTTTAGAGCGAATGATTCAAAGTAGCGATCGCCAACTAAACTTAATTAATTCGTTGATGGAAGCTCATGTCAGCGAAATTCAAGGTGTTGTTTTACAACGTCAGCCTGTACAATTACTGACAGTTGTGGAAGCTGCGATCGCAGATTTAGAGCCATTGCTAGAGCAAAATCAAGCCAAGCTGACAAACTTGGTATCCGCATTGCCATTAGTGAATGCAGATCCCACGCAACTATGGCGAGTTTTTTCTAACTTAATTGTCAATGCCCTCAAACATAATGCCCCCGGTTTGCTCTTGACAATTAATGCTACCCGTGAGGGTGAGATGATTTATTGTACTGTTAGTGATAATGGCGTAGGCATTAGTCAACAACAAAGCGATCGGCTTTTTGACCTTTACTTTCGGGGTACAAATATCCGCAATTCTGTAAGTTTGGGATTGGGCTTATATTTATGTAAGCAAATCATCAATGCTCACGGCGGCGAAATTGGGGTGAATAGTGCATTGGATGCAGGGGCAACTTTCTGGTTTACATTACCTATTGGCTGAACCCCTCCCCGTATTTCTTGGCTACCGTGTACACTTTCTAAAAATCTGTGCAACATAATGAAATCAGTTGTAGAAGTTTACACCCCTACAGCCGATTTATAAGAAGAATTCAGAAATCAGGAGCGGAGCCGGAGACGCTCCGCCTCCGGTCAGAATGGGCTAAACCTTAGCTATTCGCTAACAGCATGAATTCTGTACGAGTGGTTAATGAATATTCGTTAAAACCGTACTTCGTCCCGCTACACGCTTTCGTCCCTGGTGGGCGAAAAAATTAAAATATTCAACAAGCTAAAACTCTATCCCTTTATGGGTAGAGTATTCTGAATTCTGAATTCTGGATTCTGACTCCTGTTTTATGATTTTCGTCTACTAAATCTTCGGTGAAAATGCAGCATATTGCTCTTTCGTTAACACACCCTTTTTAACATCAACTTTGTTAGGAATCAGTTTTAACTGATAATATGTATCAGCGACTTTTTGTTGCAAACCGATCAAATTATCATCAATTGGCACAATCCCAAAATTCCTCCTATTCGTAGCTATTCTCATTGTTGCTATGTCAATTCCTAATACTGATGATAGAGTTTGTGCTACCTCTTCTCTATGCTGTTTAGACCATTCTTCTAAGTTTTTAATTTCTTCTAAAACTGCCTTCACAGTTTGAGGATTTTCCGTGACAAATTTACGGGTTCCCAAATAATATCCTCCCTGTTTATTAATTCCTGTTCCATCAACTAAAACTCTGGGTTTAGTTGCCTCTTGAGCGGCTGCATAAAAAGGGTCCCAAATAACCCACGCATCTACACTACCCTTGACGAATGCAGCGCGGGCATCAGCAGGTGGTAAATATTTGGGTTGAATGTCTGTATATTTTAACCCCGCTTTTTCTAAAGCTTGGACTAACAATAAGTGGGCACTAGATCCTTTTTGAAAAGCAACTTTTTTGCCTTTCAAGTCAGTAAGTTTTTGAATTGAGGAATTCTGAGGAACAAGAATTGCTGAACCAGCAGGACTAACAGCAATACCAGCCACATAAGTTAATGATGCTCCTGCTGCTTGGGCAAATACTGGTGGTGATTCTCCCACATGTCCGAAGTCAATACTACCAACATTCATGGCTTCTAACAATTGTGGCCCTGCTGGAAATTCGATCCATTGTACAGATATTCCATCTGGTGACAAACGCTTTTCTAAGACACCTTTGGTTTTCAGCAAAATATTCGATTTTTGATAGCCAAATCTTAATACTGTGGCTTTACTAGAAGCAGAATTACTAACAGGTGTAGCACTGGGATTAGACGAATTAACAGTTGATGGTGATGAGCAGGCAGCAAATAGCAGGCTCAGACACAGCCCTGTAACAAAAGCCCCAACAATTGGAAAAGAAGAGAATAATTTATTTTGGTTCTTAAATGAATTCCTGATTTTGATCGAGGACATCCACTTAGCGATTAAGCGGCGAAAGATATGGTTAACCATTAAAATCATCCTTTTGAACATATTAATACTATAAGTCTATAGGACTACCGTAGTATATTTATTGGGCATCCCTTTGGCTTACCTCGACTTCTCTGCGAGACGCTATGCGTAGCTTGCTTACGATCAGAGCAAGTAGGGATTGTGAATCAAAGGTCTACGGGGGCTGGGATAGCTGCAAAATGAGGCACATTGTAAAGTTTTGTAATGCAAAGAAAGCAAACCCCTGATATACAGTTGTTTCAATACCAAACTTTACTTAACTCCTCCAGTTAGAAACCATTTATGTATTTATAAAGTAAATCTTAAGTAGGTTATATTAGGCACTTGCATCATATTTTTCGTGGCAAATAACCTTTAAATACGCGCCTAATACACTGCGGGAGAAAGAATAGGAGAGATGGTTATAGAGGGTTTTTCCGATTCTGTGAAAAACAAAAGAAAAAATAAAATTTATATAATTCGTATTTATAAATTTTATTTTCCTCATATAGTATGAATAGGCGAGTTAATCATCCCCCTCTCGAAATAAATCCTGACACAAAAAAGTTAACTCCTATCTCTCTTAAGAGAGATGACTTTTGTTTTTTGCCTTTATGTCTACTCTGCAAGAAAGACTACTGTCTGGGAACTACTAGTCTTCTATGACATTAAGGGTAAATGCCGTATAGGTGAGATTTACATATCTATCAGGAACGCCTAACCTATCGGCGTTTATATAATATTGAGCGTATTTCCTAAACACCAACTTTTAGGAGAAAATCAAATGGCTATGACAATGGAAACAGCCCAGTTAAATAACCAAAGCATTTTGGAAAGTTTTGGTTTGGTTGAAGAACTTAACGAACAAGCTGCGGAAATAATTTCTGGTGGTGTCATTAATTTTACAGTTGAAAACGCCACAAGCCGCTTCGTCTGGCACAGATTAAATAATTCTACGAATGTAATAACACCAGGTGAAAAACGGACATGTGCTAGCAATACAAATCCAGGAATAATTGAATTTGATGCTAATCCTCGACTTTTCGGCATTCAGCTTACATCTAAGGAGGTAGTTGCTGGGGGAACATATAAATTTCAACCCAAAGCTACCGATCCCAATCTGATCGAACTCGTCGGTTAAAGTCTAATTATTAGGAACTGTAATACCATTTCTATGTATAGATTTGGTTGAGCGACAGCAAAACCAAACCAACATTATCAAGGATTTTGTCGGGTATCGTTCCTCAACCCAACCGACCATATAACTTTTGTTTTTTGCCTTTATGTCTACTCTGCAAGAACGACTACTGTGTGGGAACTGCTAGTCTTCTATGACATTAAGGGTAAACGCTGCATAGGTGAGATTTGCAATATTATCTACCAGTAACACCTAACCTATCGGCGGTTATCGGTTATAAATATTGAGCGTATTTCCTGAACACCAACTTTTAGGAGAAAATCACATGGCTATGACAATGGAAAAATCCCTGTTAAATAACCAAAGCATCTTACAAAATTTTGCTTTGGTTGAAGAACTTGATGAACAAGCTGCGGAAATAATTTCTGGTGGTACAAACAAAAGCAAAAGGTTTACGATTAAAAATAATACAAATGTTGGCATTTTGTACACACTGGATGGTGTTGTTTGGTATATAGACCCTGGCAAAACACAAAACTTCAACACCAAATATGATGGGAAAATGTCTTTTGATAAAGATATTCGAGAGCCTGAAATAAATGTGCAAAAAGAGTCCTTAAAAGATGGTAAAGCATATCAATTTATATCCAGTGCTGGTAATTCCGATATGATTGAACTCGTCTAAAGTCTAATCATCGAGAGTGGTAATACCATTTCTGTAGGTAGGGTTGAGTAACAGCAAAACCCAACCAACATTATCAAGGATTTTGTCGGATGTCGTTCCTCATCCTAACCGACAATATCACTTTTTCACTTGTAGAGACGTTCCATGTAACGTCTCTACATCTAATTCATACTTCAATGATGTAACGCCTCAATTTCTTTCACTGTAATTTTCGCCCCAAAAATCGCGCTTGAAAATGAAATACAAAATTGTCCTTCAACACAGTGAAGAAGATTGTGGTGCAGCCACTTTAGCTACGATTTCCCAACACTACGGACGCACATTTACCCTCAACCGCGTGCGGGAAGCTGTTGGTACTGGGGCGAGAGGAACTACTCTATTGGGATTAAGGCGGGGTGCAGAAGCCCTGGGATTCCATAGCCGGCAAGTTAAAGCCACTCCTCAACTCATCAACCAATTAGATCAAACTCCTCTACCTGCGATTATTCACTGGAAAGGCTACCACTGGGTAGTATTATACGGGCAGAAAGGGAAAAAATATGTAATTGGCGATCCTGGTGTTGGTATCCGTTACCTGACTCACGAGGAGTTAATTAAAGGTTGGAATAATGGGGTGATGCTGCTACTCCTTCCCGATGAAAGCCGCTTTTATCAACAAGAATCAGATAAAATTGGCGGTTTTGGGCGTTACCTGCAACGGGTTTATCCCTATCGGTTTATTTTAACCCAAGCGATCGCCATGAATATCGCTATTGGGCTGCTTTCTCTAGCATCACCCTTCATGATGCAACTACTCACCGATGATGTCTTAGTGCGGGGAGATACACAACTATTAACCACTGTCGCTATTGGCGTAATCACTCTGAACTTAATCAGAAGTGCCATTAGTTTTGTACAATCCCACCTGATCGGTCATTTCAGTCAAAGATTGCAATTAGGACTAATTCTAGAATACGGGCGCAAACTTTTACATTTACCCCTATCTTATTTTGAAGGACGACGCAGTGGGGAGGTAGTGAGCCGCATTGCTGATGTTCACGCTATCAATAACTTAGTTTCCCAAATTGTCCTCGGATTACCCAGTCAATTTTTTGTTGCTGTAATCTCCTTGGGCTTTATGCTTTTTTACACTTGGGAGTTAACTCTAGCTTCTATAGTTGCATTTCTCATGATTACGGGTGTTAACTTACTTTTCTTACCAGCACTGCGACAAAAAACCCGCAATATGATTGTTTCTGGTACAGAAAACCAAGGTTTTTTAGTAGAAACATTTCGGGGAGTACAAGTCTTAAAAACTACCCAAGCTACACCCCAAGCCTGGGAAGAATATCAAGGAAATTTTGGTCATCTGGCTAACTTAGGCTGGAGTACCATGCAGCTAGGACTTTACAGCAGCACAATTACAATTATTCTTTCGACATTTATTAATATTGGTATTCTTTGGATTGGTAGCTATTTAGTAATTAATCGCACCTTAACAATCGGACAATTAATTGCCTATAACGGCATGAGTAGTAATTTTATCGGCTTTTTGAGTTCTGTCATTGGCTTAGTAGATGAGTTTATCACTTCCCAAATAGTTATTCAACGGCTGACAGAAGTTATTGATGCTACTCCAGAAGATGAAAACGATGTCAAGAAGCAGTGGGTAGAAATTCCTGCTAATGCAGATATTAACTGTACAGAAATTAATTTTCACCACACAGGTAGAGTTGATTTAATACAAGATTTTTCTGTAACTATTCCTGGCGGTAAAGTAATTGCTCTAATTGGTAAATCTGGCTGTGGTAAAAGCACTCTAGCAAAATTGATTCCTGGTTTATATACAATTCAATCAGGAAATATTCGCTATGGTTTTTATAATCAGCAAGATATATCTTTAGAATGTTTGCGGCAACAGGTAGTTTTACTACCACAAGAAGCTCATTTTTGGAGTCGGTCTATTTTGGATAATTTCCAATTTAGTTATCCTCACCTGAGTTTTGCAGACATTGTTAGAGCTTGTCAAATTACTGGTGCTGACGAATTTATCAGCGAACTACCTGATAAATATCAAACTGTCTTAGGAGAATTTGGAGCTAATCTTTCTGGTGGACAAAAGCAACGACTAGCTATAGCTAGAGCTATAGTTACTAACCCACCCATCCTGATTTTAGATGAGTCTACCAGCGCACTCGACCCAGTGAGTGAAGCCCAAATATTAGATAGGCTTTTAGACCATCGCCTGGGGAAAACTACTATTTTGATTAGTCACCGTCCTAGAGTGATCCAACGTGCAGATTGGATTGTATTTTTAGAACAAGGACGGTTAAAAATTCAAGGTAAACCAAATGATTTACGGCAAGTTATAGGGGAGCATTTAGACTTTTTGGATGATGTGATTTTGAGCATGAATTTGCGTTGATCTCTTTACCTGCCTGGGAATTTTTAAGTGGTCTAACTATGGTTAACAACACAGATTTTTTACACCCAATTCAAACAGATGAATTTCTCCCACCAATTAGTCGTTGGATTACCTTTGGTGGACTGTTTGTTCTTTGCGTTTTGGCACTAGCGATTCCCGTCGCCACAGTCACCAAATATAAGGTGACAGTCAAAGGACAAGCAGTTGTGCGTCCAGTTGGGGAATTGCGAATTGTGCAGGCGGTAACTGAAGGCGAAGTTATGCAGATTCATGTCAAAGAAAATCAAATTGTCAAAACTGGAGATGCGATCGCTATCATTGACGACTCCCGCTTACAAACTAAAAAAAGTCAACTGCAAACTAATATTCAGCAAGCTAAGTTGCAGCTAGTGCAAATCAACGCTCAAATTCAAGCTTTTAACAGTCAAATCCGTGCCGAAACTGCTAAAGTTAACCGAATTATTACTGCTACCAAGGCTGTATTAAGCGATCGCCAGCGCCAATATCAGGATAAAAAAATTACCGCTGTGGCTGAATTCCAAGAAGCTGAAGCAAATCTCCATTCTACTGAGGCAGCTTTGAATGCAGCGAAGTTAAAGCAAAAGCGATATGAGAGTATAGCGGAAGCATTGTCTAGGGATAAATTAGAGGAAGCACAGTTAGCTACAAAACAGCAAGAACAAGCAGTATATGCTGCGATCGCTAAAATGCAACGTGCAAAAGCCGCCTTAAATCCCAGTTATGCAGAAGTAGAAATTGCTATTGAGCGCATAGCCCAAGAAAAAGCCGTAGGTGAAAGTAACAATGCAGCTTTAGATAAAGAACTGCAAGGAATGATTAAGCAACGGATTGAAGTAGAAAAACAGCTAGAGCGCGATACTAGCGAACTCAAGCAAGTGGAAATTGAACTTCATCATACCACTATCATTGCTACTGCTGATGGGATAATTTCTCAGATAAACTTGCGTAACCCCGGTCAAACTGTGCATCCTGGCGAAGAAGTCTTGCAGATTGTTCCCAGTCATGCAAAGCAGATTGTCAAGGCAGTAGTGGCATCTGAAGAGAAAAGTAAGCTCAAAATTGGTCAAAAAGTTCAAATGCGAGTTAGTGCTTGTCCCTACCCAGATTACGGTACTCTCAATGGTAAGGTAGAGGCGATTTCTCCCGATGCCATGACTCCCTCAACAAATAGCACAAATGGATCTCCTCCTCATACCAATATCACTCCAAAAGCGGCTGTCCCAGGTGCTTTTTATCAGGTGACTATTGAGCCAGAAAGTCTGTTTTTAGGTAAAGGCGAAAATCTGTGTCAGATTCAATTGGGAATGGAAGGCAGAGTCGATATTATTTCCCGTGAAGAAACCGTACTGCAATTTTTCTTGAGAAAAGCGAGGTTAATTGCAGATTTGTAATTTTATCAAAACAGAATTCAGGAGTCAGAATTCAGGTGTCAGAATTCAGGAGTCAGAATTTAGAATGAATTGGAGTCCGACTAGTGAATAGCGCAGCCTAAAGCTTACGGCACAACTTCTCTACGAGATGCCATGCCCAATGCCCAATGCCCAATGCCCAATTCCCAATGCCCAATGCCCAATTCCCAATGACTAATTCCCAATGACTAATGACTAATGACTAATGACTAATGACTAATGACTAATTAAGCAAATCAGGCTCCTCACGTACAATTCTGTCGTAAAGGGGCTGGAAACCAAACCACCCACTTGTACGCGATCCAACTTGAGTTTGTGTTAAACGGGCTGTTTCGTGTTTGATAATAGTAGGTCTACCCGCAGCTTCTGCCAGCAGTTGGGCTTGGCACGATCGCTCTAAACTAATGTACCAAAAGGCAGCTTCATCTACCGTCTGTCCCACAGTTAAAATACTATGGTTACGGAGAATTATCGCTTTCTTGGGCCCCAAAGCTTCTGCCAGTCGCAGACCTTCAGAAGTTTCTAAAACCACACCTGTGAAATCGTCAAATAGGGCATGATCTTCGTAAAAAGCACAAGAATCTTGTGTCAAGGGGTCAAGGAGACGACCTAAACTAGACCAGGCTTTACCATAAAGAGAATGGGCGTGAGCCGCCGCAATTACATCAGGTCGAGCTTCATGAATCTGAGAATGGATGGCGAAAGCGGCTCGATTTACCTCAGCATCGCCTTTAACCACCTCACCTTCTCTATTAACTAAGATCAGGTCAGAAACTCGGATATGACCGAAATATGTACCTAATGGATTGACCCAAAAATGGTCTGTAAATTCTGGATCGCGAGCCGTAATGTGCCCTGCGATTCCTTCGCTGAAACCAAATTTACCAAACAGGCGAAAAGCTGCGGCGAGGCGTTGCTTGCGGTGCAGACGTTCGTCTTCAACTCGCTCGAATCTAGGGGGTTGTGGTCTATCGTACCTGGGCATGTTCTTTTTCTTCCTCTTTGCAGGGAGCGTTGGAATATCCAGAGCGAAAGGATTTGACGCTATGAGATTCTGGAATGAACTGGTGACGCAATATGCAGCCAGTATCATTACCCAGAATATGAATAGATACAGATGCGCTCTGGGATGTAGTTTTGACGGCGTGGATATCACCATCTGGGGGTAAGAGGCGGTAGATATCCCCTACTTGAAGCCTACGCACTTCAGTTATTTGTAATTGTGCGTGTCCTTCAGCATCACCGCTATCTACACGACGATAGACTGTTTCTTCTTGATTGCCTTTGTATAAACCAATCAATCCCCAGGCTAAATGGTCGTGGACGGGAGTTGTGGAACCTGGGGGAATCACCAAACTAAAGACTGAGAGGGAACGGTCTTTAGCGCGATAAAGTAGCCACTGACCTATACCGCCCCCCATCTTGCTTTCAGGATTAATTTGGGCGAACTTTTCCGGTAGCCATTCCTGTTGGGCAAGGAGTTCTTGAAAATAAGGTTCTAATCTAGCGAGAGTTTGTGGGCGATCGTCAGCAGCGATCGTGCTAATTTCTCGCACTGTTGCCACAAAGGATCGTAGTTCCTGGCTCTCAATAAACCATTGGTCTTCTGGCAATGGTTCCAAGATAGTGTGCGTCATCTATATTCCTCGGTTTTGGAGGCGACTAAAGATTAACTAATTATGAATTACGATTACGAGTTATTTTAATGTCAGGGTGAATTTTGAAGCCAAGTTGCTCAAGTTTTAGATGAGATAAAGACTCCTTCAGAATTATAGTAAAGGGATATCGCTGGAATACGGTAGCTTTACCTTGTGACAATAGCAGCCTAGCACGGCTGATGCGGACTGGATACAACGGTTGTTGGTTGGCATCGAGAATGAATACTTTAGTCATGCGATTTTGAAATAATTAAATTATTTACAACAGCTTTCAAATATTTGAGTGCTGAATAGTGAGTAGTTAAATTGTTTGAAAAGACTCTGCTTACCTTGCGTTTTGAAATAGTAAGATTTTACGCTAAGCTGTATTAAGCAATAACAGCTGCTTGTCGCTCCCGCCGTTGCACTTCTGCCCGCACTAAGGGAATCAAATCACGACCGTAAGCGATCGCATCTTCTAATGGATCGAATCCCCGAATCAACAGAGTTGTTACCCCCGCATCATAGTAATCCACAAGGGACTCTGCTACTTGCTCCGGCGTACCAACGAGAGCGGTAGTATTACCATAAGCACCAGTCGCGGCAGCAATTGGAGTCCACAAACGCTTATCGAAAATTTCACTTTCTTGGGCAAACTGTAATAAACGACTCGAACCTACTGCTTGCGGACGCGCTGAATTCAAGTAGGGAGTTAACGATGGTTGATTTTCTGTTTTTGCCGCCCGAATTTCCTTAACACGCGACAGAATTGAGTGCGCCCGTTCCCAAGCTTTGGCTTCAGTATCACCCAAAATTGGCCGCAAAGATACACTGAAGCGTGGCGATCGCCCCGGTGGTGTTACAGCTTTTACTTCACGTATCCGCTCTTTAATTGCTGCAATGGGTTCTCCCCACATAGCGTACACATCACTGTGCTTTGCACCTACGGGTACTGCTGCACCAGAAGCACCACCAAAGTACACGGGTATGTGCGGTTGTTGCAAAGGCTTCACATCTGAGTAAGCATCTTTCACCCGATAGAATTCGCCCTCGTAGTCGAAGGGAATATCACTAATCCATACTCGGCGTACAATGTCAAGATATTCATCTGTACGGCGATAGCGAGTATCGTGGTCAAGCCAATCACCATCGCGTTGCTGTTCAGCATCGCTACCACCTGTAATAATGTGTACGGCGATGCGACCATTAGTAAAATGATCCAAAGTTGCACTCTTGCGTGCAAAGAGCGTCGGAGCCACAAAACCAGGGCGATGAGCAATCAAAAACTTTAACCGTTCTGTCGCTGCTGCCGCGAATGATGCCACAGTTAAGCCATCGGGCCCAGTTGAACCATAACCAACTAGCACGCGATCGAAGCCACCGTCTTCATGTGCCTGAGCAAATTTGCGAACATAAGGGGCATCTATGGAACCACCTGTGATTGCAACTCTCGACCCATCTAATTCAGATATTTGTCGCGTTCCAATCATTCCAATAAATTCAATCGGCATGGTGCATTTCCTTAAAATTACATTGGGAATTGGGGAATGGGGAATTGGGATTTTTCTCGATTTCCCCTTACTACTTAGCTATTTGGAGGTAAAAAGACACAGTGAAATTTCTGTTTCGGAATATTCTCTTTTTCCAATACTTTTAATAACAGATGCTTGCTTGCACCAGCCAGATTTACAGCAAAATTTTTACATATAAGTACGACGATTTACCCATAGAAGAGTCGCTATGCATTGACGCGGAAAACTCTAATTAATAAGATATTAAGGGGTTGGATTCAGTGTTATGGCAATAAAAATAACAACTTTTTTATTACTCCTTTGATTAAATAAAAGATAAGAATGAGAGTCTAAAATTAAACTCTAGGACTCTCATTCTTACCACTCGCTAGGGATTTCCAAGGAATAAATCATCCAACCTTGTGAAGTAATCTCACAATAATTCGTTGGATATTTTTATTGGGAAGTCTTTTAACTATGATATTTATTTCCTTAAGTACGGTAAATCGATAGTTTAACCGTTGAATTAACTACAAGCAAAAAATATCACATTCAAATAAAAAAAGCAATAGGCTAGCTTTTAGGACAGACAAAGCTATACTTTGATTCTTGGGGATTTCTTCAAAAAGGCGTAATTGCTTTTAAATAAAAGGTTTTTTTTAACTGTGGATGCTCAAAATGAAGTTCTCTAGCGTGCAGATGTAAGCGACTGGTAACTGCATCGCATCCATAAAGGCGATCGCCTAAAATAGCAATCCCAAGTCCTCGCGCATCAGCTGCATGAACCCTCAATTGATGGGTGCGTCCTGTTAGTGGCGTAAATTCTACGCGGGTGTAGTCTCCTTCTCTCGCTATTATCTGAAAGTGTGTCAAGCTGGGTTTACCGTTTTGCCAATCCACTTTTTGATAAGGGCGATTTTCAGGATCTCCCCACAATGGCAAATCAATTACACCTTGTTCAGCGATCGCAACACCGGAAAGTATGGCTTCATAAACCTTGTGAATCTGGCGTTGCTGAAACTGCTGGCTGAGTTGCCGATGGGTTTGGCGATCGCGTGCTAACAACAAAATCCCAGAAGTTTCTTGATCTAGGCGATGCACAGATACAAGCATCATCCCATCTGGTAACAGATGACGTAAGCGACTCAAAACACTATCTTGGCGATCGCTATAACGCCCAGGTACTGAAAGTAGTCCAGCAGGTTTGTCTACAGCAATCAGCCATTCGTCTTCATAAAGAATAGGAATTTCTGATTTAGTAAGAGAAAGTGCGCTAGTTGGGTGAAAATCTCTATTAGGGATTGAAATAGGTTTTAAGCCAGAGAGTAAAAACCCCATTAATGGCTGACATCGTTCAACACACGCGCCATAAAATTCTCCCTGAATTTTATCTTGATTTACTGAAGATGCACCCCACCAAAACTCCGCCATTGCTAGCGGTTTTAAATTATGTGTTGCCGCATAATGCAGTAACTTTGGGGCGCAACAATCACCAGTGCCAGTGGGCGAACCTCCCGGCATCAATTGCTGTAATGATAGCGATCGCCCCGAAAAATTAGTCAGGCTGTAGCTAGCGTGCATCTGAGCTTGTAATTGACGGGATAACGCTTTACGCTGTTGTTTCAGTTCGCTAATTCGCGCATCTGTTGCTGCAATTAACTGCTGGAGGGGTTGTAATACTTCATTTTGCTGACGTTTAAGTTGTCGTCGCTCAATTCCCTGCTGACGACTTTCTTCGTCGAGTTTCTCAAGGGCAATCGTGAGTGCTTCTGAAGCGAGCGTATTGCAAATATGCTGACGTTTCTCCTGTCTTTGATGTTTGCAATGACGATGGCGATCGCTCATTGCTTGCAATTGTTGCTCAAATTCATTAGACAAGGTTTCATATTGCTGGCGTTCGGTTAGTTGCTTTAGGCTAAGAATTTCCTGTTTAATCGCGTCCAACTGTGCTAGAGTGCGGGCTTCCTCCAAAGCAACTTCGTCCCGTCCTGGAATTGGTGGAACCCAACCTTCAACTACACTGCAACCATTTAAAAGACCGGAGAAAGCTTTTAGTATTCGTTGTTCCCCATTAGGCAATTCAACCAATAGTATTCCAAACATCTTGCCTTCACGAGAATAACACTCATTGTTTGCAAGCTGTTGCATTAGTCCGTGGGCGATCGCTTCAGACATCGAGGTGCGGGGTAATTTTAGGCAATGGCCACTTTGGAGACAACGCCCTTCATACCAATAACTCGGAGTTGAATCGCTGACAGCAAAATCGCAGTCGATGAAATCTGAGAGTGCGTGCAGAACTACCATACAAAGTATGATTGCAAATTTAGCCGATCCTAATATTGTAATTAGCGATCGTTTAAGAGCTAGTACAGAGCTTCTTAATCTTTCATTTAATACGAATTTTCGGAATTATCAGTGCTAAAACCTACTCCTAACTTCCTACTCAACCCGTTTAACTTCAAATCCCCGTAACCCTTCCGGCACTTCATATTCAACCACAACATCTTTAACCACAGCAGCAGGTGGCCCAGAGTGACACCAGCGAACCATATTATCTACAACCTCTCGCGCCCCTTCAAAAACTGCCTCTACTCGACTATCGGGGAGATTCCGCACCCAACCGGTTAATCCTAACTGTCTAGCTGTATCCACAGTGGAATAGCGATATCCCACTCCTTGAACTCGGCCAGAAATGAATACATGGGCACGGATAATCTTTGGTAGTGCTGTAGAATTCTGCATAAACTAGTCTAATCTTTACGATTCCAGTCTACCTAGTTTAGGTATAGCAGTCTGCTTTAATTTCTGAATTTATTTACGTGCGTGATGCGCTATAGGCAGTCATTCACACAACAACCAATTTTTAAGTTGTAATTTTAAGTTGTAATTTTGAATTACTATAGGATTCATCTTTAATTTTTGAAAAAACTCATTACCAGATAAAGAACCTTCTTTCTCGTTGCCTGTTACTTCTTACCTGTTCCCTTTTAAACTAAATTAATCCAAAAATCAAAGCGGATTCCTAGATATGCCTAACCTGCCACCACTAAATACAGAAACAATTTGGGCAATTATTAATGATGAACTTGATGATGCCACAGTTAATCAATTGCTATGGCATTATTTAGGATATCGCTATGATTCCTCAACTGCACAATGGGACACTAGCCAAGTTGCACCGGAATGGCAAGATGAGTACCCACAACCACCAGATTTTATAGAATCTCGCCCTGCAACAGTCAAATTGACTCGTTCCATTCCTGCTGAAAATAAACAAATGCTAAAAGAAAAACTGGGTTTCAAAGGATACAAAATTGGTGAATTTGGGCCTCGGCAAACTCGCAGAGCAACGGCGGCAAGTTGGTTTTTAAGTTATTTACAACAAACTAACGGCAAAATTGAGTAATCCGATCCGGCAGATGTTTAGCAAAAAATATCTTATTTTTACTGAATATCTGCAATTAAATAATTTAATAAAACTATTAGTCTATTTGTTGAATTTTTGTATTGTTATGCAATATTTTTAATATTTTAGGCAATTTTTGGAACTTAAGCGTTCTAAGCCTGATTTTAAAGTCCAGTTTTGAAGTTTAACTAATAAATAATTTGGCATAACAGGTACTGATACCAATTTTATGTGAGGCTGCACTTTATTTAGGGGAAAACCCATCCAGTCGGTAATTTTGCATCATTTTTATAGGCGCATCTTCAAACAGAAATCGTATGAAGAACCTAAAAAATCAATGCGAAAAACAGCAAAAAACTCTAGAAACAGTAATTATTTACAAAATTATTTGTAATTTCATCCTTAAGATAGAAGCGCTAGTCATATAATTATTTCTATAGAGCGATTTGCAAATTCAGTTGAGCATCAGAGAATACTTCTATCAACCCTTGATATTACAAATACTTCTATGGCAAAGCCAATTGAATTTAATTTATTTGCACCTTACAACAAAGGAGCCGCATTAATTGGTTCTTTTTCTGATTGGCAAGAAATACCAATGGAAAAAGGTGATGATGGTTATTTTCGTACAAGTGTTGAACTAGAAGATGGTGTTTATAAATATAAATTTCGTGTCCAGTCAAATTCATGGTTTTTTGAACCAGAACAATGGGTTGATGTTACAGATCCCTGTGCAACTGATATAGATGAATTGAGTGGAAAAGATGATGGTGTTGTTTATGTAAAAGACGGTGAAAGAATTACTGATACTTATATTTGGCAACATGATGATAAACCTTTACCTGCTGACCACGAATTAGTAATTTATGAATTGCACGTTGGTGATTTTTCTGGTGGTGAAGATGATCCTTATGCACGAGGCAAATACAAACACGTCATTGAAAAGTTAGATTACTTATGTGAACTTGGAATCAACGCTATTGAGTTGATGCCACTTAAAGAATATCCTGGCGATTATAGTTGGGGTTATAATCCCCGCCACTTTTTTGCAACTGAATCAAGTTATGGTTCTACTGCTGAGTTGAAAAATTTAATTGATGAGTGCCACAATAGAGGCATTCGGGTAATTATTGATGGTATTTATAACCATTCAGAAGCATCTGCTCCCTTAACACAAATTGACCACGATTATTGGTATCATCACGAACCTCGTGACCCTGATAATAACTGGGGGCCTGAGTTTAATTACGAACATTATGACGAAAAATTAGATGTTTATCCAGCGCGGAAATTTATTGGTGAAACAATCCGTTTCTGGATATCAGAATATCATCTTGATGGTATTCGCTATGATGCCGCACGGCAAATTGCTAACTATGACTTCATGCACTGGATTGTTCAGGAAGCCAAAAAAACCGCTAGCATGAAGCCTTTTTACAACGTTGCAGAACACATTCCTGAAACTACCAGCATTACCAATGTAGACGGGCCAATGGATGGTTGCTGGCATGATAGTTTCTATCACTGCATTCTAGAACATATCTGCGGTGATACATTTGATTTAGAACGTCTCAAAGATGTCATTGACTGTAAGCGCCAAGGCTTCTTGGGTGCTACTAATGTGGTAAATTATCTCACCAACCACGACCACAACCATATTATGGTGGAACTGGGAAACCGTGAGATTTTTGACGAAGAAGCCTTCAGGCGGGCTAAGTTAGGAGTAGCCATTTTGATGACTGCTGTTGGTGTACCTCTAATTTGGATGGGAGAGGAATTTGGTGAGTACAAACCTAAACAACCTGAATCAGCCAAAATCGATTGGACACTATTAGGTAACGATCTCAATCGTAGTTTATTTGAATCATACAAAGGTTTAACCAATCTGCGTAAAAGTAATCACGCCCTCTACACAGAAAATATTGATTTTATCCACGAAAATCCAGAGGCAAAAGTATTAGCTTATACCCGTTGGAATGATGAAGGTTCTCGTGTAGTTGTGATAGCAAATTTCTCAGAAAATTTCCTAGCTGGCTATCATGTTCCTAACATTCCTAGCGCTGGTACATGGCACGAGTGGACAGGTAATTATGATGTCGAAGCTGGTGACGATGGTATCATAACTGACTTAGGCCCATACGAAGCTAAAGTGTTTGTGTGGCAGTAATTATATACACCACTGCTGATTCAGTAATTTAATAGCAACAAAAAGGGGGAAATATTCTCCCTTTTTCAGTTATTACTAGGAGTTACCCAAATAATAGCCAAAACCCTTACTTTCAGATAGGGGCGATTCTGTTGTTTTGCATAAGCATAAGTTATAATTAGCTTATTTAGGTACAGTTTAATTAGCAATTTGTCAAGTAAAAAATAAGCTATTTTAAAATTTCATCGGTTTATGTTACACTTTTGAGTTGAAGTGCGTATATAAAATTTTCAAAGCATCCCTATGCACAACAAATTACTTAATAGTAATATCGACAACGCTAACATCGAGAACGATCGCATTTTATTAACTCCTAATGAAATTAAGTCAAAATTACCTTTAACACAATTAGCTGAACAAAGAGTTTTAGAATACAGGCAGGAAATAGAAGCTATCTTAGATTTTCAGGATCGGAGAAAGTTTATAGTAGTTGGCCCATGCTCAATCCACGATCCCAAAGCAGCACTTGAATATTCTGAAAAGCTGAAAGCATTGTCCGAACAAGTTCAGGATAAACTGCTCCTAATTATGCGAGTGTACTTTGAAAAACCAAGAACAACTGTTGGCTGGAAAGGATTAATCAACGATCCAGATATGGATGATTCTTTCCATGTAGAAAAGGGTTTATTAATTGCACGGGATCTGTTATTAAAAATTACAGAATTAGGATTACCTGCCGGTACAGAAGCACTAGATCCAATTATTCCTCAATACATTAGTGAACTAATTACGTGGTCTGCTATTGGCGCACGGACGACTGAATCACAGACTCACCGCGAAATGGCAAGTGGACTTTCGATGCCTGTGGGTTTTAAAAACGGTACTGATGGCAATATTCAAGTAGCTTTGAATGCCTTGCAATCAGCGGGAAATCCGCATAATTTTCTGGGAATTAATCAAAACGGACAAGTCAGCGTCTTTCAAACTAAAGGTAATGGCTATGGACACGTAATTTTAAGGGGTGGTAATCAACCCAACTTTGATACAGCAAATGTCAAACTGGTAGAAGAGAAGTTGAAACAGGCAAATTTACCACCGAGAATTGTGATTGACTGTAGCCACGGTAATACTAATAAAGATTACAGATTACAAGGTGCTGTTTTAGAAAATATTATTCAGCAAATAGTGGATGGAAATACATCAATAGTTGGCATGATGTTGGAATCACATTTATACGAAGGTAGTCAACCAATTACTGGTAAAGAAGAATTAAAATATGGTGTTTCTGTAACTGATAAATGTATTAGTTGGGAAGAAACCGAAAAAATTATTTTGGCTGCTTACGAAAAACTTAATTGAAAGAGGCACAAGGCAGGAGAAGCAAATCAGTAGGGTATTTTCCACGCGAATTTTTTAAAGCCATTGCAGCAAAAATAGTTAGCCTTTATTTGTATCTAACTGCATCTAAAGTTTTATGTGTCTCTGGTTCAAAACAGAGCAGCTATTGTCTTGTTATTTTGGTAGATCCCTTTGCAAAGTTAATTTTATTACCTGCAATAGCAATAGATTTACTAATAATCTTTAAGAAAATTATGCATATATCAACTTCAATGAGACAATCTGACCTAATCTTCTCAACCTAAAGGAAGACATGAACGATCGCACAAAGGCTCTCCAGGCTCTCGCGGCTGAACGTTGGCGAGTATCCCTGATTCTCAGTGGAGCCATGATGTTTATTTACTTTGGCTTTATCTTACTAATCGCATTCAATAAGCCTCTGCTAGGGTCATTAGTAGTTCCTGGCCTCAGTCTGGGAATTTTACTAGGGGCGCTGGTAATTGTCTCAGCATGGGTATTAATTTTTATCTACGTGCGTTGGGCAAATAGCAGTTACGACGATCAAATCGCAAGATTGACACGTAAATGAAAATTGGGCATGGGGGAGCGGGGGGCAGGGGGCAGGGAGCAGGGAGAAATAATCAATGCCCAATGCCCAATGCCTATTAGCAATTTTTAGTCCATAATCCAAAATACTAAACCAAAAAAGCATGAATAGTGTGTGGTTGGATCTGCCACTCGCGGCGGATATTACCAGTCTTGGTAAGTTTAACCCGTTAGCGATCGCTTTCTTTTTTCTCTTTGTTGTAAGTTCTTTAGGCATTACCTATTGGGCGGCAAAGCTTACCAAAAATACTGCCCACTTCTACACAGCTGGCGGCAAAATCAGTGGTTTCCAAAATGGGCTAGCCCTAGCAGGAGACTTTATGAGTGCAGCTAGCTTTTTAGGTATCGCTGGGCTGGTGGCACTCAACGGTTTTGACGGCTTAATTTATTCAATTGGCTTTTTGGTAGGCTGGCCGATTGTGATGTTTTTGATTGCGGAACCACTACGTAACTTAGGCAAATATACCTTTGCTGATGTGGTGGCTTATCGCTTACAACAAAAACCTGTACGCATCGCATCTGCAATTGGAACCCTAGCAGTGATTAGCTTTTACTTAATTGCCCAGATGGTAGGGGCTGGGGAGCTAATTAAACTGCTGTTTGGCTTTGATTATGAATTAGCCGTGGTCATCGTCGGTTGTGTGATGATGGCTTATGTGATTTTTGGCGGGATGATTGCCACCACTTGGGTGCAAATTATTAAAGCAGTTCTGTTGCTTGGCGGAACAATCTTGCTAGCTATCTTAGTATTAGCACGATTTGGTTTTAACCCACTTGCTCTTTTCGCCGCCGCCGCAGATAAATATACAGGTGTATTAGCTCCAGGTAAACAGGTTTCCGATCCCTTTGATGCTATCTCCTTGGGGATGTCGTTAATGTTTGGCACTGCCGGATTACCCCACATCTTGATGCGTTTCTACACAGTACCGGACGCTAAAGCAGCGCGGCTCTCTGTTACTTATGCTACAGCTATTATTGGCGTTTTTTATCTCCTTACCTTCATCCTGGGCTTTGGAGCGATGGTGCTGGTAGGGCAAGATGCCATCAAGCAAATTGGGACTGGTGGTAACATGGCTGCACCGATGTTGGCAGAATTCCTCGGTGGCGATGCTTTCTTAGGCTTTATTGCTGCTGTTTCCTTTGCAACGATTTTGGCGGTTGTAGCGGGGTTGACACTCTCAGGAGCGGCTGCACTGTCTCATGATTTGTGGGTGAACGTGGTGCGATCTGGTCATGCTGACGAGTCAGAACAACTGAAGGTAGCTCGCGGTGCGACAATGGCTTTGGGGTTAGTAGCGATATTTCTAGGTATTTTATTTAAAGGGCAAAACGTCGCTTATATGGTAGGTTTAGCATTTGCGATCGCAGCTAGTGCTAACTTCCCAGCGTTGCTACTATCAATGCTTTGGCGGCGTTTCACTACTAACGGGGCGGTTGCGAGTATGTTAGTCGGAACTTTCTCCTCGTTACTGCTGATTTATTTATCACCTACTATTCAGGTGACAATTCTCAAGCACGCTTCTGCACCTTTCCCACTCAAAAATCCGGGATTAGTCACTATTCCCCTAGCATTTATTGTGGCGATTGGCGTTTCCCTATTGACTACTGAACAACAAGCACAGGAAAAATTTGCAGAAGTTGAGGATCGCATTCACATTGGTTCTGGGATGTGATTTTGTCATTGGGCATTGCGAATGGGGAATGGGGAATTGGGAATTGCTTATTTCCCCCCTGCTCCTCTGCTCCTCTGCCCCTCTGCCCCCCTACCCCCTCTGCCTACTGTCCAAGTTCTTTGATGTTTTTCATCACTTGTTCATATAAATCGTTGTTACCCTGACTTTGAAAAATGTTTGCTGCTTGTTGTAAGTCCTTGAGTGCCCCTTCTTTATCTCCATTAGTGGCGCGGGCGTTTCCTCGATTATTGTAGGCAGGGGCAAAGTTAGGGTTGAGGCGGATGGCTTGATTGTAATCTGCGATCGCACCCTGTGGATCTCCATTGGCAGCACGGGCATTGCCTCGGTTATTATAGGCGATCGCGTATTTGGGATTAAGACGAATAGCTTGACCGAGATCGTCTATTGCCCCTTTTCTATCTCCATTGGCGGTGCGGGCATTTCCTCGGTTATTGTAGGCTTCGGCATAGTTGGGATTCAGGCGAATTGCTTCACTGTAATCTTTAACTGCTTCTCTGTTACCTCCTAGCGAGGCGCGGGCATTCCCCAGGTTATTGTAAGCTTCAGCGTCGTTAGGGTTGATGCGGAGGGCTTGATTGTAATCTGCGATCGCTTTTTCTTTGTCTCCCAAATCAAAGTAGGCTAATCCCCGCCCGTTGTAAGCAGCGCCATATTGAGAGTTTTGCTCAATTGCTTTACTATAGGAAGCGATCGCAGCTTGTAAATCACCGTTTAAATGCTGATTCTTTCCCTGAAGATAGAATTCCCCACCTCTGGCTGCTGTCGCTGAACGACGGTTAGGTGTATTAACTCCTATTTCTGTCACCAATACACTCTCATTCTTGCTACAAGAAACACTGCTAATTGCTGTCAATGTAGTAAAAATAATTATGGTAAATACTTGATTTACTTTTGTTCGCTTTTGCCTAAATAAATGCCATCTCATAATTTAATATTAACTGTCATAACACCTGAACACACTTAGTAGCAAAATCTAGATTTTAATTCTTTAAGTCAATAGTCATTTTAACTTTTGATAGACGTTTAAACTCAATTAACAAATTTATCAGATATTCAATATATTTATCGAACAGAATTCAGGAGTTAGGAGTCAGAATGGGCTAAACGCCCCGCTAGCGCTAACAGCTTGGGTATTCTGTATGACTGGCGGATAGCGACGCTGAAAGCGAGTCCGCGATAGCGCAGCGTTAGCGAGTCTTGCCTACGGCACGCTGCGCGAACGAGCGTCGCGTCTTGATTTTGACTCCTGAATTCTGACTTCTGAAGTCTTTTTCAATTCATAGTTATATTAAATAAAAAATCTGAATTATAAAGTATAAAAATTATCAATACTAATTTTTGCTATTGTCATCTCTCTACTTCTCGACAATGCATTTATGAGCAGCAAGCTACTGTCGCTCATGTTTTTTACAATACTTTTTGAAAAAAATATATTGGAAATATTAAGATTTATTCTAAATAATCACTCCATAAATTCTGGCATTTGTAGCTTTATGGACAATTTACTCATCTTCTGTTTCATCTTGAGTTTTGGGAGTTAGCCGCCAAGAGGTAGTTTTTTCAATATCTACAGATAGTTGTTCCAGATTTGTCCCTAAATCTTTTTGGAGTTTCTGCGTTAGTGTGATAGGGAAATCCAAATCAATATCTTGGGTTTGGGCTAGCCTTGCCAATTCTGAAAAATTAGCTTTAACTGTAGTGCGATCGTAACTAGTCAGCTTATGATAAGAAGTTTCAGATATATTCTGAGCTTGCATAGCTTTTTTCATGCGTTCTTGCAAATGCTCAAATTCTGAATTCAACAACTTGTATTGTTGCTCAATTTGTGAATATCTAGTACTTAGTGATATTAAATCTTCTGTGGCAGGTTCCGGGCTAGCTTGGGCTTGTAAACCTAACAAATTTAAGTGGATTTGAGCAAGATAAATACAATCTAAGTAAGCATACTCTATCTGTTCTTCAGTTAGGGGGCGTTTTGCCCAATCGCTTGTTTGTTCTTGTTTGTCGATATTATTAAAGCTACAAAGTGCGGTAGCTATGGTTTTGAGTTGGTAATTAGGTAATGGCAAGAGATAGTAGGGAATTTTTTTTGCCATTTCCAGAGTGCAAGTAATATTTTTGGCTTTCTTGTTACTGAGAAATTTTAGATCGTAACTGGCATTGTGAAAAACTTTTTCAATAGCTGAATTCATCATAATTTTTTCAATAAATTCAGCTATAATATCAGGCTTATCTAGGACATCTAAAAGGTAGACGCGATCGCCACTCATATCTTGAGGATCGTCTAATACCTGAATCAGCGATAGTCTAGGATTACGACTTTTATAGTCGGCTACTTCTGTATCTATCCACAGCGTTTTTGCGTTGGTATATTCAGCAACAATGGCACTAATTTCGCTGACGGAAGTAAGGTATGGCATTGGCTAATATTCCCTGATATTTAAGGCATTGTAAATAAGCCATAGTTTTCTAAAGTAACATTTTGTTGGTAATTTTGCTGGCATGGAATTGCAAAAACGCTGATCTTTTGAGTTGCATAAGCGTAGACATCGCCAAACTGACTTAAATCTGATAAAATGAGTCACTAGTATAAGGCTGCATAGTCTATCATTCAAAAAGCTCCTCAGCATCTACATGAAATTCATAGGAGCTTCAGACCGTATGCAGACTTATCCTAATTAGCAACCGTCAAGAAAATTGAGTTGGCGCTTCTCAAAAATGGCTGCAAAATCTTAGCCTCAAGAATTGTCCAAGCTTCAATTTTCAGTAGCCTGAGTTATTGCTTAGGCACTTTTGCTACTTCACATTTAATTGCTTTTTAACATCTGCTCCTCACCATGACACACAAATTAATTGCTTCCAGTAATCAATTCGGAGATAGATAATGAAAAAGCTAATTCTATTACTAGTTAGTAGCATTTTGGTAGTTGGTACTTTTGGCTGCCAAGAGGCTCCTAAAACTGGTTCGGAAACTCCTAGCACTACTAATGAAGCTGCTCAAGTACCAGCAAAACCAGCTTCTGTGACAAATGAAACTGCCAAACTTCCAGCAATACAAACAACTCCTTTAGCAGCTGGCACAGATACTAAAGTTAAAACCAGTTCTGAAAAAACGGCAGCAACAAAAGTTAAGAGCGATTTAAAAACTGAAGTTAGCACCAAGTTGAATAAAGGCTTACCAGGCAATAAGTTACAAGTTGAAAACAAAGAGGGTGAAATCATCCTCAAAGGCACAGCGACTTCTGCTGAAGAACTTAAGAAGGCTGAAACCTTGGCTAAAGAAGTTCAAGGTGTGAAGACGGTGAAGATAGAAGCAAAAGTTGAAGCTGTGAAAAAGCCATAAAAGAATAACTGAATCTTTCAGTTAACATCGGCATCAAAGCCAAACAGGACTTACATCTGCGTAAGTCCTGTTTTTGAGAATAAAGTTGCACTCTGAGGAATACCCACTATCAAAGCTTGGCGAAATGCTCCCGTAACAAGTCGTGTTTGAAGCGATAGCGCCCACCAACTTGGATGATAAACCCTCGTTCAGCCGCATAGCCAAGGAAGTTGGCATAGTTCCAGGGAATAGAGCCATTACGCCAGAGAATAAAGCGCAGAATACAATGTTGGATGACAGAAAGACCTCCAAAATTAAATCCAAGTGCCAAACCTAAAACAAGGCCAATAATCAGAATTTCGATTGCTTCAAACCTTATTCCTCGAATTAGCCTAATCTGTATATTAGTCATGGTCAAAATAGGAAAAGTAATCATGGCAATAATTAAACCATTTTTGGCAGATTTCCAAATACCTTGGTTGGGAATTGTTCTGTTTTTTATATCAGCTTCTAGCCCATTAATTAGCCCCATAATCAGGCCAACAATCAGCCCAATAATCAATCCAGAAATCAGGTTACTAATTATAATACCAGTAATCAGCCCAAAAATCAGCCCAGTAATCAGCCCAATAATTAGCCAAAAAATCAGCAATTCAATTATTTTTTTCCAATTATCTTTTATTTTTAACCAAGATATTTGGAAGGCCTCTTGAGGTTCTATACTTTTATCATCCAGCCCAGTAATCAGCCCAAGAATCAGCCCAATAATCAGCCCAAAAATCAGCCCAAAAATCAGCCAAGTAATCAGCCCAAGAATCAGCCCAGTAATCAGCCCAATAATCAGCCCATATAGGAATTTTGATAAAAAATTATCTAATAAATGAGGCTGCATTTTTTCAATTAAAAACTCTGTCTGCTTATTATCTTTTAGCTTCTTAGCCAACCACACTAACCAAAACTTAGTATTTTCTTTACTTGGCTCTTTTCCTACTTTATATAACTTGCTTGGTTGTGTCTCATCTAACTTAACTTTGATATAAGCATCGAATAAATCATCAAGATAAGACTGACAACAGGCTTCAGGAGAACTGAAGTTTTGCAATTTTCTAGCTGGGGCTTGTTTATAAGCCTCTACCATAAACTTCAACAGCAGAGGCGACTGTGCTAACTCCAATAAATCAGGGTTGCTTTTAATTCCATTCCACAAATATGAACGATTTGCAAGACTAAAATATACTTCAATCTGAGATTGGTTTAACGGTTGGACACATACTGCATTCAGCCGCAGCAGTGTATTACCACTATCGTATTCTTGGGAGCGACAGCAAACAACTAAATGGAGCGGTTGAGGCTCTTGATTGATAAAATTATTAATAGCATGAATACACTCTACTTGATCTTCTTTCAATTCATCTAAACCATCAAAAAAAGGCAAAATTTGATTAGTATTGAGCCATTCTTTAGCAATATCTTCAGAGATGCTATATTGATATTTGAGTTGCTCTACTAGCCAATCAGTAATTTTTTGTTTCTTTTGCCAGTTAGTTAGTTCAAACACCACCGGGATAGGTTTATTTTCATCGACTTCAGCAGTCGCGATCAATTCCTTTGCCAGTTGCAGAAGCAATGTTGTTTTGCCTGAACCTGGTGTACCCAAAATTAATAACTTACCTTCTTCTTGACTAAAAATATCAACAATTTTTGTTTCTGGAGGCAAAGGAGTATTTTGTCCATTGCTTATCCAAGATAAAAAAGGTTTAATTACAGTTAATAGGGGATTGACTTGTTTGTTTTGATTCACTGCCTGGGGAAGTGGTGACTGATTCCCTAGTTGTTCTATATTAAGGGGAATGAAAACTGTGTTGTTGTACAACAATTTTTCTAGCCGTTCCTCAATATCCCCTTTTAAAACCCTTAAAAACTTACCTCGTGAATCTTTGAGTAATTGGGGAGTAACTCTGTTAATAGGTCTTTGTGTCCCACTGTTGCTATTATTCTGAATTAGCCAGCTTAAATAAGCAAACAGCACCGACATCATGAAAGCTAGCAGCCAGATTACATAATTTGGAATTACATCTTTCCATTTATATCTGTCTGATAGTTCATTGAGAAGCAAACTCAGACAATTATTAACGAGTACAGTCAGCAAAGCAATAATAAATAGCCAGATTAGCTGCGAGTTACGTGGCTGCATATTTACAACATAAGCACTAGTTAATTAATATACATTATTAATTAAGTCCAGTCTTTACTCAACTTTCCTCCTTTCTCTGCGTCTCTTGCCTCGTGCGGTTTGATAATCCCTAATTTTCCGCTACCCTCTTGCGAATTTTTAATTACTTGATACACTTGTTCTTCATTAGCCCAGTTAACCAGCGCCTATGGTTCATATCAAGCGCGTGGAACTTACCAACTTCAAATCCTTCGGCGGTACTACCTCAGTCCCTTTGCTGCCGGGGTGTACTGTCATATCTGGGCCAAATGGTTCGGGTAAATCTAACATTCTCGATGCACTGCTATTTTGCCTCGGACTCTCCAGTTCTAAGGGAATGCGAGCCGATCGCTTGCCAGATTTGGTAAATAACACCCAAACATCTAAAGGACGGGCTTCTATTGAAGCTAGCGTCACTGTAACGTTTGATTTGTCGGGGGAGGATATCTTACCCAAAACCGCAAAGGTGCAAAGTGAAGAAGATGTAGAGACAGTTGAGGAAGCAGAGGAAGAAAATCCAAAATCCGAAGTCCAAAATTCCAAATCAGCAGAGTGGAGTGTCACTAGAAGGCTGCGTGTCACTCACCAAGGAAGTTACACGTCAAATTACTATATCAATGGTGTCTCTTGCACCCTGACGGAATTACATGAGGAATTAAGTAACCTGCGGGTTTATCCTGAAGGCTACAACGTTGTGCTGCAAGGAGATGTCACCAGCATTATCTCGATGAATGCGCGGGAACGGCGAGAAATTATTGATGAATTGGCAGGAGTGGCGGCGTTCGATCGCAAAATCATTCAAGCCAAATCAACTTTAGATGAGGTTAAGGAAAAAGAAGACAGCTGTCGGATTATTGAGACAGAATTAACTGCACAACGCGATCGCCTTTCCCAAGATCGGGCAAAAGCTGAGAAATATCAAAAACTCCGCACAGAATTTTTAGCGAAACAATCTTGGGAAGCTGTACTATCATGGCGATCGCTACAAGCACAACAAGAAAAGTTAGTTCACGAAATTCAAACAGGCGATCGCAATTCTAGTGAACTCTCAACCCAACTCACAAATCTAAATTCCGAAATCGTCCAAAAAACTGCTGAACTCGAACAACTCAATGCCCATGTCAAAGCATTGGGAGAAGATAAACTTTTGGCAGTACAATCTACCCTCGCCACCCAAGAAGCAGAACGAAAACAACTCCAGCGTCAGCTAACAGAATTAGAAACAGCTTCCCAAGAAACCGCCAAACGTCTGCTTCAAACTCAGCAAGAAATTCAAAAACACCGTCATTCCCTAGAAGAAATTGCCGAAACCCAAATTGTAGAGACGCGATTCATCGCGTCTTCTTCACAACAAAGAAACGAAGCGCATCAAGCCTTAGAAACCTCCCGCGAAGCCGCCGCCGAAATCGCCTCAGCTTCCGAAGCGTGGGTGCAGCAACAAACGGCATTCAACCGTCAAATTGAAACTCTGCTGCAAACTCTCGAACCCCAACGCACAGAAAAAGCACAACTAACAGAACGCAATAATCAGTTACAGCAATTAATTTCAGAGCAAACCCAGCTAATTGAACGCGACGAACCCCTATTAGCCCAAAAACAAACTGAATGTAGTCAAATTGAAACAGAATTTAACACCTCTAGCGAACCCATCCAAAATTTAGCCCAAAATCTCTCAGCCACAGAACAAGAATTACAAATCCAACAGGAAACCCAAAAGCGGTTACTTTCTGAACAACGGGAAAAACAACGCCAATTGGATAAAATAGAGGCGCAAACGCAAGCACAGCAAGAAGTCCAAGGAACCCAAGCGAGCAAAGTTATTTTACAATCGGGAATGCCTGGACTTTGTGGCTTAGTTGTGCAGTTAGGAAAAGTGGAACCCCGCCATCAGCTAGCTTTAGAAATGGCTGCCGGTGGACGCTTGGGACATATTGTGGTAGAAGATGATGGTGTAGCCGCCGCCGGGATTGAACTGCTCAAACAGAAGCGTGCTGGGAGAGCGACTTTTTTACCACTTAATAAAATTCACGCTCCTAAATTTACTCAAGATGCAACCCTGCGTTTTGCCAGTGGCTTCGTTAACTATGCTGTTAATTTAGTTGATTGCGATCGCCGTTACAAAGATGTATTCAGCTATGTTTTCGGTAACACAGTCGTATTTTCCAGCCTGGAGACGGCGCGGAAAAATTTAGGATTGTATCGCATCGTTACTTTAGACGGTGAGTTGTTAGAAACTAGCGGTGCAATGACTGGTGGTAGCAACACCCAACGTTCAGCCTTGCGGTTTGGTACTGGTGAAGCGGCGGAATCTGATGAAGCGATCGCTTTAAGAAGTCGTTTGGTGGATATCGAACGAGTTTTAGAGCGTTGTACAGAAGCGATCGCAACTTTGTCAGCCAGAACCAAAAAACTCACCCAAGAACTCGCAGAAGCGCGTCAGGCGCGGCGCGAACAGCAGTTGCAATTGGAACAGTTGCAGAAAGACATTAAGAATTTAACAGCGCAATTAGAGGGGACGCGATCGCAACTCGCCCAAAACACCGAAAAATTAGCCACCGCTCAATCCCGATTAGAAATCTTAGATCGGGAATTACCGGGGCAAGAAACTCGATTGCAACAATTGCGACACGCTTTAGCCGAGTTAGAAGCATCCCAAACCCCCAGTGAATGGCAACAAATCCAGGCGACAATTAAAACTCAAGAGCAACAATTACAACAACGCGAGACAACATTACGCGAAGCCGAACAAAGATTAAAAAATTTGGAAAATCAGCAACAGCGATCGCAAGAAAAAATCCAAGAAGCAGAAACCCGCATCACCGAATACGAAACCCAACAAACCTCTTGTAGAGACGCGATTCATCGCGTCTTGAGCCAAATCACAACGATAGACGACCAAATCACCCAAACCCGTTTATCGTTAAGTCAAATGGAGCAAAATTTAGGAGAAGAAAAACAAAAACGCGACGCAACAGAACAGGAAGTGCGATCGCACCTTTTACGCCAACAACAATTGCAATGGGAAATCGAAAAACTCAAAGAAACCCAAGAGAAGCGGCGGGAAGAACTAATTGCACTGCAAAGCCAGTTACGGGATGTGGGAGCAGAATTACCAAATCCCTTGCCAGAGGTTCCAGATAAGGTAGATTTAGAAGAATTGCAAAAAGAATTGCGATCGCTTACCAAACGCTTACAGGCAATGGAACCTGTTAATATGCTGGCGTTGGAAGAATACGAACGCACTCAAAACCGTCTCCAAGAACTGACGCAAAAATTAGAGACACTAGAAGGGGAACGCACCGAATTACTTTTGCGGATTGAAAACTTTACTACATTACGGCAACTTGCCTTTAAAGAGGCTTTCGATGCTGTTAACGAAAACTTTCAATCAATTTTTGCCATTCTTTCCGACGGCGACGGCTTTTTACAACTCGAAAATCCCGAAGATCCCTTTAGCAGTGGACTAAATTTAGTCGCTCACCCCAAAGGTAAACCCGTACAGCGCCTAGCTTCCATGTCTGGGGGAGAAAAATCACTTACAGCCTTGAGCTTTATCTTTGCCCTCCAACGCTACCGCCCATCGCCCTTTTACGCCTTTGATGAAGTGGATATGTTCTTAGATGGGGCAAACGTAGAACGATTAGCTAAAATGATTAAGCAACAGTCGCAACAAGCGCAATTTATAGTTGTGAGTTTGCGTCGTCCGATGATAGAATCAGCCGAACGCACAATTGGCGTTACTCAAGCACGAGGAGCTTACACTCAAGTTTTGGGGATTAAATTACAATCATCCAATACATCTGCTTGAGTTTTTGTTAATAATAGTGTATAGACAAACCGGATTCGAGATCAGGACTCGGTATAGAATGACCTCCGAACAGATAATTAGACGTTCCGATATATTAAACACTCAGGTGATCACCCGCGACAACGGCAAGCGGCTAGGCATCATCAGTCAAGTCTGGGTTGATATTGATCAACGAGAGGTAGTGGCTCTTGGTTTGCGAGACAGCCTGATCTCCATTTCGGGCATACCGCGCTATATGTACCTCAACAACATCAGCCAGATCGGTGATGTTATCTTAGTTGATAACGAAGATGTCATTGAAGATATCGAAGTTGAATCTCTCAGCAATCTGATTAACTGGGAAGTAATTACAGAAACAGGTGAAGTACTAGGTAAAGTTCGGGGCTTCAAATTCAACGGCGAAACCGGGAAGCTTAACTCCATAGTCATCGCTTCTTTAGGATTGCCCCAAATTCCCGATCAATTTTTGAGTACTTACGAGTTCTCAGTAGATGAAATTGTCAGTACTGGCCCCAATCGGTTGATTGTGTTTGAAGGAGCCGAAGAACGGGTGAATCAGTTGACAACTGGTTTACTAGAGCGTTTGGGTATCGGCAAAGCACCGTGGGAGAGGGATGCAGAAGAAGACTACGGCTATACTCCACCACGCCAAGTTGCACCAGCTAATCAACTGCCTAGTGGAGTGCCATTGCAGCCACCGAGACAAAAAGTTCGCGCCCCCGAACCTGTAGCGCGGGAAGAGGAATGGACAGAAGACTATGTGGAAGAAGAAAGGCCACAGCGTCAGGTAATGAAGGCGCGGCAGTATGAATCTATTCAATACGAAGAAGATGAGGAAGAAGATAACTGGAGTGAAGCAACAGGTAGCGACAAGTATCAACAACCTCAGCCGCTAAAGTATGAAGCCAAGCCTTATAGCAAGCCTTATGTTGATGAATACGATGATTATGACGACGTAGACGGCGATGCTTGGGAAGATGAGCCGAAGCCTGTGAATATTCCTAAGAAAGTTAAGGAAAGACAGCCAGAATACGAAGAAGAAGGCGGATATTAATTCGTAATTCGTAATTCGTAATTCGTAATTCAACCGGAAAATTAGGAAGTATTTTAAGATTAATTCAGCCTTTTCCTTACTTACAAGGAGAGGGCTAATTTTTTAGCGAGGTTCGAGCCAGTTTTCTACTTTTATAGCAAGGGACTGGGCAATACGTTTCGGATAAGCATTAGACTTCTTGCAAAAGTCGGGAAAAGGGGAAGGGGGAAGGGGGAAAGGTTTGTTATTTTCCCTTTCCCCTTTAACCTTTTCCCTTTCCCCAGAAAAGTGCTTTTTGCACTTTTGCAAGAGGTCTATTTTTCATTTTCCTTGTGGTTTGGGGAATGGGTTTGCGGGTAAAGGGTAAAGGATGTATTCAAAACCTTTCCCCTTCCCCTTTAACCAAACCGTATTGGGGGACTATCTAAAATTAGTTCAAGTTTTTCTAAGTAGGTAGTCTGAAAGATGCGACGCGATCGCTAGATTGAGCCACTTACTCGTGCCAGTGGATTATCAATCAATCACAGTATCCGCAGGTAGAAACTCTTTGAGCGCTTCGGCCTCAGCAGCTTTCGCTACTGCAAGAGAAAGGGGTACTGAACTGGCGATCGCAAATAACTGTTCTAGTTGACTCAAACCTGTCAAGCTACCACATAATAATACTTGGTCGCCGACTTGCAAATCCATGCCACCATCGGGATAGCGGATAAATTTACCATCTCGCCGGATCGCCTGTATCTGTACTCCAAATTGCTTGCTATCTAAATCTGCAAGGGTTTTTCCTAGTGTCGGCGCATCTGCATTGACTGTAACCCACTGGCAGGCACTATTTTCTCCAGGAACCGCCGCCTGTCCCTTAGCGAATTCTGCTAAAGCTGCTAATTCTTCATCTGCTCCCACTACTAAGAGGCGATCGCCTGTTTCCAATTTGGTTTGATTCTTGGGATAATCGATTTCATCGCCGTTAGCGCGGCGAATCGCCATCAAACTCGCTCCTGTTAAGTAGCGCATATCTGCTTCTTCTATAGTCATGCCAATTAAAGGCGAATAATCCGGCAGAGGATACCAGCGCTGATTTAGATCGCGAGTCGCTTGACGTAAATCACGAGCAACTTCAGTTGCAGAACGTTCTGGCCGAAAATCTAAATAATGATCGTTGCGGATTTGCTGCATTTCCTTTTGGACTACATCGGGCGACAACAAGCCTAAGCTAGTTAATAAATGAGTTGCCATTTCTAAGCTGGCTTCAAACTCTGGTTGCACAACTTCTTTGGCTCCCAATTGATACAGCACTTCAATATTTTTATCCTGGGTAGCACGGACAACCAAATCTAATTCTGGGCGCAATTCCAGAGCGCGTTTTAAGCAAAGACGGGTACTTATGGGATCGGGGAGTGCGATCGCCATTCCTTTGGCATGATTCACGCCCGCGGTTTCCAGAACATGTAAACTGACGCAATTGCCATAAACATAAGACACCCCAGCCTCACGTAACTGCTGAATTCTCCTCTCTGATTGGTCAATTACCACCACAGGTAAATCATGTTGCAGCAACAACTTCACCAAATTCTTGCCGACTCGCCCATAGCCACAGACTACTACATGGTCTTTAAAGGGCAAATCTTCTGATACATCGAGCGCTTCTTGTTCTTCTAAGTACGGTTTCAACCAAGGCATTGATTCGGCAAGGTTAAATAAAAATGGCACTAACCGCAATACAAAGGGAGTCAGCATGAGAGTAACTGCGGTGGTTCCCAAAATTAATAAGTATACCTGGCGGGACACCAACCCTAAAGATTGCCCCTCACTAGCCAGAACAAAGGAAAATTCTCCAATTTGTGCCAGTCCCAAACCGGCGATTATGGCTGTTTTTAAAGGGTAGCGGAATAGTTTCACTAAGGGGGTGACAATCAAAAATTTACCTACGAAAACTAGCGCCACCAACCCTAAAATCAATTCTAGGTTGTTCCACAAAAACACTGGGTCAATTAACATCCCAATGGCGGCAAAAAATAAACTGGCAAAGATATCTCGCAGAGGTTCCACATAAGTCAGGGTTTGATCGGCGTACTCCACCTCAGAAATCATCAAACCCGCGACAAATGCCCCCATTTCAATGGACAGCCCCAAATGCTCTGTCAACAGGGCAATGCCCAAACATAAGGCTACAACCCCTAATAAAAATAATTCTCGGCTTTCGGTACGGGCTAACAGTTGCAACAAAGGCGGTATTATCCACATCCCCGCAGCTACCGCACCAGCAGCAAATAAAGCAATCCACAGTAGCGCTGTCAGTACGGCGATGCCAATAGTTTCTGCTGGTTGGTTAAGGGCTGGTAAAACTGCTAACATCAATCCTAGTGCCAAGTCCTGTACTACCAAAATTCCCAGCATCACTTGTCCGTGAGGGGTTTCTGTTTCATTGCGTTCCATCAAGCACTTGAGGACAACCGCCGTGGAAGACAAGGAAAGAATGCAGCCCAAAAACATCCCCTTAGCGGGTAAAGCTCCCCAAGCCCCGCTTAAACCGCACACCACAACTGTTACCAAAATCGTTAAAGCAATCTGGAGTCCACCTCCACCAAGAGCGATCGCTTTTACTTTCTTGAGTTCCGCAAAGGAAAATTCCACACCCAAGGCGAATAACAAAAAGGCAACCCCAAACTGTGCCAGAGTCTCTACTTGAATAACTTCTTTAATCAATCCCAGTCCGGCTGGCCCGATAATCATCCCGCCGATGAGATAGCCTAGCAGCACGGGTTGTCGTAAAAGTGCTGCCAGCAGTCCGCCACAGGCTGCAACGCCCAAAACTAAAACTAAATCAACAATTAGCCTAAAATCTTCTTGCACCAGTTTTAAAAGAACTATTTATTAAGACCTATTAATTCAGCATACAAAGTTTTGGGCATTGGGCATTGGGCATTGGGCATTGGGCATTGTTCACAAATATTAAAGGTGGATTCATCCAGTTCAAATACTAAGTGTCAGGTACGTTATATCTGCCCCAATTGCGATCGCAAACAATTAGTTTGCAATACTTAATATTAGATAATCTAATAATTAGTATTTCATGATATTGTGTTGGTCAGTACATATTTTTTTGTATGCAATCGTGTAGACTCTATCTGCAAAGTAAAATTGCTACATAAATTTATGGTAGTTCGAGCGCCAAGCAGCAGCAACCTTATTGCTGTGCTATTAACCTAACTTACAGACAGTTTGGTTATTTCATTCCATGTAAAGCAACTGAAGCGTAAATTTAGTTGCTTTGAAAGCATTCAATTATTACATTTCAGTATTGAGTTAGCAGTAAATGCTAGCCAAAAGCTTTGTATGGAAAGATTTGAGTAATCTGCCATCAGAGTCTTTTTTTGCTGGATGTCAGTAGTTGAAAGTAAGCATATTGTTGTCTACTCATCAGACATTTGCCACGTAGCCATAATTTGACAAACAGTTAGGAAAAAGCCAAAGCCTTGCGATCGCACGCTGAGGTTACATAAAAAACCATTAGTTATACGCAAATCAGCAATCAACTATAGAAAAGAAAAAGCATGAGTACAACACGCAAGTTTCGTTTAGGTGCATTCATTCAAGCCACCGGTCATCATGTTTCCTCTTGGCGACACCCCGATGCACAAGCAGATGCTGGATTGAATTTCGAGCATTACAAGGAAATTACCCAGACTGCCCAACGCGGCTTGTTTGATGCAGTTTTTCTCGCAGATAGTCCAGGAGTCTGGGGTGGCTCTCCAGAAACTCAGTATCGTAACGGTAAAATTGCTCATTTCGAGCCGGTCACTCTCTTCTCGGCCTTGTCCTCCGTTACCCAAAATATCGGCTTCATTTCCACCGCTTCGACTACTTATGAAGAACCCTACACCCTAGCTCGGAAGTTTGCCTCTTTGGACTACTTGAGTAACGGCCGCGCGGGCTGGAATGTAGTGACCACAGGCAATGAGAACGCTGCCCGTAATTTCGGACTTGAGCATCACCCAGAACATAGCCAGCGTTATGAACGCGCCGAAGAATTTGTGGAAGTGGTGAAAGGACTGTGGGATAGCTGGGAAGATGATGCTTTCATCCGTGACAAAGAATCTGGTGTCTATTTCGACCCAGATAAACTGCATACACTCAACCACAAGGGCAAATATTTTTCTGTACAAGGCCCTTTGAACGTCGGTCGTCCGCCTCAAGGCTACCCCGTGATTGTTCAAGCTGGAGCCTCAGAATCGGGGCGGGACTTAGCTGCACGTACCGCCGAGGTGATTTTCACTGCCAATCAAACCCTAGCTGATGCCCAAGAATTTTATGCTGATGTCAAAGGGAGACTAGCACAATATGGGCGATCGCCAGACGATCTTAAAATTATGCCTGGTGCTTTCCCAATCATTGGCCGTACTGAAGCAGAAGCTCAAGAGAAGTACGAATTCCTGCAATCTTTGATTCATCCCGATGTCGCTTGGGGAATTTTAAAGAACTATTACAAAGGTGTGGATCTATCTAAATATTCTTTAGATGATGTGGCTCCTGAATTGCCTAGCGACACCAACACTAACAAAAGTCGTCTCAAACTAGTCAGAGATTTGGCGACTCGTAACACTCTCACACTGCGTCAGTTGTATCTCTCTCTTGCCACTGCACGAGGACATCGCACCATACTTGGTACTCCCGAAACCATTGCCGACCAGTTAGAAGAATGGTTCAACAACGGTGCAGCAGATGGCTTTAATATTATGCCGCCAATCCTCCCCACAGGATTAGATGAATTCGTTAACCTGGTTGTTCCGATCTTGCAAAAACGCGGATTGTTCCGTACCGAATACGAGGCCAGTACTTTGCGTGAAAATTTAGGGTTGCGTCGTCCAGTCAATCGTTTTGCTGCAAAACAAGTGGATAAGAGTCTTGTGTTGGCGTAAATAAATTTTTCACAGATGGTTAAACCATACCTTTTAAACTGCACCTTCTGTAGATCGCCGCCCTACGGAACTTGAAATCCTAGTTAAAGACGCGATAAATTGCCGTCTCTACAGAAAATCTATTCGTCAATAGCAGCATTGATGCTAGAGAAAACCTTGTAATTTTTTAAAGGAAAAAACATGACTGAATACAGCCGATTAAAAACCTCACGTTCCGCCGCAATCAGAGCAACCCTTGATTATCCAGTAATCGACACCGACGTTCACACCAATGATTTCACCCCAGCTTTTGAAGATTACATCGCCCAGTACGGTGGCGTGAAACTCGTAGACGAGTTACGTAAAACCGAAGCCTCCCGTCTCAACTCCAAAAGCAACGGTAAAGACTGGTATCAACAAACCCCTGAAGAACGTCAATACAACCGGACAATCCGATCGCCTTGGTGGGCCAGAGTGACCAAAAACACACTGGATTTAGCTACTTACACCCTGCCCGGACTGCTATATGAGCGTCAAGCGGAGCAAGGATCGGACTATTCGGTGCTGTTTCCGAATAATGTCCTAGCACCAGCTGGAGCAAGTGCAGAGAATCGTCAGGCGCTGCAACGTGCAGTCAATCACTATCATGCTGATATTTATCGGAAATATAGCGATCGCCTGACACCGGTAGCTGGTATTCCCTTAACTACTCCCCAAGAAGGCATTGAGGAGCTAGAGTTTGCAGTAAAAACACTTGGTTTGAAAGTAATTAATATCACTGGCGGAGTGAAGCGACCGATTAAAGCGATCGCTGATAAATATCCAGCCGATAAATTCCCCGAAATCGCCAAGTATGCTTCTTATATCGACTTCTACGGATTAGATAGTGAATACGACTACGATCCCTTCTGGGCGAAAGTCGTGGAATTAGGCGTACCCGTCACCACCCATTACGGCAGTCAGGGTTGGACTGGACGCTCCTCCATCAGTAACTACATGAACAACCATATCGGTCACTTTGCCGATGGTTCAGAAGCCTTTGCTAAAGCGTTGTTCTTCGGTGGTGTTACCAAGCGTTTTCCCCAGTTGCGTGTAGCGATGCTAGAAGGTGGGGCAGATTGGGGTGCGCGTGTCTACATCCATTTGGTAGATCGGTTCTTGAAGCGCAATATCAAGGCATTGGAAAACTACAATCCAGCATTGACAAATGCTGATGAGCTATTTGAAATATTTGAACGCTATGGTGCAGAAGTTACTCAAGGGCATTCCCTCGACAAGGACGAATTGACCAAAACTGTACTAGGAGCTTCATTTAGCCGTCATAGCCGTGCGCCCATTGGTAGCGAATTGGACGATTTTGCCGCAGCAGGGATTGAAACAATTGAAGATATCCGCGATCGCTGGGTAAATAGTTTCTTCTTTGGTTCCGAGTCAGACGATCGCACAATTGCTACGGCATTCAACGATAAAGCCAATCCGTTGGGAGTCAAGATCAACGCCATCTATTCCTCCGATGTTGGTCACTGGGATGTACCAGACTTGACTTCCCCCTTGGCTGAAAGCTGGGATTTAGTTCAAGAAGGCGTTATTTCCGAAGCCGACTTTAAATCTTATGTATTCGCTAATCCCTACAAGTTTTACACCCAAGCAAACCCCGATTTCTTCAAGGGTACTGCGATCGAATCCAAAGTCGGTAACACCGAATTTAAACAAGTAGACAAGAGTCTGGTAGTGGCGTAAAAGCCGACATGAGGGCGTGGGGGGGGAGATGAGGATAAATAATCAATGCCCAATGCCCCATGCCCAATTCCCAATTAAATTAGGAGTCACAAGTATGCCAGTTGAACAACGTTCCCACGACACCAGTAATGGTTCCTTGCCTTATCTTTTCTCGCCTGTTTCTGATAATGCCAAGCAACCTGCACCCTTAGTTTTGTTTCTGCACGGAGGACGCGATCGCGGAACGGATCTGAATGTGCTGCTGAAATGGGGTCTACCTCGTTTCGTAGATTTATCCGACTCATTACCTTATGTCTTCGCCGCACCCCAGATTCCAGAAGAACAGACTTGGGCAGATCGAGCAGATGATGTACTTGCTTTACTTGATGAACTGATCGCTTCCCAGCCCGTCGATCCAGCGCGGGTGATATTAGCCGGGTTCAGCTTAGGCTCGGCCGGTATCTGGCATATCGCGGCTTTGCAGAGCGATCGCTTCGCAGGACTAGTACCTGTATCTGGACGTGTACCCAAGACATTAGGAGAAAGCGAACTAGCTGCACTCAAAGACATTCCCGTTCAGATATTCCAAGGTGGACAAGACAAAAATCTCCCAATTGAGGACACAGAGCATTTTGTTGAGCGCTTACGCAAAGTAGGCGGAAAAGTTGATTTGACAGTGCTACCAGAAGGCGATCATTTTATTGCAGATGAGGTATACGGCGATCCGAAGTTACAACAATGGCTAATTTCCCAGAACCGACGTGAAATTTCTGTAGTCGCTTGAGGTGAAATGTTCAAAAACTAACTTGCAATATTCAGTGAGATAGGCAGCGTCTTGCCTGCCTAACATAACAATATATTAATATCTTCTAGTAGTTCGCTTTCGTGACTTGGCGGGGTAAAGGGTAAAGGGGAAAGGGGAAAGGTTTTAAATCCCAAACCCAGTACCCCCGCCCCTTATCCCCAGAGGGGGCCCCACCTTCCCCTTTACCCAGCCCTCACCCTGCATTTTTGGGTTGGCAGACCACTAGAATCATGAACATAATGCTTCTTCTCAAACCAAAACCGAACTATTTCGGTAAAATTCAGTTGAATTATGTCAGATTCTCGCAAAGAAATCAGAATTTGTTTTATTGGTGAATCCTTTGTCAATGGCACAGGCGATCCAGAGTTTCTAGGTTGGACAGGTAGAGTGTGCCGCAATGCTGAGTCAAGAGGATACGCTATCACCCATTACAACTTGGGGGTGCGGGCAGAGACAAGTCGGTATCTCAAACAACGTTGGTACTCGGAAGTCTCCTATCGTCTCCCAAAAGAATCTGATGGTCGAGTAGTGTTTTCTTTCGGGGCAAATGATTCAGGATGGGCGGGTAAACAGCAAGGAATCGAACTTTCAGAGTCGATCGCAAATGCTCGCAATATCTTAAGCCAAGCAAAGCAACTCTATCCGATCTTGATGGTTAGTCCGCCACCCTGTGGTGATCTCGATCAAGAAAAAAGAAATCAAATTCTTGCAAATCTGTCAAAGGAATTCGCGTTGGTTTGTAATGAACTAGATGTTCCTTATCTTAATGTGTTTTCTAGTTTGGTGAAGTCACCGATCTGGCTAGCGGAAGCAAAAGCTAATGACGGCGCTCACCCAAAAGCTGATGGTTATGCAGAATTTGCTGCGATCGTCCAAAACTGGGAAGGTTGGTTAAATTGGTTCACACCTTAAAAATGCCGACATCGGGATAATCATGGCTTAGTCGATGTGTCCTATAGGCTTTTAATTTTGCGTTAGCAAAGCGGGGCGGAACGCACATCGCATTGCATTCTATTTAAAAATTTCAAAACTTTCTCAATCAACAACATTTTTATGACTTTACCAACTACTAATCTCGGTAAAACTGGATTGACCGTTTCGCGTCTCTGTCTCGGCACTATGACCTTTGGTTTGCAGACTGACGAAGAAACTTCTAGAGATATCCTCGACACCGCAGCCGATGGCGGAATAAACTTTTTAGATACAGCTGATGTTTATCCACTTGGCGGGGGACTTACTACTGCTGGGCGTACCGAAGAAATAATTGGGCGCTGGCTCAAAGGCAAACGCGAACATTTTATTTTAGCTACCAAGTGCGTCGGCCGGGTTGGCCCTGCACCTTGGGATCAGGGTGCTTCGCGCAAACATATTCTAGATGCGATCGATGCTTCCCTACAACGTTTGGGAACCGACTATATCGACCTGTACCAATTGCACTCCGACGATGCTTCCACTCCTCTCGATGAAACCCTGGAAGCGCTGGACGCGATAGTTCGTGCTGGCAAGGTACGCTACATTGGGGTTTCCAACTTCTTAGCCTACCGACTCGCCCGCGCCTTGGGTCGCGCCGAAACACGCAATCTAACCAAGTTCGTCTCAATTCAGCCCCGCTACAACCTGTTGTTCCGCGAAATTGAGCGAGAACTATTGCCCCTAGCTAAAGAAGAAGGACTGGGTGTAATTTCCTACAATCCCTTAGCGGGTGGTCTGCTCACGGGGAAACACATTCTCGCTCAAGGCCCCACCTTTGGTACACGTTTTACGTTAGGTGCTGCCGCAGAACGTTATCAAGAACGCTACTGGCACGATCGCGAATTCAATACTGTCGAAGAATTACGCACAATCGCGGATCTCGCCGGATTTTCCCTCACCACCCTAGCAGTAGCTTGGGTTTTATCTAATCCCATTATCACTGCCCCAATCATTGGCGCTAGCCGTCCACAACAACTTGCTGACAACCTCAAGGCAGTAGAAGTAAAACTCGACGACAGTTTAAAACAAAAGTTAGACGACCTAACAGCTGAATACCGAAGAGGAGATTCTCTTCGTTAGAAATTATGGAAATGACAGTGGATTGCCTCTCATGACGAAAAAGACCAGACAATTCAAATCTTTTCAACGTGCTGCTGATGCACCAAACCTGCCATCAACTCCATTCAGGTTCATTTTGTATTTCGTTAACCAGTTTCGCTGGTGGTATGTGTTAATGGTGTTCCTGGAGATGGTACACGCAACCTGTGGCATTATGTTGCCTTATGCTATTGGTGAGATTATCCGAGGCGTGACGAAATCAACGGGCGATAGCCAGCCCATTTTTGATGCCATTAAGCAACCCCTAATACTTTTCACTGCTTTAAGTGTAGGTGAAGTGATATTCGGGCGATCGGCTGGACTCTTGCAAACCATTCTTCATCCAATCCACCGACAGCATATAGTGCGATCGCTATATGCATACTTGCAACACCATTCGCATCGCTACATGAGCAGCAGTTTTTCTGGGGCATTAGCACATCGAATTAGCGAAACTTCTCTGGGTGTTACCCAGACGATGCAAATGCTGATTACTGAATTTATGCCAGTAATCGTTGTGTATAGCGTCGCCACGACGATATTGTATCGTGCCTATCCTCCCTTAGCTGCACTCGTGGGCGCGTGGGCAGTTCTCTTCATCACTATTTCATTCTGGCTGGCAACTCGCTGCCGAATTTACTCTCGGAAAGCCGCAGCCGCCAGAAGTGAAACAACTGGCATCATCGTAGATTCGGTAACAAATCTCACCAGCAGCCGACTGTTTGCTCGTTTGGATTTTGAACGACGCTATTTGAACGAGCAATTAAGGCGCGAAATCAAAGAGGTGAGAAAATCCAATTGGTACTCGGAGCGAATTCGCTGGTTTCAATACCTTTCGGCAGCCATACTCAAAATCAGTACCCTATATTATTCACTCTCCCTCTGGAGTCAAGGGAAGATTGCAACTGCTGATTTCGTCGTTGCAACCAGCTTATCGCTATTGATTATCAGTGAAGCCCGGAATTTGAGCCGCCGCTTTCTGGAATTTTTTGAACATATCGGCAATGTCGCCAATGGTGTTTTTATCATCGTTCAACCCCACGAGTTAGTGGATTGCGATCGCGCGATCGCCCACCCAATTACCCAAGGTAAAATTGAATTTCGGCGGGTGAATTTCAACTACACAGAAGAGAAGAAAGTTTTCACCAACCTTTCTGTCACCATTCAAGCGGGACAGCGTGTTGGATTAGTAGGCTTTTCTGGTTCTGGAAAATCTAGCTTTGTCAATCTAATTCTGCGTTTGTTCGACCCCCAATCTGGACAGATTATTATTGATGGGGTTGATATTCGAGATATGACTCAGGATGCCCTACACGCTCAAATTAGCTTGATTCCTCAAGATCCATCTCTGTTCCATCGCACTTTGCTAGAAAATATTCGTTACGGACGCTTAGATGCAACCGATGAGGAAGTCTTCGAGGCGGCGCGAAAGGCTAATGCTCACGATTTCATCATTCAAAGTCAGGATGGTTACAATTCTCTGGTGGGCGAACGTGGTGTCAAGTTATCTGGAGGGCAGAGGCAGCGAATTGCGATCGCACGGGTAATCCTCAAAGACGCGCCGATCCTGATTTTAGATGAAGCCACCTCCAGCCTCGATTCAATCACCGAAAAAGCGATCCAAGATACCCTCGACTTAGCAATGAATGGTAAAACGGTCATTGTGGTAGCTCATCGATTATCTACCATCGTCCATCTAGACCGGATTTTGGTGTTCGACAAAGGTCGGATTATCGAAGATGGTTCCCACGCTAAATTGCTGGCACTTGGCGGCGCTTACCACAGGTTATGGAAAATGCAAGCAGGTGGATTTCTCCCGGAGAATCTCGGCGAGGAACGCATACATGAGGTTCACAGTGGTACAGACAATCTTCAAAATGGAATAATCGCTTGACAAAACACGAAAGGAAAGATTTTTTCGTTGGAACATGAAGGTTTTCGGGTACGTTTGAGCGACTATACCAAAAGTCCAGAAAATGCTGTGTTACTTACCAATACCTCTGCCAATTTACGAGGGTTCAACGCCTGTAGAAACGGGATGAATACGTCCTAAAGAAGTAAGCTTGGCAAAAATCTGGGTTAATAAAATAGGCTCAGGGATTTCGGGAAACATTTTTAACATTTCACTGTCCTCAAACGAGTTCATGATACGGGAAATCAGGTAAAGCGGTTGCACACTATTTGGATGGATGGAGGATACCGAGGCGAAGAATTTATGCGTTGGCTGATGGATATGTTTCGCTAGATTGTGTAAATTGTGCATCAATATTTTTAGGTACTTAATGATAAATTAGCTAAGTTAAAAGGGAAAACTAGCAAATTTCCTACCAATTGTAGATTTATTTAACTTAAGATTGCGCCCACAGAGGGTAGCTTGGAAACCCCGCTTAAACAATATAAGAATAAATTTCACCCTTTAACTCAGCCGATGGTGCGATGACAAAAGCCGAGCTATTAAGTCAATATATTTCATAGATAGATATTATTAACCTATCTGTGCTTACTATAATTTGAGAACTAAAATTTTACAGAAAACTTCAAGTATTACTTGCTTGTTGATTTAGGTACTGCAATGAAAAAATTGATTAAAGGTTTGCGCGAGTTCAAAAGTAGTTATTTTTCAGCCAATGAAGAACTGTTTGAACAACTTTCTCATGGACAAAAGCCCAGAGTACTATTTATTACTTGTTCCGATTCGCGTATCGATCCCAACCTGATTACACAAGCTGGGTTAGGTGAATTATTTGTTATCCGCAATGCAGGCAACATTATTCCGCCATTTGGTGCGACTAATGGCGGTGAAGGCGCAACAATTGAATATGCTATTCAAGCATTAGATATTCAACAAATTGTAGTTTGTGGTCACTCACATTGTGGTGCTATGAAAGGGTTAATGAAGTTAGACAGTTTGCGGATAGAAATGCCGCTTGTACATGACTGGCTCAAGTATGCAGAGGCAACCAGACGACTGGTGAAAGACAATTATAGCAACTACGAAGGGGAAGAACTCTTAGAAATCATTATTGCTGAGAATGTACTTACCCAAATTGAAAATTTACGGACTTATCCAGTAATTCGCTCTAAGCTCCACCAAGGGCAAATCAGTATTTATGCTTGGATTTATCAGATCGAGACAGGAGAGATTTTGGCATACGATGCACAGAAGCATGCCTATGTATTACCCCAAAATCGGCTTCTTCCATCGGAGATAGATGAGACTTTACCTAGCAATGTGGAAATACATTTCACTAAAACTCAACAAAGGGGATTTGAATCGTCCGAGGAACTCCCTGTCTCCACACGTGAATGGTTTCCAATGACAGTGCTTTCTCCAGAGCAAATGGAGCGAATTTATCGAGGCTCGACAACAAAGTGAAAATGTAGAGTAAATAAATAAGTGGGTTAAATATAAAACCTCACCCTGCCTCCGGCTTCCCTCTCCAAAGTATCGGAGAGGAATTGAGGGTGAGGTTTGCTCTTATATTTAATTACGCCTACCTACTTATGAAAAATTTTTTCGCAGAGAAGAACTAAAAGTGAATTGTCCATCACGAGGAAAATTCAGCCTTAGAACGCTTGAAACAGCTGTTGGAAGAATCATCTGGGTTTCAAAGCTATGGTCAAGTTCAACAATATCTCAAGAGCGGATTAGGGCTTTCGATTGCCTACAAAACTGACCTTACTCTAGAAGTGCCGCGATCGCAAGCGAGCTTCCGGTTAAAATAAGAACACCAAATTTTCTTGTTTTGTGGCTCCTGCCTCCTTCAGGAAGAGAGATTTTGCATTAGCTAATACCATTTCACTACTTTACACCTGGCCGAATATGGTTTTGCAAGAGGTCTATTGATTTGTAAGCAGCTTACCCTAAGCGACGTGAAACCATTAGTAACTTAAGTTTTCTTACACTTGCCAATGTTTGTTGTGAAATTGAGTACTGGTTGCTTTTTTTACTTTTTATTAAAAAATAATTACTTAACCAATGGTGGATGCCAAAATCTATGAGAATACAGTGTAATTAAATTGCTAATTTTTTAACTGCTGCTTTTTGCTTGCATTATCTTTTGCTTACATGATTTTGATGCTAGCTTTACATTATCCTTTAATTGTGAGTGTGAGATAATACACAATATACTCTTTCCTTAGACAATGCGTATTATCATGCTTAGTATTAGACAAAAACCTCATCAAAATTACCCGCTTAACACTTATGAATAAAAAATCATAGAGTACAATAACTGAATATTGGTTAAATATTTTTAAAATTCAAAGTAGGATTTTTTAATGATCGCCTTAAGTAATTCAGAAAACGGTACAGCTAGCAGCACAGCAGCCACTAAGAGGCTGGCAAGGGCAATGATGGTTTCTAGTGGTGAATTCTCGCTGATATTAGCTTGTTGTAATTGTGTTGAAAGACAGCAGCAAGTGCTGAATGTGTTAACAGAATTTTCATCAGCTGACATTCACGAAATCCTGCTCTCACCTGTGACAGACACATTGTATACAACTATTACAACTGGGATTGGTGCTAATCAACCCGAAGCTTTGATGATACGGGGTTTAGAATCTGTAGTTGAAATTAACCAACTAATCATTAGTACCAACATTATGCGAAATGAGTTTCGCCAACAGTTCCGGTTCCCGCTGGTGTTATGGGTCAATGATGAAATTTTACGCAAGTTAGTCTGGCTAGCACCAGATTTCAAAGACTGGGCAGCTAGCACCATTAGATTTGATATACCTCAGAATCAGTTTATTGAAGTTGAACAACAAGCCATTAGCGCTTAATATTGCCTGAGATTACTTGCGAAATCGCACACAGGCTAATGGCTTTTTTGTCAATACCTTTTGCACGTCACACATTATTGATAAAGTTAACAAAGTAAAACTATTGCTTCACAAAGATTTCAGTGATAGCGATCGCTTTGTGAAAAAATGGATAAAGTCGAGCTTACAGTTATTCTACGCTCAGGCCAAAGGTGATAAAGCAGTTTCGGAAAACTAGCACCTTTTGCAGTACTGCGTGCAGTTATTTTACTACCATCAATTTAATAACTGTAACGCTTTAGCGATCGCCAATCAACAGCCCACTTTGGGAGAGTCCAAGAGTAAAGCGAAAGCGACGGGAAAGAATTTTATTACTGGTAAGTGCATTGAGCGTGCTGTTCTCCCGATTTGCTAAAGTTACGCTCATTGCAATTAAGTTTTAGGTCATTAGTATATCTGTGCTTACGTCCGTCATTACCAAAAAATTTTGTAAAAGAACCTGACGCTAAAGTGAATTAAATTCCTAAAGGTTTTAGTAATGTTCGTTAAGCACGTACAATTTAGGTCGGTTATTACCCATATCGGCCTGATTGTTATTAGTCAGAATGTAGTGGTGCAATATTTTATTGCACTCTTACAAAAGCTAAAGACAGAGGTAAACTATGTTTCCTTTTTGGGGTAATTTTTGTTATGGAAGCGAACCCATTTCGCACAAAAGTAGCTTAGAGCGGAAATTAAAATTCTTAATTTGGATGCGAGATGATTTAGAGTCCAAACTTGCTGGTATTAATGCTTCTATTGATACCATTCGCCAGCAAATTGAACGCTCCGACTCAGCTGTTTAGAACTTAATTCTTGGAGACATTTGTACTTCAGGCAATTATAACTCTTTTGTGACTGGGCGCTGTAAATGGGTGGAATCTAGGTTGTAAGCCTTTGTTCAGCGCTTTGTCACAAAGGAGCGCACAAAAGAGATAATCTTGAAAAACGAACCCCAGTTTTTAGTACTGGTAAAACTAACTGCGAACCAATAACTTAAGGCAAAGATGCAATACAAAGGTTCCCATTCATATATGGTACAAGATTATATTGCTAATTGTAGGGAAATGGCACTACTGCGCTTACAGGTGTACCTCACGGAAACGAGAACCGCTACAAGTAGAGTTAATTAATATCTGAAAGTTAGAGCCGTAATCGTTACTTAACGCGCCAAAATTATAAAAATGAAAAATATTATCTCCATTGGTTGGAATAGCTGGTTAAAACAACACAAAGAATCTGTTTTACTATTTGACTCAATTGCTGCCGCTAGTGAAATTGCCCTTATGCTTAACGGTCAGTGGGATGGCTGTAATGGTGTGATAATTGCTAAGTGCGATGAGGTAGCTGTTAACACTGCTGCCAAACTATTAGAAGCTACATGGTGTTATCAAGGCGCTGAAAAAGCTGTTTTAGAGAGAGTAACAACTGATGAAATTTTACGCCGTTATGCAATAGGAGAAAGATATTTTATTAATGCTAACTTGAGGTGTGCAGTACTTGCTTCAGTAAAACTAAATGAAATTAACCTAAGTTATGCTTCGTTGAGTTGTGCAGACCTAAGTCAAGCAAATCTAAGTAAAGCTGATTTAACAGCAGCAGACTTAAGCCAAGCTAATTTAAGTGGGGTCAATTTGAGTAAAGCATATCTAATGAGGACAAACTTAACCAAGTCAGACCTGCAACAAGCTTCGCTGAAAGGGGCTAACCTAAGTAGGGCTAACTTAAGCGAAGTTAACCTCACTAATGCAGATTTAACAGGAGCTAATTTATCATTTGCAGACCTAAGAGGGGCAACTTTTCACTTTTGCAATTTGAGTGGGGTTAACCTCACTGGTACTAAGTTAATTGAAAGTGACTTAGCTTTTGCTCTCCAATGATCTTGGTTGGAGGCAATTGCAGATGTTGTTTTAATGATCAATATCAATATATTATACTTTGGCTCTTGCTTATCACCTCACTAATTCTGTAATTCTATGAGAAAAATTATTATTGGGGTCATGGGCAGGGGAGAAAATGCGACAGCAAATGATTTGCAAAATGCTTATACAGTAGGTCAACTTATTGGCAAACAAGGATGGGTTTTACTTACTGGCGGTAGAAATGTAGGGGTAATGGATGCAGTAAATAAAGGTGCAAAATCTGCTGACGGTTTAACTATTGGTATTCTTCCGGGCGATTGTAATCAGGATGGGATTTCCTCTTCAGTGGATATTGCTATTTTCACAGACATGGGTAATGCTAGAAACAATATTAATATTCTCACCAGTGATGTAGTAATTGCCTGTGGTATGGGTGCAGGAACTGCTTCAGAAATTGCTCTAGCTTTGAAAGCAAATAAGCAAGTAATTTTATTGACTGACGATGAAGAAGGCAAACTTTTCTTCAAAAAGCTGTCGCCAGAAAATGTTCATATTGTGGAGAGTGCGGAAAATGCGATCGCTACCGCCAAAACAATCTTATACTAATTTGTAATTAGTGAGCTACCTTGATCAGTCACTAGACCTCTTGCAAAAGTGCTTTTTGCAAGAGAGGGAAAAGGGTAAAGGTTAAAGGGGAAGGGGACGATACAGAACTTTTTCCCCTTTCCCCTTCCCCTTTTCCCGACTTATACAAGAAGTTTATTATGGGTATCTTGCTACGCGCAGCGTCTCATAAAAAGCTGTTTGATTTCGAGCAAGTAAATTTTCATCCAGAATTTCTATAAGGAACAAATAATCTGTCCATCAGCGTCTGTCTTTATATCTGTTTCAGAAGACATATACTAAATTAATTCCAACTGGTGAAGTCATGGAATTATATATTTTATTGTCTATTAGTGACTAGACGCTATTTTTGAGTTATAAAACTCTTGATTAAGATTCCTCTATTACTATGAAATCCATGCTGAAAAACTACTTAAATAACAACCAAGCACGAATTTTTACTGCTTTGATTCTGACTGGAATTTTATCTGTTGCTAGTGGTTTAACGCTAATAAAAGATGCTAGTGGTGCTTCTGCTAACTTCTCCCTAGAAACAAGCAATGAAGTTCTCAAAGACAATATTAAACGAAGCCGCTTGCCACGTCCAGTAGCTAACGCAGTACTGCAAGATTTAGCCCGCAGACAGGGAATTTCAACCAGACAATTGCAAATTACTGATTATAATCAACAGACTTGGCGCGATGGCTGCTTGGAACTACCTCAATCTGATGAATTCTGTACCCAAGCGTTAGTTCCTGGTTGGCGGATTGTAGTATCTAATGGCAGACAAAATTGGGTTTATCATACTAATAGTAACGGGCGATCGCTACGTTTAGCTTCGGACAATACTCCCTCAAACAATCTACCAGATAAATTGCCTACGGCTGTAAAAAATGTTGTTTTGCAAGCCGCCTCCAGACGTTTGCAAGAGCCAATTTCTAAATTAACCATCATTGAGGCTCAACAGCAAACTTGGAGAGATGGGTGTTTAGAATTAGGTAATCCTAATGAACTCTGTGCCCAAGCTTTGATATCAGGCTGGGAGGTAGTTGTCCGTGGGGTTGACCAAACCTTGGTTTATCATACTAATGAAACAGGTTCGGTAGTCCGGCTGAATGAAAATACTAGCGAAAGTACGCTGTCTCCTGTGCAAATTCCAGCTAGCGAGTTACCGCCACCGTTAGATAGAGATATAGTATTTCGGCAAATCTCCAGTGGTGGTTTTGCTGGCAGAACTTACGAGACTGTTTTACTCAAAGATGGGAGATTGATTCGCGTGCGGATTGGTGATGCCAATGATTCTGAACGTAGTGTTCGCCGTGTTTCCAGGCAACAAGTCCAACAATTTCAAAGATATTTAGAACGTTCTAAATTTAGGAAATTCAAGAATCTGAGTTACCCAGCCCCCAGTGGTGCTGCTGACTATATCACCTTTACTCTTACAAGCGTTGAAGGTACGGTTCAGTACAACGATATTTCTCTCAATAACCTGCCAAAAGATTTACAAGCAGTAGTCAAAACATGGAATCAACTCACAGCTAACGCCCAATAAGAGACTTCCAAATAAAAAAATATCCCATCCCTACGGGACGCTACGCGAACGCTTTTAGGGCAGGGGGCAGGGGGCAGGGAGCAGGGGGAGAAAAAATCGTTTTGATGCGGTGAAATTGAATAATTTATTTCTTGGAAGTCCCTAATAAACTTCAGTGATGGGATTAAAACAATTCGTAATTGCTTGTGATGGTCATTATAAATTACGAATTAGTAATTAATTAAATAGCGATTGTTTTAGCGTTTACAATCTAAGCGATCGCTATTCTTGCTGATTGTTCATAATTGGATAATGTCTATAGCAAATGATGAAAAGGTTTGTCAAGTGGTGCGTTAATCCTACTTGGTGGAATATTCGCCAAAGTAAATCGGGGTTGTTTGCCGTTATAGTTACCCTGAGTTTGGTAACTACAGCGATGTTATCGTTCCCCTTAAAAGCTCAAATTATTCCTCAGAGAGCGTCATCATCTGAGTTAAGAGGGGTGTGGTTAACAAATATTGATAGTGATGTGTTGTTTGAGCGCGATCGCCTCAAGGGATCTTTGCAACGCCTTGATGAACTCAATTTTAACACCATATATCCGGCGGTTTGGAATTGGGGATATACATTGTATCCTAGCAAAGTTGCCCAAAAAGTTATCGGGCGATCGCTCGATCCCACACCCGGATTACAAGGACGAGATATCGTTAAAGAAATTGTCGATGTGGGACATCAAAAAGGGTTAACAGTCATTCCCTGGTTTGAATTTGGCTTCATGGCACCAGCAGATTCCCTATTAGCTAAAAATCGTCCCCAATGGCTCACCAGTCGCAGCGATGGGACGCGGATTGTTAAAGATGGGAAAGATAATCGCGTTTGGCTAAATCCCTTTCGCCCGGAAGTACAACAATTTATCCAAGATTTAATCATTGAAATTGTCAGAAATTATAATGTCGATGGCATTCAATTTGATGATCATTTTGGCTTACCATCAGAATTAGGATACGATGCTTACACAGTGGCACTTTACAAAAAAGAACACCGTGGGAAAGCTCCCTCCAAAGACTTTAAAGATCCAGAATGGGTGCGCTGGAGAGCTAATAAAATTACCGACTTTATGAAACGGGTATTTACAGCAATTAAAGCGACTAAAAAAAATTGCCTAGTTTCCGTTGCTCCTAATCCTCAACGTTTTTCCTACGATTTCTTCTTAGCAGACTGGCAGAAGTGGGAACGGATGGGAATTATTGAAGACTTAGTTTTGCAGATATATCGGGATGATTTGAATGTTTTTATCAGCGAATTAGAGTATCCAGAAGTAAAAGCTGCAAAAAGCCATATCCCCGTGAGTGTGGGTATTTTGGCTGGGTTGAAAAACCGATCTATACCGATGCAACAAATTCAGACACAAGTGCAAAAAGTACGCGATCGCAATTTTGCCGGAGTTTCTTTCTTTTTCTATGAAACCCTCTGGAATATGAGCAAAGAAAAACTCCAAGAACGTCAAACTGCCTTTCAGAAAATCTTTCCCACACCAACGGCTTACCCGAACCTGCTAGCCGGTTGGAAGCCGTTCAGTTAATTTTCTGGCGTTGCATAGTTTGCAACGCCTATTTTCCTAACAAACTGTTGGTGAACAATTTAACGTACAAAATTCATTCTGCATTCTGACTCCTGACTCCTGAATTCTGTTTGGATAAACACTATCCTATTCCCAAACGCCCAGCCAAGCCAGGAGTCAGGGGTAGAAGCGTGGTAATCATCAAGAATAGAGCCAAAAGACCTAAAGCGGCTCTAGCATCATCAGGTTCAGTGATTTCATTCAAACTGGGGCGTTCTTGATCCCGTTGCAAGAAGAAAATCACGATCGCCCAATACATGGCAATCATATTACCAAGAGACACAAGCGCTAGTAAAATTAAAGTTGCGATCGTAGCGCGTCCTGCGGTTTTGCGTCCATAAATTGCCTGAACAATGCGGCCACCATCTAGTTGTCCTGCGGGCATTAAATTCAAAGCGGTAATTATTAATCCCAACCAACCAATTATTACTAGGGGATGAACGCTTACTAGAGGCGACTGCAACGCCGAACCAAGGACAACTCGCGCCAAGCTTCCTACCAAAATCGACCCTTGGAAAAACTGATTGGGTAATTGAAATAAACTACCTGGGTGGGAAATTAGTAAGCCTGTCACCAGCATTAACAAAGAAACAATACCACCTGCGGCTGGCCCTGCTAAGGCGATATCAAATAATACCTTACGGTTGGGTAACAGAGATTCAAAGCGGGTAATTGCACCAAAGGAACCAATTTGCACAGCCGGTAGAAAGAAGGGCCAGCTAAGGCGAATTTTGTGGCGTTTAGCAAGTAACCAATGACCGATTTCGTGAGCTACTAAAATTGCAAATATTCCAGCACCTATGGGCAAAGCTTCTTGAAACCGCCCTGGATTGCCAAAGAAATCAAAATTCAGCAATAAGCCCGCAGCTTCTAAATTTGTGGCAATGGTTGCTATCAATAGAATACCTGCAAAAGCTTTTTGTGATAACAACATCGGGCGGGGATCATTTCGGCTTGGTAAAACAATCACTACTGGTCTACCATCCGTATTTTCCACCAAAAACAAGCGATATTGCTCACCAAGACGTTGCTGTAAACTAGCAGTTAGACGATTGTGAGTTTCTTCCGGTTCTCCCCGCAAATTGCCTTTGAAAATTGCTCCATCTTGGTAGGCGATGGTTTCTGTGGCAAAAAATGTATCGATACCAAAGATACCTTTAATTGCATTCAAGTCTTCTTCTGGTATCGGCGGAATTTCCGCTTTCAGTTCTCCTACTTTTGGTTGTGGAGAATTTGCTTCAACTAAGGAATCAGCAGCGAGTCTTTCTGTTGCACGTTGCTTGAGAATAGTATCTTGCCCAGCAGCGCGTAACTGTCTGCCCAAGTAGATGTACAATCCTGCGGAAGTCACTACTAACAACAATATACCCGCTATATTGATGTAAATTCCTGCGGCAAACAATCCAAAAAACAGGAGCCAGGGAGTCATCAGCACCACCGACTGTAACCAGGCTAAGATTCCCAGCTTACCAAAAGGTCTGGCGCGATAAAAGCCCCAGCCCAAAATTCCTAAAGCCACCAGTAGGGTTGTTGCCAGGATAGAAGTTTCTGATAAAGTAAACATCTCCAAACCTTTGCTATTGAGACTAAGCCAGAACAAGTCCGGTATTGCAGATACACTTATTAATGTATAACGCCGCTTGTCGTCTGCCCAAATTATGCGGTTTTGCCTAGTGGCTGCTCACTCCGCCTATAGCCAAGTTTAGAGACTTTACTTTCTTCGCCTAAATGGATGGGCTGCGTCTATTTGATGCAGCCCAGTTTAGTACTATAGGACTCATATTTGATTTTTGAACAAAACTCAGTACACCTTTATTCCTTCTTCCCAGTCCTCAGTCCCCAATCCCCAGTCCCTTACCTTTACAAGTGATTCAGAAATCAAATAGTAATCCTATATATAGCTTATGAAAGTACTGGTTGTGCTTCCAGTTTCTCGGCTTTTTGCTTGAAGACAGTTGGTACTTCTGAACTGAACGCCTCACCTTGAACCACTTCTGAACGGAAACCATCAACGCCAACTGGAACATCACCAGTAATGGTGGTGCGATAGAGAAGACGCTCAACATCCAAATGATCCAAATCTTGAGGGGCTAAATGCACTGTGGCGCGGTTGTCCCAGAACGCGATATCACCATTATTCCAACGGAAACGGGTGGTGTAAGCAGGCTTGGTGACTTGGTTAAAGAACAACTCTAGCAACAGTTTGCTCTCTTGTGGTGATACGTCAACAATGTGTGAGGTGAAACCAGGGTTAACGAACAACGCACGCTCACCAGTCTCAGGATGAACTCTGACTACTGGGTGGATTGAGACTAAAGGATTGACAGCAATACGCTCGGCGAACTTGCTGCTAGACTGATGCCTACCTCCATTGAAGCGATGTTCAGCTTTCAATGTGTCTGCTAGCGCCCGAAGAGGTGCTGAAAGACCCTCATAAGCTGCAACTAGATTACTCCATTGGGTGTCACCACCGAAGCTAGGAACATTAACTGCACGTAGAATTGACGCTGCTGGTGGGTTGACAGCCGCCGTTACGTCTGTATGCCAAGGGCCTCCACTGCGAAAACCATATTGCTTTTCATAGAGCCTACGGTCTACGGGTTTAATCTGGGGAAATCCCGGAACTGGTTCAGGTTCTCCGAGGGGATGGGCGAAAGTCACTTCGCCAAAACGAGATGTGAACTCAACCTGGGCAGCATGATCGATGTTCTGACCACGAAAGAATACAACTTTCCACTTCAATAGTGCTTTACGGATTTCTTTAACTTGATCGTCAGAAAGAGGACGCGAAAGATCCACGCCGCTAATTTCAGCACCAATGAAACCAGCTACTTGTTTGACTTCAATATGCTTGTAGCCCATATAGACTCTCCAAAATATTCATCAGGTGATGTTTGTACTCGCCCCTTTCTTTGGAATATTGCTTGCAGCTGATAGCAATATTCCAAAGAAAGCAGTCGTAGTTTTTACTATAATACATTAAGTCGATCAATTTACCGGAGTATGCAATGACTATATTTTTAGACTGCTGGAACAACGGGAATGTGAAAGTGCGTAGTTTACCGCCGTAGGCATCGCCATATTTATCTAAGCTTATTCAAGACTTAGCCAAAAACCTGATTGGGCATTCAGAACGGAATACAGAGTACGCTTTATCGCAGTTCCAACTAGAGCAAATATTATTTCGCAATGCTTAATGTTTGAAAAACTAACAATTAGTGTATCATGTTAGCAGTAATTTGCTGTACGCATTCTTTGTATAGGAATCCGGTTTGATTTGGAGAAAATATCCGTAGGATGTGTTAGCGACAGCGTAACATATCAAACCCGTGATAATAGTGCGTTACGAACTCCGTTCTAACACACGCTACAATACCTAATTTCGTTCAAAAATCAAATAGTAATCCTATATATATTTATGCAAATATCTACTGCATAAGTAGCCATCATGAACTGTGTAGACCAGGACAGATGATAAAGAGACTAGTACAGCAAAGCGGAATTCAAAATTAAAACCTCTTAGTGGTGAACGGGCTAGGGACTCAGCACCCTACTACCGTTAACAGAACTTTTCCAAGTCAAATAGATGAAGTAGGAGGACAAGGAATTGCTAACAGCCTATAGTGAAAATGAACTGCAATTAACTGCTGACGTACTGGTAATTGGTGGTGGGCCTGCCGCAGCATGGGCAGCATGGGCAGCCGCATCACAGGGTGTCAAAGTAATCATTGTTGATAAAGGTTTTTTGGGTACGAGCGGTGCAGCAGCAGCTAGTGGCAATGGCATCATGGCTCCTTCTCCAGAGAATTGGGACAAAGTTTTATCGGAGCGTTATCGCGTCGGAAAAAACCTAGCTAACTTACGTTGGATTGAACGTGTTATCGAAAAAACTTGGCTGAGTTTGCCCCTAGTGGAAAAGTGGGGCTATCGTTTCCCCAAAGAAAATGGGGAATCTGTGCGTCAGAGTTATTATGGCCCTGAATATATGCGGATACTTCGCAAAAACCTCTTGCGAGTTGGGGTTCAGATTCTCGACCAAAGTCCGGCTCTAGAGCTTTTATTGGCTGATGACGGCTCAGTAGCTGGAGCAAGAGGTGTGCAGAGACAACATCATCGTACCTATATTGTTCGTGCTGGTGCAGTAGTCCTGGCTAATGGCGGTTGTGCATTCTTGAGTAAAGCATTAGGATGCAATACGAATACAGGTGATGGAATGCTGATGGCAGTAGAAGTTGGCGGCGAACTCTCCAGTATGGAAGCTTCTAATCACTATGCCATCTCGACTGCTTTCAATGCCACAGTAACACGGGGGGTTCCCTTTGGTTGGGCTAGTTACAGCGATGAAGCAGGTAACGATCTTGGTGGCTATGTGAATGGTCGGCGCGATCCATCGTTCCTTCCCAATGCCCTCTTGAAAGGCTCAGTTTATGCCCGTTTGGATCGAGCTACACCAGAAGTCAAGGCAGTAATTGAAAAGTCTCATTTCATCTCTTTTCTACCCTATAAAAAAGCTGGCATTGATCCCTATACAGAACGAGTACCTGTAACACTGATTTTAGAAGGTACAGTTCGTGGGACAGGTGGAATTCGGATTGTGAATGATAGTTGCGGAACAAAGGTTCCTGGCCTCTACGCCGCCGGTGATGCTGCATCGCGGGAGTTTTTAGCAGGTTTAGCTTCTGGGGGTGGTGGCCCTAATGCTGCCTGGGCAATCTCCACAGGACAATGGGCTGGAGTTGGCGCGGCTGCGTTTGCCAAGAGTCTGGGCGCTCATCCTCATGAACGGGTGGCGCATCCTGCTGGTGAAGCCGGATTGCGATCGCCTACGGTGGACAAAACGCCATCTTCCGAATTTGATAGCGAAGCGATCGTGCGCGGTGTACAAGCGCAGATGTTTCCGTTAGAGAAGAATTACTTGCGTTCTGAGCAGGGACTCCTGGATTCTCTCGCCAAACTAGAGACGCTGTGGCAGCAGGTACGGGGGAACCCGAAACAAGATACAGTGCGCGATGTAGAATTTTCTCGGCGAGCGGCTGCTCTCACGGCTGTAGCGCGATGGGCATATTTTAGCGCTTTACATCGCACCGAAAGCCGCAGCGAACATATTCGTATGGACTATCCCGAAACCGATCCAAATCAGCGTTATTATCAAGCAACCGGCGGCTTAGATCGTCTATGGGTGAGGCGTGATTGGCTAACGGATGCTCCTGCTATACCAGCAGTACCAACCACTCAAATCACACCCTCTGTATCAAAGTTGTAGCAGGAGCATTATCATGATCGAGCTTGTCAGCCATAAACTCTGTATCAATTGCAACGTGTGCGTCCAAGTCTGTCCTACCAATGTCTTTGAGTCTGTACCTAACCAACCGCCTGCGATCGCTCGGCAAGAAGACTGTCAAACTTGTTTTATGTGTGAGGCATATTGCCCTGCGGATGCACTCTATGTTGCGCCCCAATCTCATACCAATGTTGCAGTCAATGAGGATGATTTAATTGAAAGTGGCATCATGGGTGAATATCGTCGCATCTTAGGTTGGGGATATGGCAGAAAAAACAATAGTGAATTGGATACTGCTTATCAACTACGCCAACTACCGCGCCCCTATCAAAGTTAATTTCGGTATTTAATCGAAGTCGCTAGCGCACTCAATCTGCTTATGCTGCTCATTACCCACTCCCAACCCCACCCTGCTAAGATTCACTTCTAAACCAAGTCAGCATTCAAAACCGAGAGGGATGAGAGGGATACTCATCCCCCTAACTTTTGGCAATTCCCCATCCCCCATTCCCAATTTCCCAATTGCCTAGTAGTCTGCCAACCCAAAAATGCGCTTGTGAGGGCTGGGGAAAGGGGAAAGGGAAAAGGGTAAGGGATTTAAACCCTTTCCCCCTTCGCCCTTACCCTTTACCCCGCCAAGTTCCCTTGGCGTACTACTAGAGTCAAAAATTGAGGGATTGAAACCCACAAAGATAGCTTTTGCCTGTATATTTGCGGTTCCTAACCACCCTTTTTACTAAATCCGCCTTCCCGAGTCCGTAATTCTGCAATCATTTTGCAGTAAAATTAATCGTCAAGATAGAGGAGGGCTTTCAGATGACTCGTGTCATCATTGTGCGCCACGGTCAAAGCGGTTATAACACCGAGCGGCGTATTCAGGGACGCACTGATGCGTCAACATTAACCGAGAAAGGTCGTAACGATGCTAGTAAAGCTGGCAAAGCCCTCAGCAATATTGTATTTAATGCTATTTATAGCAGTCCCCTGCAACGAGCGAAACACACAGCAGATATTATCCATAGTCAGTTAGCTACTCATGCTGAACAGTCTGCTGTAATCCAAGTTTCAGATTTACTACTAGAAATCGACCTCCCTTTATGGGAAGCACTGTTAACTGCTGAAGTCAAGCAGAAGTTTACCGAGGACTACCGCACTTGGCATCAACGCCCTGACGAACTGCGGATGCTGCTAAATGATGCACAAGGGACAAGAGAACATTTTCCTGTTCTTGCTTTATACGAACAAGCGCGGCAGTTTTGGCAAGAAACTTTGTCCGACCATCAAGGCGAAACTATTCTGATAGTGGGGCATAACGGCATTAATCGGGCCCTGATTAGCACAGCTTTGGGAATTCCTGCAAGTCGCTACCATTCAATCCAGCAATCTAACTGTGGCATCAGCGTACTTAATTTTTCTGGGGGATTAGGCGAACCAGTCCAGCTAGAATCCTTAAATCAGACGCAACATACAGGAGAGACTTTACCCTCGTTGCGACCAGATCATCAAGGAGTACGGTTGTTGCTAGTGCGTCACGGCGAAACCGACTGGAATCGCCAAACTAGGTTTCAAGGGCAAATTGATGTCCCTCTCAACGACAACGGTAGACAACAGTCGCAAAAAGCAGGCGAATTTCTTAAAGAGATAGCGATTGATTTTGCTGTCAGCAGTACAATGCTGCGCCCTAAAGAAACAGCAGAAATTATCTTAAAACAGCATCCTAATGTAGAGTTAGACTTGCAAGATGGTTTAAGAGAAATCAGCCACGGACTCTGGGAAGGAAAATTAGAAACAGAGATAGAACAAGAGTTTCCCGGAGAGTTGCAGCGCTGGCGTTTAGTACCCGCCGAAGTGCAAATGCCTGAAGGGGAAAATTTGCAAGAGGTATGGGAACGCAGCGTTGCAGCTTGGCAATCAATTGTGGAAGCAGCATTAACTAGTCAATTTAAAACTGTATTAGTGGTAGCGCATGATGCTACTAATAAAACTCTACTTTGTCACATTCTGGGTTTATCGCTCGAAAATTTCTGGAATTTCCGTCAGGGTAATGGCGCAGTCAGCGTTATCGATTACCCTTCTGGAATCGATGGTTTTCCAGTATTACAAGCGATGAATATCACCACTCACTTCGGTGGAGGCGTACTAGATAAAACAGCAGCAGGAGCTTTGTGAGTGCTGAGTGCTGAGTAAAGAGTAAAGAGTGAGGAATAAAGTTAGGAGTGAAAAAGTATGAGTGATGAATAAAGTTAAAAATGATGAGCGAGGAACAAATAACTAATAACTCCTAACTCATAACTAATAACTCCTAATTCCTAACTTTATTCTTAGCTTCTAACTAAAAAGTTTTATGGCTGAACTGCTGCAAAAAGTACGGGTGATTGACCCAGTTTCTAAAATCGACGAACTCTTTGATGTGCTGATTGCTGATGGTTATATTAAAGAAGTAGCTTCACACATTGCTGATATTCATTCCGATACTCAAATTAGAGATTGCCAGGGATTAGTTCTTGGGCCTGGGTTAGTGGATTTGTACAGCCACTCCGGTGAACCAGGGTTTGAAGAACGTGAAACCCTCTTGTCTCTTTTACAAGCTGCTGCTGCTGGCGGCTTTACCAGAGTTAGCATTTTACCCGATACATCTCCAGCTATTGATAACCCTGCACTTGTGGCACAGTTGCAGCAGAAGAGGGCTGAGGGGCTGAGGAGCAGAGGGGCTGAAGGGCTGAGGAGCAGAGGGGTAGAGGAGAATTTATCTCCCTTGCTCCCCTGCTCCCCTGCTCCCCTGCTTCATATCTGGGGCGCTATCACCCTAGATGTTGCTGGGAAGCAAATGACGGAATTAGCAGATTTAGCGTCTGCTGGAGTGATTGGTTTTAGCGATGGTAAACCTTTTGAAAATTTGGCGCTGGTGCGGCGAGTGTTAGAGTATCTCCAGCCGTTGGGTAAACCAGTTGCATTTTGGCCTAGCGATCGCCAGTTAACAGCAAATGGTGTAATGAGAGAAGGGCCAGATGCTCTCCGTTTTGGTTTACCACCCATACCCGCCAGCGCAGAAACCACTGCGATCGCAGCTATGATTGAATTGGTTGCAGCCATCGGTACACCAGTCCATATCATGCGCGTCTCCACATCTCGCAGTGTGGAATTAATCGCCTCAGCCAAAGCTGCTGGTTTACCCATCACCGCCAGCACCACCTGGATGCACCTTTTACTTGACACAAAAGCAGTTAAGAGTTATAATACCAGCTTGCATTTAGACCCGCCTTTAGGCAATCCCAGTGATATGGCGGGATTGCGTGCAGGGGTACGTACAGGGGTGATAGATGCGATCGCGATCGATCACACACCCTACAGCTACGAAGAAAAAGTCCAAGCCTTTGCCGAAGCGCCTCCAGGAGCAATTGGTTTAGAGTTAGCATTACCTTTGTTATGGCAATATCTAGTTGAAACTGAAGAATTTACCGCTTTAGAGTTATGGCGGGCATTGAGTACTAGTCCAGCAGGGTGTTTGGGGCAAGAAGTCAGTGCGATTCTTCCTCACCAACCAGCAGAACTTACTCTATTTGACCCCCAGCAAACCTGGAAAGTCGAGCGAAAAAGTCTTTATACACTTTCACAAAATACACCTTGGTTAGGACAACAATTGAAGGGTCATGTTGTGCAAACCTGGTGTTGAAAAAATTGTACTTCGTGGTTAAATTCATCTTGTCAAATATTTAACTTTATAAAATTCCATGAATATAGTGCAAATACAGTTCAGATAAGACCAAAGCACTTGTAGAGACGGCGATTTATCGCGTCTCGAAAACCAAAATTTTTTTACCAATAGCCCTTAACTGAACCGTATTGGAATATAGTGTTTTATGATAAAAAATACTAATTTTGCTATAAATTGTGTGAGCGTGTAAAAATTTTAATCATCTTAAGATAGATTGCCCTCGCTGCTTAAATTGGTAAATTAAGAATTGATGTAAAGCAGAAAAGGTTGATAGAAAATTGAAGTCTGTAGCTGTGAATAAAAAGATTAGTCTAGCTGCGATCGCTATGTTAGCAGCAGGAATTGCAGTCGGATGTTCTAAACCAGAACAACCCCAGGCGGCAGAACCGAATCTAACCCCGGTTCCCACTACACCTCTACAAACAAATCAGCAAAATCCAGAGAGTGTTGTACCTCCTTCTACCCTTGTAACAGCGACAAGCAACCAAGTTCAACAGCTTCTATCTACCAAAAAATGTCAAGGCTGTAACCTCCGAGGCGCTAACCTAGATAAAGCCGACCTCAACGGAGCCGATCTAAGTAATGCCATCCTGATTGATGCTGACCTAGATGAAACTAATCTCAGTAATGCTAACCTGAGTGGCGCTGATTTAACTGATGCAGACTTAGGAAAGGCAAATTTGACAGGAGCAAACCTCAGCAAAGCTAATTTTACGAAAGCCGATCTAGAGGATGCAAATTTGACCAATGCTAATGTTACCAATGCAATTTTTACAGGGGCAGACTTAGAGCGGGTAATTGGGTTGCGTCGCTAAGGTGCGTTGGCATCGCCACTAATTACGCACCTATGCCTAATTCCAATTCCTACCTTTCTTGATTTTTTTTGTTAAACTTCTCTACCGCCTGTGTGTGAAGAAGTCAGCGTCAAGAAATAGCCATCGGGCCCAGTCAAAGTAAATGAACTGTGGATTCTGCCTGTTTCGATCTCAGAAACAGTCAGTCCCCACTTCCTAAAAGTATCTCTGATGGCTACAACATCATCTACCATCAGATCGAAAGGCGCATTAATTCCAGGAGCGATCGCTTCTGAACTAGTCCTCAAAACTAAGTGCGTTCCCCCCCGTAATTCCAAAACAGCTAATTGTTCCGATTGGGTAATCAAGCGCAGCCCTATCTTGACAAAAAAATCGCTAGCCTCCGGTATATTACTCACATATAATCTCACATGCCCAATCGCCACAGGAGGGCGGGCATCTTTTTGTTTTGCAATAGTTTCAGGTAGTGACATCGTTTTAATCTAAGAATATTTCGTTTATTTACACCTACTTACTTGAACGAGGGACTGGGGATTAGGGACTGGGGATTCAGATCCCAACCAAGTTTTGTCCCTTGCGCGTCTCTAAAAGTTGAAAACTATTTCTAGTCCCCAGTCCCCAGTCCCCAGTCCCCAGTCCCCAGTTCCAGAGCGCCATTCCTAAGAAACAAGATAACGCCGAAGTCGGAGAATCCTGGCACGACCCGTTAAAGATAAGAGATTAACAGCCACTAGTAGTACGCCAAGGGAACTTGACGGCGTAAAGGGTAAGGGCGAAGGGGGAAAGGGTTTAAATCCCTTACTCTTTTCCCTTTCCCCTTTCCCCAGCCCTCGCTTAGCATTTTTGGGTTGGCAGACTACTAGCTTACAACACAGCAAGAGTGCAAGCATTAATCAAAAAATCTTTTTGTAAGATGCTTGATTCTTCTGGCTGTCTGTGATAGGTTTCTCTTTAAGCCTTAAAACTATAAGTCTATCGATTTACCGTAGTTTATTAGATATCATTAACTTTAGGGACTTCCAAACAAAAAATATCCCACTATTTATTGTAGGGCTAGTGTATCTTTTACCTTTGATTGTGAGCGCTCATGTTGCCTACACCACAATATTGGATAATTTATTTTTTGGAAATCCCTTAGTTAGAGGGATTTTGAACTAAGAAAAAATCACTAACATAATGGAGTTGATCTATTGCAGGCAGTACATTACAAACCAACGATTTAGAAATTAATCTTTAAGCCAGGGCAACCTTATGAGTAAAATACGTGCTGTAATTGTTGATCCTAACGTGGTTGGGCGTTTGGCCCTGAGTGAAGTGACTGCACCAAAACCTGCCCCAGATGAAGCTTTAGTCAGGGTAGCGGCGATCTCTCTGAATCGGGGAGAAATAAAGCGTTCAACCACTGCTGAGGCTGGTTGGCAACCTGGTTGGGATTTGGCAGGTGTAGTGGAAACCCCTGCTGCTGATGGGTCTGGGCCTCCCCAAGGGGCGCGTGTAGTTGGCTTGCGCCGTGCTGGTGCTTGGGCAGAACTTGTATCTGTTCCCACGAATGCCTTAGCAGAAGTGCCACCATCAGTATCTTTTGCTCAAGCTGCTACCCTACCTGTAGCGGGTTTAACTGCCTATCATGCAGTGCTGAAAGGTAGTTCACTTCTAGGTCGTCCAGTTTTGGTTACAGGTGCATCAGGAGGCGTTGGTTACTTTGCTATCCAATTGGCGCAACTGTCAGGAGCGCAAGTTACAGCACATATTCGTCAAGCTGGCTATGAAACTTTAGTTAGAGAAGCAGGGGCAAAATCAGTGGTGATTGGCGAAGACCTTTCACCTGCCAGCGAGTATGGCCCCTATCATCTAATCATAGAATCAGTTGGTGGCAAGACTTTGGGGGTAGCCCTTAGCTTACTGGCACAAGATGGAAAAACTGTACTGTATGGAGTCTCTGGAGGAGCAGAAGTGACATTCAACGCTGCCCAATTTTTCGGGACTGGTAGCGTTAGCTTGTATGGTTTACGTCTGTTTGATGAATTGAGATTTGAATCGGCAGCAGTCGGTTTAAAACGGCTTTTGAGTTTAGTGGAAGCCGGTCAGTTGCATCCTCACATTGATTTAGAAGCTTCTTGGACACAAATAGCTGATGTCGCACAACAACTACTTGACAGACGTTTTCCTGGTAAGGCTGTGTTGCACGTTTCCAATTGAGAATTACCAAATAATTATCTTTCGTTTATCCACTGGATTAGGGATATTTACAAGATACTCAATCTGGAGATGGAAATAATATTGATGTTTGGATAGGTAGCTTGTTGAATCAGACAGTAACTGCCGTCATTTGTAGTGTTGATTTAGCAAAGCGGGATACAGAAATCAAGATACTTCTAGGTTGTACATCAGAGGAAAGACAAGCGATTTTAGATATCCATAATACAGGCTCTCAATCGGCAATATTATTGGTTCGCAAGTAAATTAAATTTATAAGGGTTATAAGGGTAAATTTGTATGAGTTTAGAACTAAAACTATCAGGTAAAACAGCGATCGTCACAGGCGGAAGTGCAGGAATTGGGTTAGCTACTGCCAAAGCCCTTTATAGTGAAGGTGTGAATGTTGCGATCGCAGCCCGCAATCAAGAAAGACTAGAAAATGCAGTAGCTATCATCCAATCTCTACCTACCCCAGGGGCGAAAGTTATTGCCATCAGTGCTGATTTAACCAAAGCAGAGGATATTGAGAAAGTTGTTTCAACTACCTTAGCCCAGTTTAATCAGATTGATATCTTAATTAATAACGCTGGTTCAGCCCGTGCTGCATCTTTCCTTGAATCCACTGATGATTTATTTTTGGATGCTTGGAACCTAAAATTATTGGGCTACATCCGCCTAGTTAGAGCCGTTGTTCCCCATCAAAAAAGCCGGGGTGATGGACGGATTGTGAATATAGTTGGCGGTGCAGGACGTACACCTCGCCCTAACTTCCTTGCTGGTGGTACAAGCAATGCGGCTTTGCTCAACTTTACAAAAGGCATTTCTAAAGAGTTAGCTGAGTATAAGATTCGTATTAATGCCATATCGCCCGGTGCTACAGCTACTGAGCGTGCCGAGACTTTAGCTCGGCAAAATGCTCAAGCGCAAGGGATTACCGTGGAGGAAGTGAAGGCACAAAGTATTCAAAGTATTCCTTTAAAAAGAATTGCCCAGCCAGAAGAAATTGCCGCATTAGCTCTATTTTTGGTGTCCGATCTAGCGGCATCAATTACAGGAACAGAGATTATCGTTGATGGCGGTTCTACCCCTAGTATTTAGCAGATGAAAGGAATTAAAAATCAGCAGATTTTTCCTTCAATCCAAAATTGAATGATTGCTGACAACCTAAATAAAAACATTAGCCCTTTTAAGGTGACTTGTAAAATCTCTTTTTTCTCTCTGCGCCCTCCGCGTCTCTGCGGTTAAAAATCTTTTCTTTAACCACAGAGTCAGAGAGAACACATTAAGAGGTTAAAGAAGAGTTTCTTTAGCCAAATTTTCACTCAACTTGAAAAGGCTAGTCCCAAACATAAACTTATTGGAGAGAAAAACATGGGTTCTCAATACTTTGATATCAAACCAGTTGCAGGACGTATCGGTGCTGAAATTATCGGTGTTAATCTGAGTTCTAATCTCAGCGATGACATTATTAGCGATATTCGCAAGACTCTAGTCAAACACAAAGTGATCTTTTTCCGAGGTCAGCAACAACTTGATGCTGATGGACAGGTTGCCTTTGCCCGTCGTTTTGGTCAACTTACAACAGCCCACCCCACTGTACCATCGCTGCCAGAAAATCCAGAAGTTTTAGACCTGAATTATGGCCGCACCACTTCCCGCGCCAATAGCTGGCATACCGATGTGACATTTGTAGACCGTCCTCCTCTCGGTTCTATCTTACGAGCGCTTGAAATTCCTCCGACGGGTGGCGATACAATCTGGGCAAACTCTGTGACTGCATACCAAGACTTACCTACCCATTTGCGTAACCTCGCAGATCAACTTTGGGCAGTACACAGCAACGCCTTCGACTATGCAACTGGATTCGATCTATCTGAAGATACTAAGGCTTACCGGGCTGTCTTCACCTCGACTGTATACGAGACTCTGCATCCAGTTGTACGCATCCATCCCGAATCTGGGGAGCGTGGACTATTCATCGGCGGATTTGTGCGCCAGTTCCGTGGCTTATCGACAACTGAATCAGATGATATTCTCCGGCTGTTGCAAGCATACATAACACGTCCTGAGAATACAGTCCGTTGGCGTTGGCAAGTTGGTGATGTAGCCTTTTGGGATAACCGAGCTACTCAACATTATGCGATCGCAGATTACGGCAACCAGCCCCGCCACGTTCAACGAGTTACAATTGTCGGCGACCTCCCATTTGGCATCGATGGTAAACAAAGTGAAGCCATCAAAGGAGACGCTTCTGAATACAACCGACGTGAAGCGGTGACTGCATAATAGGATCTTTGACAGAGAAGGGGCACAACTAGGTGTGTGCCCCTTGATGGCATATCATTATTAAATCCTCTAAATTTATGGAACAGAATTCAGGAGTCAGGAGTCAGGAGTCAGAATTCAGAATTCAGAAATGTTTTCTGTACGAGTGGCGGATAGCGCAGCGTTTGAATCCCCCACTGATTTATTCTGACTCCTGAATTCTTCTTCAATTATGAAGATTCTTTTTGCCTCCTTAAAAATTACGAATTACGAACTATAAGACTCCTATTTGATTTGTGAAAAAAACTTGGTACATTTTAATTTGCTAGAATCCTCTTGTATCTTTCCTCCTACCTAATAAGCCAAGTAATTTCACGAATTAAACCGGATTACTATAGTATAAAATATGTTTTTCTCCGCTATACTTTTTGATTTAGATGGGACATTAACAGATCCTAAACTTGGTATTACTCGCTGCATTCAATATGCTTTATCTGAACTTGGTTACAAACCACCGGATGCTGATGAATTGCATTGGTGCATTGGCCCACCATTGAAAGACAGCTTTTCGCAGTTACTGAAAACCCTAGATGACATATTAATTGAACAGGCTATTTCACTATATCGTCGTCGCTTTGCCACTATTGGATTATTTGAAAACTCACTTTATCCCGATATTCCAGAAATCCTAAAATCAATTCGTTTTGCTGGTTATAAAACGTTTGTTGCAACTTCTAAACCATATATTTATGCTACCCAGATTATTGAGTATTTTGGCTTATCGTTGCTTTTTGATGGTGTTTATGGTAGTGAGCTAGACGGGACACGGAGCAGAAAAGGCGACTTAATTCAACATATTTTGCTAACAGAAAAATTTTTACCCTCTAATGTGGTGATGGTAGGCGATCGCTCTCATGACATAATTGGAGCCAAACACCATCATCTTGCTTCAATTGGTGTTACCTATGGCTATGGGACTGAAGAAGAATTAAAAGCTCATGGTGCTGACTTGATTGCCCATTCTCCAAACGATATTCCTGGATTAATAATTCGTAATTCTAAAGGCGCTAGATAAGCCGCCAGTAAACCCCCTGTGATAGACCAAACTGGATGAAAAGTGCTGAGTGCTGTAAATAATCTCTTAGCTTTACTACTCTGTACAAAAAATAAAAACCAGTATTTACTCTGATGATAGCTGTAAAACAGACAGCCATCATAACTAATGATGCATCACTCGTTACATTCTGGTATCGGGAAGCAACTAGTTGAAAAAGAATTCAGAGATCAGAATGGGGTAAACGCCCCGCTAACCCTAAGAGGAGTCAAGATCAAGGCTAATAAATCAGCCGATCATGGGTCTTCAACCCTTTTATTTAGAAGCTCAGAGACTTACTACCGCTACGCCATCCACTTTTTCGAGCGGAATAACCAACTGAATTCTGACCGGAGAATACAGAAAACGTTTTTGGCTCTGCTCCTGATTCCTGAATTCTTTTTTAGTAAAACTTAAGGAGGAGGGTTTCAGTGAAGCTAGTTATTATTGAAAAATCTAGTATTAAATCAGTATTTTCTACGCAACAAATATTTAATAATTATCTAAATATTATCTCTGAACTGCGACCTTTGGCATTTGGGTTTGCTTTAGCAGCAGTATTGTGTAATTATCAACAGGCCAATGCCCAAACACCCAATCCTGAGACTTTACCACCTGGTCGGTTAGAAGAAGTTCCTGTCACTCCCTTACCTGCTAATGTGTTGCCGAAGCCAACAGATAGCAATCAATTGTTGCCTTTACCAGCAATCCCAGATGATTTAATTCCGAGCCAAGATGACTCTAATGTTAAATTTCGGGTCGATCGCATTGAAGTTGTTGGTAGTACAGTTTTCAAACCAGAACAATTTGCCGCTATTACCAATCCCTTTGTGGGAAAAGAAGTGACATTTGCAGAATTATTGCAAATTAAAGATGCAATTACCAAACTTTACACTGATAACGGTTATGTGACTACAGGAGCATTGATTACACCGCAGACACTAGAAGCTGGAACAGTCAAGATTCAGGTGATTGAAGGCAGTCTGCAAGAAATCAAAATCATTGGTAATAGACGATTAAGTAGTAAATACATTCGCGATCGCATCAAACTTGGCGCTGGTAAACCTCTAAACGTACCCCGCTTACTAGAAAAACTTCAACTCCTCCGCCTCGATCCACGCATCCAAAACCTGTCAGCCGAATTGCAGACAGGTGTGCATCCGGGAAGCAATGTGTTGCAAGTTGAGGTTGAAGAAGCAGACACTTTTAAACTGACAGCAAGCCTAGATAATGGGCGATCGCCTAGTGTGGGTAGTTTTCGCCGAGGAGTGGATCTCCAAGAAGCCAATTTATTGGGCTTGGGCGATACCCTGAGTGTGGGATACGCCAATACTGATGGTAGTAATACAATTGATCTCAATTACACCTTACCGATTAATGCCCATAATGGCACTGTATCCTTTGGCTTTAGTCAAGGATGGAACCACGTGATTGAAAAACCGTTCAGTGTCCTTGATATCCAGTCAAATTCCCAGTCTTACGAATTGGGCTATCGGCAACCACTGATCCAAAAACCAACCCAAGAGTTGGCAGTCGGGCTGTCATTTTCGCGCCAGTCGAGCCAAACTGAGTTGGGTATTGATAATATTGGGCCATTTCGCCTCTCCCCAGGTGCAGACGAGAACGGAAAAACTAATATTTCGGCTTTGCGCTTTTTTCAAGAATATACCCAGCGAAGTAACCAGTATGTTTTTGCGGCGCGATCGCAATTGAGCTTTGGCGTAGATTGGTTCGATGCCAATGTCAGCGATAATGAACCAGATAGCCGCTTTTTCGCTTGGCGGGGACAAGCGCAGTGGGTGCGGCAATTAGCACCAGACACATTATTTTTAGCTAGGGGCGATTTCCAATTATCAGCAGATTCCTTAGTGCCTTTAGAGCAATTTGGTCTTGGCGGACAGCTAAGTGTACGGGGCTATCGCCAAGACGCATTACTCACAAATAATGGTCTGTTGTTTTCCGCAGAATTTCGAGTCCCCATCGTCCGCGCTTCTAAGATTAACGGGCTGCTGCAACTGACACCCTTCATTGATGTAGGTAAAGGCTGGAACGTCAACAGCGAAAATCCATCAACCAGTACCCTTGTTAGTACTGGGTTAGGGCTGTTGTGGAAACAGGGCGATGACTTGTTGGCCCGCCTAGATTGGGGTATTCCTCTGATTTCAGTGGATGGTGAAAAGCGATCGCTCCAAGAAAATGGGTTGTATTTCTCGATACGCTATTCACCGTTTTGAAGCGATCGTTTCAAAACTATGCTGTTTTGGGCATCCTCAAATATAAGGTATAAATAAAGGCTTGGCGATGAATGCGACCTCTGTTTGGTTGGTTCTGTGCGGTGGAATAGTACAGTTGATGGTAACGCCAATTTGGTGCGGGTTTGCTAAAGCTCAGGTAACTCCTGATAGCACCCTCAACACCACTGTCTCTCAAAGTGGCGATAACTTTACCATCACTAACGGTAATCGAGTTGGCAACAATTTATTCCACAGCTTCAGTCAATTTTCAGTTCTCAGCAACGGCTCGGCTTTCTTCAACAATGCCGCAGATATCCAAAATATCTTTAGTCGTGTGACTGGAGGCAGTGTTTCCCAGATTGATGGTTTAATTAAAGCCAACGGTAGTGCTAATCTGTTTTTGCTCAATCCTAGTGGAATTATCTTTGGAGCAAATGCCCAACTTAATATTGGCGGCTCCTTGATTGGGACAACTGCAAATAGCATTAAATTTAGCGATGGTATTCAGTTTAGCGCCATTAATCCCCAAAATAGCGCGTTATTGAGCATTAATGTTCCCATTGGTTTGCAATTTGGTAATAATCCAGGTGCGTTGGCGCAGCCCGCCGCAGGCATCGCTGTTCAAGGGTCAGGACACAATGCTCAACTAGGTGACTCACTTCAGGTTTCTGGATTAAACCTCGGTACGAGAGGATTACAGTTGCAACCTGGAAAAATGCTGGCATTGCTGGGTGGGAATATTGCCTTAGATGGAGGATTGCTTTCCGCACCAGGAGGGCAAATAGAACTTAGTAGCATCACTAACGGCAGCGTTGCTCTCAATTCCATCCCTGAAGGATTTGCGCTGAGTTATCCTAATGCTTCGAGTTTTGGCGATATTCAGATAACCCAACGAGCTTTAGCATCTACACGCGACCTTAGTGGGCAAAGGGGAGGAGCCATTCAAATTCACGGTAAACAGGTCAGCATTCGAGATGGTTCACTAATAGTAGTGCAAAATCGCAGCAATCAACCTGCTGGTGATATTGCAATCAATGCCACAGAGTTCCTCCAGATTATCGGCAAGTCTCCTGATTTTAAAAGTTCTAGCAGTTTAATTAATGAAACTATATCCCCAGGTGCAGCAGGGAATATTATCGTTACCACCCCACAGTTGAATATTGACGGGGGTGGGTATATCTTAAACCGTACCTTTAGCACAGCACTGGGTGGCAAGATTGCAGTAAATACTGATGAAATGCGGGTGAATGGTTTTGCATTTGGCGATCCTTCTCCTTTTCGAGCAGTCAGCCAGATATTAGCCGCTTCCTATGGGGCTGGAAAAGGTGGAGATGTCAACATTTCCACTCAAAACCTGTCTATTTTAGCTGGCGGCAATATAGCAGCAAGACCCTACCGTTTCGGTAATGGCGGCGATCTCATTGTCAAGGCAGATACAATTCAGGTGACAAATGAGGGAGCGCCAAAGGGTTTGTATTTTAGTCTGTTGTCTACTGCCACATTCGGGTTTGGTAATGCAGGGGATTTGAAAATCGATACCCGCAAGCTGTCGGTTCAAGCTGGCGGCAGAGTGTCAGCTTCTAGCATAGTTGTAGGAAATGCGGGTTCACTGACTATCAATGCATCTGAATCAATTGATGTGAATGGTTTCAAAGATGCAGCAAATCCCAGCTATATTGGTACTGCTGTTCGTCCTGTTTTTGGAGTTTCCAGCGCTACTTCAGGTAACACCACGATTAACACCCCACTTCTTAACATTAGTAATGGTGCAACAGTTTTTGTCCAAAACCTTGGCTTTGGTAAAGCTGGTACTCTAAACATTCAGGCAAATACCCTACGACTCGACAATGGGGCCAGTATTTCAGCATCCACAAAAGCAGGCGGTGGTGGTAACACTAATTTACAACTGCGGGATCTACTACTGATGCGTCATGGTAGCTTTATCAGTGCAGAAGCAGAGGGCAGTGGTAATGGTGGCAATATCACGCTTAATGCTCCGAACATCGTGGGTTTAGAAAACAGTGACATTATTGCCAATGCAGTCCAAGGAAAAGGTGGCAATATTCAAATTACTACCCAAGGAATCATTGGGCTGAAATATCGTCCTCAACTGACTCCCGAAAACGACATCACTGCCAGTTCCCAATTTGGAGTCAACGGTACGGTTCAAGTTAATACTATTGGTGTCGATCCCAATTCTGGCTTAGTGGAATTACCAACGAATGTCACTGATTCATCACAGCAAATAGCCAGTGGTTGTTCTGCAAATCAAGGCAGTCGCTTTGTCGCCACGGGACGGGGTGGTGTACCGCAAAATCCAAATCAGGAAATTAGGAGCGATGTCTACGATGGGCTACGCCTACGCACTTGGTCTGATCTGCGAGATTTATCAAATTACCGCAAAACAAGTCAAGTAAGCGCCCAAATCACCCAATCCCCACAGATTCTTGTCCAAGCTACTTCCTGGCATCGCAACGCCCAAGGCAAAATTGAATTAATTGCGGCTCAACCCAACCATGTACAACCATCTTTAACCTGTGCTGCAATGCCAAACTAATCAGTCTTGATACTGACTGCTAATCAGGTTTTTGATTGTACTTTGTAGAGCCGTTTTGGGTATCTTAAAATACAAAGTATCAATCAAGGCTTGGCGATGAGTACAACCTCTCTTTGGTTAGTCATGTGCGGTGGAATAGTACCGTTGATAGTAATGCCATTTTGGAGTGGCTTTGCCAACGCTCAGGTAACTCCCGACAGCACCCTCAACACCACTGTCTCTCAAAGTGGGGATAATTTCACCATCACCAACGGTAATCGAGTTGGCAACAACCTTTTCCACAGCTTTAGCCAATTTTCAGTTCCCAGCAACGGCTCGGCTTTCTTCAACAATGCCGCAGATGTGCAAAATATCTTCAGTCGCGTCACTGGGGGTAGTGCTTCCAACATTGATGGTTTAATTAAAGCCAATGGTAGCGCTAATCTGTTTTTGCTCAATCCTAGTGGGATTATTTTTGGCGCAAATGCTCAACTGAATATTGGCGGCTCGTTTGTTGGGACGACTGCTGAGGGGATTAAATTTAGCGATGGTGTTGAGTTTAGCGCCATTAATCCCCAAGCCAACCCCTTATTAAGTATCAATGTTCCCATTGGTTTGCAAATGGGTAGCAGCCCTGCACCGATTGCTGTTCAAGGTACAGGACACTCCTTAACTACAAACAGTGGATTGGCTCTGGCTCCCCTGAATCGAATTCCCAGTCCGACAAAACTGCAAGTGAAACCTGGAAACACCATAGCGTTAGTAGGTGGGAACTTACATCTGAATGGAGCTACCTTGAGTGCCGAACAAGGACAAGTAGAATTAGGCAGTGTAAGCGGTGTAGGATTTGTTCGCCTGATATCAGACCCACGAGGCTACACACTAGGGTATGGAGATATACAAAACTTTGGCAATATTCAGCTAGCAAAGCGATCGCTATTAGATGTAAGTGGACTAAACGCCGGTTCTGTGCAAATCCAAGGCGAACAAATTGAATTTACCGATGGATCTCTGGTACTATCCCAAAATTTAGGTAGTCTCCCTGGTGGTGAAATTCATTTACAGGCAACAAAGGCCATTAATTTAGTAGGCACAACACCCAATGCCGCAATTCGGAGCGGAGTTCGTAATGAAGCTTTGGGTAGGGGAGCCGGTGGAAATATCAGCGTCATTACCCCCAGCTTGACTCTCAAACTGGGAGCGGGTTTGAATAACTCAACAATGGGAATGGCTCCTGGTGGCAATATTCAAATTGAGGCGATGGCGATCGATCTATCTGGTTCTTCACCCATTAATCCTACTGTGATCACCTCCATCAACAGTACCACTTTAGGTAGTGGAAATGCTGGTGATGTCTTCGTCAATGGGAATAATCTACTGGTATCAAACGGTGCTTCACTCTCTTCAAGTACATTTGGCAATGGGTCTAGCGGGAAAGTAACGATTCGCAACACCAATACCACGATAATCGGAGAAAGCCTTCCAGAGCTTTATAGCAATATTAGTATAATTACATTTGCCACCGGAAATGCAAAAACCTTAACGTTGAATACCGCTAACTTGCAAATTCTGGATGGAGGAGCAGTTGCTGCAACCGCATTTTTTGTCGGTAATGGAGGAAATTTAAGCATTAACGCCAGCGAATCAATTACAGTTAGCGATCGCGGCAGCGCAAATAACAGCAGCATCAATGCATCCACCATTCGACCTAACCCTCTATTGCGGAAGCGATTTGGTTTACCAGATATGCTGACGGCTAATGCAGGTACTGTGAGTATTATCACCCCAAAGTTAACCTTGACTAATGGCGGAACGGTTAGTGTCACTAGTCAAGGCAAAGGAAATGGTGGCAATCTGAAGATCGATGCAGATACGCTTCAATTAAATCATCAAGGCTTTATCCAAGCCCAAACAGAATCTGGGAATGGCGGTAATATTACCTTACAAACTACAAAACTGTTGTTACTACGAGATAATAGCCTAATTACCTCAACAGCTGGCGGTAATGGTAATGGGGGTAATATCAATATCAATGCACCCATTATAGTGGGATTAGAAAACAGTGATATTGTTGCTAATGCAGTGCAAGGTCGTGGTGGTAATATCCAAATTAGTACTCAAGGTATCTTTGGTCTGAAATTTCGTGACCAGCTTACACCAGACAATGATATTACTGCAAGTTCACAGTTGGGTGTGAATGGTAATGTGCAAGTCAATACCGTTGGTGTCGATCCAAATTCTGGCTTAGTTGAACTACCAGCGAATGTCAGCGATTCATCGCAGCAAATAGCCAGTGGTTGTTCTGCAAATCAAGGTAGTAGTTTTGTCGCCACGGGAAGGGGAGGAATACCGCAAAATCCCAATCAGCAAATTGGGAGCGATGTCTACGACGGGCTACGCCTACGCACTTGGTCTGATATCCGCGATATTTCTGCATATCGCAAAAAAGGTCAGGTAAATGCCCAGATTCCAGCATCATCAGAGGCTATCGTTGAAGCCACAGGTTGGCATCGCAATCCTGACGGCAAAGTTGAATTAATTGCGGTGCAATCTCCCATACGTATACAGCCACAGTTAAATTGTGCTGCGGTTTCTAAGAGTTAATGAACAAAATATTTACTTTTACTCGTGATTGTACGGTTTGTAACAATGAATCTTTAAAGTTACGATCTTAAACAGGATGATAAAAATAAAACAGGATTCAGAATACAGAACTCAGAACTCAAAATTTGTGAATACTCTATACATAAAGGGATAGAGTTTTAAGGCGAGAATATTTTGATTTTTTTCACTTGACTTCGGGCGAAAGCGTGTAGTGAAGCGTTCGCGGTAGCGTCTTGTAGAGTTGCCAGGTTTTAACCTCTATTCGTCACCCACTCGTACAGAATTCATAACTGAATTCTGACCGGAGGCGGAGCGTCTCCGGCTCCGCTCCTGAATTCTGAATTCTTCTTATAAAAGTACTCTGATATGTACCTGATAATATCATCTCAAAACACTTTATTTCTCGTTTAAACTGCCTATTTCTGCAAATTTGAAAAGAGTCTTAAAAGCGTTTTTTATAACAGTTTATGAGGTAGATTGTTTATTCTGCTAGCGATCGCTCTGACAGTATTTCAATCTAACAAATTTCCGATTTTCTCAATAAGTACTCTCTTAGGCTTTTACCTGAGCAGTGCTATGGCTGACTGGATAACCAAGTCGGTTAAAAACCCATTGTCTATTATTAGGAACATAGAAATGAAATCAATTCTTGAGTTGATTGAGCAGAAAAACCGCGAATATGCTCAATTGCCGTTCTTTAAGTATATGGAAGACGAGTCCATCGATCCACGGCAGAGGCTAGCATTTGCACCTGTGATTACTCCACTCGCACTGGAGTTTAGCGAGTTGTGCAAACGAGTTCTTAGAGATGAGCCAACGACTAATTACGTTCAAGAGATGGTAAATCTGCACACACACGAAGAACATTTCCACTGGCAATGGTTACTAGAAGACATGGAGAAGATGGGAATTGATTATCCCATGCGCTTCAGTGATGCGGTGCGATTCCTTTGGAGCAATGAAACCAAGGTTTCCCGTTCCATGTTTCCTCTCTTTGAGCGGTATACTCGTGGCGCAGATCCAATCATCAGATTGGTTGCCATTGAGGTATCTGAGGTTACAGCGAATGTCTTTTTCCGTTCAACCATGTCTGCTGCTTTACAACTGCAAGGAATGACGCAAGCAGAGTTCCGTTACTTTGGTGTGCGTCATAACCATATAGAAAATACCCACACTCTTCATACTCCCGCTTCTTTGCAAAAAATGAGAGAGATTGAGGTGTCAGAAGAGGTTCGTCAAAAAGGACTTGAGTTGATTGATGTAGCGTTTGTGTATTTTACAGACTTGATCAATGAGTTTTTAGTTTATATTCAGACTCATTCTTATCAAGAACCCTTTGCTAAAGTATACCAACCAGAGCGATCGCTAACATCTATCTAAGCTATCTGCTCAATTTTCATTCAGCGACGCTAAAAGAGTCAAATCCTTTTATCGGTGCTTCTTGAACGGTGACAGTTACTATGTAAATAGCGTTGCGTGCTTGCTGAATTGGTTGAATTTCTCCATCATGGTCAATAGCTCGACTCATCAAGCTATATTTTCCTGGCCTTGGTGGAGTCCATTGAAATGTGAATCGTTGCCAAGCATATTCTAGGCGTGTTTCAACTTCAGCAGCTTGCCAGGTAATGCCACCATCTGTACTAACATCGACTGACTGGATACCGTCAGATGCCCAAGCCCAGCCCCAAGATGTTTGAGGTTGAAGGTATAAGACTTCATTTTGAGAAGGATGAACAATTACAGACTCCGGTGCAACTTCCCAAACGGGTTTTAAAGTTGCATTATCGCCTCCAGGTTGTTCGTTATAGAAAGTTGTTGTAAAAGGCCCTGGCGATCGCCGATCTGTGACATAAATATGTGATAGCCATTTTACAAAGTTAGTACCATAATACCCTGGAACCACAAGCCGCAAAGGAAAACCCCGCTCTGCTGACAAAAATTCACCGTTAAGCTTGTACGCCAGAAGCACATCATTATCCAATGCTTTTGCGATTGGAATATCTTTAATATATGAATCGCTAGAAACTCCCTCATAAGCACCGCGATCGATTCCAGTGAACCAGATATAACGGGCTTCAGGTTTAACTTGCAATTGATTAAGAATTGCTCTAAGCGAAACTCCACCCCATATAACATTACTAATGGTTCTTGTCGGAACTTTTGGTTCAAGTGGATTACCTGAACATTGGTGGAAAACAGTTAATTCACGATATTCCAGATTCAGCAAATTTTCATAGGACAATTCAAGACTCTGCTCTACTAATCCCGAAATTTTCAACTTCCATTGAGTTAGATCAATAGCTGGGATTCCCAGATGGCTGAGAACGAACAGATGGTTTTCAGGAGTAATAAAAGACTTAAGATCGTGAACACCAAGAGGAAACTTTGCAATCATTCCAAGGTAGCTCATGCTCTGATCTTCTAAAGTTTTGTTGAATCCATTCATTTAAGCAACTTTCCATTAACGATTTTCCAAACTTTTTTATTTATAAAGAAATACTTAAGTCTAGGAAGGGTATTGGTCAATACTGCTCGGGTAAAGCATTTTTAACTCGGAATTTGATTTGGGGAAAAGGTTAAAGGTTTTTTCTTTCCTTTTCCCCCGCCCCTTATCCCCAGAGGGGGCCCCACCTTCCCCTTTTCCCTTTAACCGACAAGTATTGGGGTATCGGTAAAGCACGGTCTTAATAGAGCGACTATACTCCAATATGGTTCACTTAAGGGCTATTGGTAAAAAATTTTTGGTTTTTGAGACGCGATAAATCGCCGTCTCTACAAGTGCTTTGGTCTTATCTGAATTGTATTGGACTATACTCTGTTGATATAGCTCAACCGGGTTTCTCAATTTTTTACCTGAAGAAAATTACATAATCAATTGTGATACTTCGAGTTAATTAGGGAAAACTGAACTCAGGTTATCCAGTAGCAAGTTTTATGGTAGAGAATCGAGTTGATATTCCCGGCTATGGGATTGGTGAAAGAATTTACACCAGCGCTCGCACCCTGGTTTACCGAGGTTGGCGCGAAGCCGATCAAACTCCTGTTGCGATCAAACTTCTTAAAAGTTCTTATCCCAGTCTGATTGAGTTGGCTCAATTCAAGAATCAGTACTCAATTGCAAAAATCTTAAATGTTCCTGGGGTTGTTCGGATTTATAGTCTGGAGAGTTGTCAAAATCGGCCAGCCCTGATATTGGAAGACTTTGGCGGAATTCCTTTGAAGGAATATACCCCTTTTAGAATCAAAGGACTCAGCGAGACAGGAAATCAGGAAAATTCTTCACCTCTGCATCCTAATTTGTTGACTGAATTTTTACAGGTGGCGATCGCACTTGCTGATATTCTGGCCGAACTCTATCATCACGAAATTATTCACAAGGATATTAAACCCGCCAACATTCTGATAAATCCTACCACAAAAGAGGTAAAACTCATTGATTTTAGCATTGCTTCACTGCTGCCAAGAGTTAACCAAGTTTCAACTAGCCCGACTGTTTTAGAAGGAACCCTCGCCTATCTCTCCCCCGAACAAACCGGGCGAATGAATCGGGGGATTGATTACCGCACTGACTTCTATTCACTCGGAGTCACTTTTTATGAACTCTTAACAGGACAAGTGCCATTTCAATCGGATGATTTAATGGAATTGGTGCATTGTCATATAGCGAAACAACCACCACCATTAGGAAATAGAGAAGAAATTCCCCAAATTATCTGTGATATTGTGATGAAACTGATGGCGAAAAATGCTGAAGATCGCTATCAGAGTGCATTAGGGCTAAAACACGATCTGCAAATTTGTTTAGAGCAATTGCACTCAAGTGGAAATATTATCCCATTCCAGCTAGGTTACAGGGACGTTTGCGATCGCTTTGTCATTCCCGAAAAGCTCTATGGCCGGGAAGTAGAAGTGGCGATGCTGCTAGCAACCTTTGAGCGGGTACGCCAGGGAACTTCTGAAATGATGCTTGTAGCAGGTTCCTCTGGTATTGGGAAAACAGCAATTGTCAACGAAGTTCACAAACCAATCACCCGTCAGCGCGGATACTTTATCAAGGGCAAATTCGATCAATTTAATCGTAATATTCCCTTTTTTGCTTTGGTGCAAGCCTTTCGGGACTTAATGGCCCAACTTTTGACAGAAAGTGATGCTCAAATTGACCAGTGGAAAGCCCAAATTTTATCTACCTTGGGTGAAAGTGGTCAAGTGATTATTGAGGTGATTCCAGAACTTGAACGAATTATTGGCAAGCAGCCCTCCGTCCCAGAATTATCGGGTACTGCTGTTCAAAGCCGCTTCAATTTGTTGTTTCAAAAATTCATTCAAGTATTCACCACCCAAGAGCATCCCCTAGTTATTTTTTTGGATGATTTACAGTGGGCAGATTCGGCTTCTTTAAAACTCATGCATCTGTTAATGAGTGAAGCCAGCAACTCTTATTTGCTAGTGATTGGAGCATATCGGGATAATGAAGTTTCTTCTGCACATCCTTTAATGTTAACCATTGAGGAAATGCGTCAAGAAGCGATTACAGTTAGTAGTATTGTCCTTTCTGCCCTCACTCAAACCGACCTGAATCAACTGATTGCAGATACACTCAAATATTCAACAGAACAAGCAACTGCGATCGCAAATCTGGTATATCACAAGACCAAGGGTAATCCATTCTTCACCAACCAGTTTCTCAAGTCCCTCCATGAAGATGGATTGATTGCTTTTGCTAGCAAAACAGGTGATTGGCAGTGCAATATTGCTCAAATCCGGGCGCTTTCTTTTACAGAAGATATTGTCGAGTTTGTGGCACTACAACTCCAAAAATTACCATCGCAGACTCAGGATGTTCTCAAACTGGCTGCTTGTGTGGGTAATCAGTTTGATTTAGAAACCCTATCGCTTGTCTATGAAAAATCTCCAGCCCAAACCGCAGTAGATTTGTGGCCAGCCCTCAAGGACGAATTAATTTTACCCAGTGGAGAAGGGTATACATTTTTTCAGGATGAGTCTGTTGTCATGGATGATTTGACAAATGGCAACACATCAATAAAGATTACCTACAAATTTCTCCACGATCGCATTCAACAAGCCGCTTATTCACTAATTCCGGCTCATCATAAACCAGCAACTCACCTCAAAATTGGTCAATTATTGTTGAGCAATACCCCGGAAACTGAGCAAGAATTGCTGATGTTTGAAATTGTCAATCAATTGAATATTGGCATAGAACTGATCGCATCTGTTGGCGATCGCGAACAACTGGCACGACTCAACCTGCTGGCAGGAAAAAAAGCTAAATCTTCCACAGCTTACCAAGTAGCGATTGAGTATTTAACTACCGGGATTCGTTTATTGGGATGCGACTGTTGGCATCAGTATGAATTGGCTCTGGCACTGCACGAATCAGCCGCCGATGCTGCTTATCTTGGTGGCGAGTACGAACAGATGGAACAATTGGCTCAAATAGTTATCCAGCAAGCCAAAACTCCACTGGATTTAGTTGGCATTTACGAAACAAAAATCCAGGCGTATACAGCTAAAAATGATGTGCTAGGTGCGATCGCGATCGCCCGTCAGGGAATGAGTCAATTCGGCGTGGTTTTCCCAGAAACACCCACCTTCCAAGATATTCAGCAAGCCCTGCAAGCAACTGCTACTCTAATTAACGGTCGTGATATTGCAGAATTGGTTGATTTACCTGTGATGGTAGCCGCAGATAAGCTTGCAGTTAACAGAATTGTGGCAAACGTTGCTCCAGCTGTTTACATTGCCGATCCAAATCTGTTTCCACTACTAATCTTGTCTCAAGTCCAAGCATCCATTGAGTATGGCAATGCTCCATTTTCTGCCTTTTGTTATGGCTGTTATGGCATTTTGTTGAGCGGAATTCTTCAGGATATTGAAACAGCCGATCAAGTCGGCAACCTGGCCTTAGCACTAACGGAAAAATTTAATATCAGCGACATCAAACCCACAGTATTTTATGTTGTGGGTGCTTTCATCACCTATTTGAAGTCTCCATTGCAAAAATCCTTACAGTTAATGCTGGAGGGTTACAAGATTGCCTTAGAAACTGGAAATGTCTACTATGTAGGCTTCAATACCAAAGATATCTGCCAGTATTCTTACTTTCTCGGTCGAGAGTTGAACTCCTTAGAGCAAGATATCCGCGCTTACTCTCATGTTCTGGAAAATTTTAAGCAAATCACGGCCCTTAACTACTGCCGTATCTTCTGGCAAACAGTGTTGAATTTGCAAGGGCTTGCTGAAAATCCCTGTATTCTTACAGGAGAGGCACTAAATGAAGCAGAATTTGTGACTCAACTGGTGCAAGCCAATGAATTGACAGGACTTCACTATTTCTTTCTTCACAAATTGATTCTCTGTTATCTATTTGAAAACCTTTCTCAAGCAGTGGAAACAGCGGCTCAAGCTAGAGAATATCTGGTTGCAGGTACGGGGTATGCTACTGTGCCGATGTTTTGTTTTTATGATTCCCTGACAGCGTTAGCAGAGTATTCTACAGCTACGCCCTCTCATCGAGAAATATTACTAGAACGGGTGAGAGAAAACCAGCAAAAAATGCAGATATGGGCGCACCACGCACCCATGAATTATTTGCACAAATTTGAACTAGTAAAAGCCGAAGAATGCCGAGTTTTGGGACTTATGGCGCAGGCAGTGGATCTTTACGATCGCGCGATCGCAGGGGCAAAAGCCAATAGATACATTCAAGAAGAAGCCCTTGGCAATGAACTAGCTGCCCGATTTTATTTAGAATGGAACAAAGAAGCGATCGCCCAAATTTACCTAGAAAATGCCTATTACAGTTACCTCAACTGGGGAGCGATCGCCAAAGTTAAGCAGTTAGAACACCAATATTCTCAATTATTGCTCAAGGTCTTTCAACAGGATGAAACTGGTTCTTTAACCCTCACCACCACAATCGGATTCACCCACAGTAGTTCCACGGGGACTGAAGCCTTAGATTTAGCAACAGTGATGAAAGCCTCTCACGCACTGGCTGGAGAAATTGAGTTAGATAAGCTGTTGACAACCCTGATGCAGGTTGTAATCGAAAATGCTGGGGCTGAAAAATCGGTTCTTTTGCTGCTTCAAGAGGATAATTGGGTAGTTGCGGCGAAAAAAACCAGCCAAGCAATGGTTGAAGAGGAGCTATTTCTACCACTGGCTACGCCTACCCATGAAAACCTGGGGACGATAAACCTACATTCCCTTCCTCTCTCAGACAGTCACGATATTCCCAAAGCGGTTGTGAACTATGTCTCCCGTACCTCCGAAACCTTAGTACTAGATGATGCCCGCAGAGAAACCACCTTTGCCAACGATCCCTACATCATTCTATGGCAACCCAAAAGCTTGCTATGTACGCCTATTCACAATCGCGGACAACTTATTGGCATCCTCTACCTAGAAAATAGTTTGACGACTGGAGCCTTTACCCAAAACCGCCTTGAGGTTTTGCGGTTGCTCACAGCCCAAGCTGCTATCTCGCTGCAAAATGCCATGTTGTATAACAATCTAGCCGTAACAAAAGCCCAACTAGAAGACTACAGTCATACTTTAGAGCAAAAGGTAGATCAGAGAACTCTTGAGTTGAATGACAAAAATCAGCATCTCTCGGCAACTTTAGAACAACTGCAACACACACAAAGCCAACTAATTCAAACTGAAAAAATGTCTTCATTGGGGCAAATGGTGGCAGGCGTTGCCCACGAAATTAACAATCCGATTAACTTTATCTATGGCAACCTCACCTATACCAATGAATATTGTCAAAATTTGCTACACTTAGTTGAGCAGTATCAGCATTACTATCCTCAACCATTTGCTGAAATTCAAGAAGAACTAGAGGCAATAGATTTAAACTTCCTTAAATCCGACTTACCAAAATTGTTGCAATCAATGAAAGTTGGGGCAGATCGTATCCGCCAAATTGTCCTTTCTCTCCGCAATTTCTCGCGTTTAGATGAGGCTGAAATGAAAAGTGTCAATCTTCATGAAGGTATAGACAGCACCTTGCTAATTTTACAGCACCGTCTAGAAGATAAAACACACCGCCCTGCGATTGATGTGATTAAGGAATATGCACAGTTGCCAGAAGTTAATTGCTACGCCAGTCAGATCAATCAAGTATTTCTGAATATTCTCAGCAATGCTATTGATGTATTGGATTCATCATTCACAACTAAAGATACACAAACCAAAATTCCTACCATTCAAATCCGTACCAAAATCACTGATGCCGATACAATAAATATTCAAATTGCAGATAATGGATATGGAATGTCTGAGGAGGTAAAACAGCGCCTATTCGATCCCTTTTTTACAACAAAACCAATTGGCACAGGAACAGGCTTAGGATTATCGATTACTCACTCTATTATCAAAAAACATGGTGGACAAATAAGCGTAATCTCCTCACCAGGAGCAGGAGCGGAGTTTTCTCTTTCTATTCCCTTAAATTGCTAAAGTAATAATAAACTTTGTCCCCTGCCCATAAGTTGACAAGCATTGGATTTGTCCATGATGTTTATCGATAATAATTTGGTAACTAATAGCTAATCCTAGCCCAGTTCCTTTACCCACAGCCTTAGTTGTAAACGATGGTTCAAAAATTTTAGCTTGCACTTCAGGAGGCATACCAAAAGCGTTATCTTCGATGCAAATTGAAACAGTTTTTTGCTGATGCTCTACTGATGTAGCGATCGCGATCGTGTGAGGTGTAGCAGCAATATCCTGAACTGAAGGGTTTTCATGGAGGTCATCAAATGCATCAATAGCATTAGCAATAATATTCATAAATACCTGGTTCAGTTGTCCGGGATAGCAAATAATTGGAGGTAAATTACCATATTTTTTGATAACCTCGATTTTCGGGCGGTTTCCTTGGTCTTGTAATCGGTGTTTTAAGAGCATTAAGGTACTATCAATTCCTTCGTGAATCTGAAATTCCACCATAGAGGAGATATCAGAGCGAGCAAAGGTTCTCAGAGAAAGGCTGATGTCTTTAAGACGACCAATTCCCTGGTACATCGATCCGATAATTTTTGGTAAGTCTTCAGCCAGATACTCTAAATCAATCTCTTCAACAAGTTCTTCAATTTCTGGGTCTGAATGTGATAGTTTTTGTTGTTGGAGATTTACCAAACGCAGGAGATCCTTGACATATCCCTCAATATGAGAGCAATTCCCACTAATAAAACCAATTGGGTTATTAATTTCATGACCTATCCCTGCAATCAGTTGTCCAAGGGTGGACATTTTCTCACTCTGGATTAGTTGTAGTTGAGTGTTTTGTAACTCTTGGAGAGATTGGGTTAATTCTGCGGTGCGTTCTTGCACTCTTTGTTCGAGGGTACGGGTGAGATGAGAGATTTTTAGATGTAACTTTAATCGAGCAATGACTTCTTCTTGTTGGAAGGGTTTGGTAATGTAATCGACTGCACCAATTTCCAGTCCTTTCACTTTGTCTGTAGCATCGGCCAAGGCAGTCATAAAAATGATCGGAATATTCTGAGTGATGGTATTGGCTTTCAACCTGCGGCAAGTTTCAAATCCATCAATACCCGGCATCATGACATCCAAGAGAATAAGATCGGGAGCAGCGTATTCTGTTTGTTCGATGGCAGATTCTCCATCGGTTGCCATGAGTGTTTTCCAGCCATATCCCTGAATCGCTTCTGATAGCACTTTCAGATTGTTAGGATTGTCATCTACCAAAAGAATATGCATTGGCTTCAAAAGAGGTTCGATCATTATTGACGTGACTCAGTTATTACAAAAGATTTAAGGAACTTACGGATTTTTCCGGTTTGGAAGTTGACAGTAAATTGGCTCAACTCATTTGCGAAAGGAGTTAGCTGACTATCTTGCTTAATTAACTCTTTTATAATTCCCTCAATTGCCTGAATATCTCCCATCATTGCTAGATGATAAAGTTGTTGTAAAACATCCTGTGATGGCAAAATCAATTCAGTATTAGCTTTCTGTTCAGGCTGGTAAGATAACTTTTGGGATGTAGATTGAGTATAAATCCACTCTACTTTTAGCAGCGATAGCTTCGCTGCTGCCTCGAAGGCAGAACGCAGTGCATTAAATAGTTCATCAATTTGCAGAGGTTTCGGTAAGAATGCTGTAGCCCCTGCCTGAAAACTCCGTTGCCGATTTGACTCGAAGACACTGGCACTAGAGACAATAATTGGAATAGAACGAGTTTCGGGATTTTCTTGTAAGTGAACCATCAATTCAAAGCCATCCATATTAGGCATAGCTAAATCAAGGAGAATCACGTCCGGGTGATGTTCAGTTACCATCTGTAGCGCATGTTTGCCGTCCCTTGCTTCTAGGGTTCCACAGCCAATTTCTTGGAGCAAACTGGTCAACATAGAGCAATGATTAGCATCATCATCAACAATCAGAATTTGAGGTGCAGTACCTTGAATTCCGGTAATTTTCTGATGGGTTGAGGCTGCTGCTACGCCCATCGTAGGTATCGTTTCTATCTGCCAGTCATGGGAAACTGGTACTGATACCATTAAATCTAGCCAAAAGATACTACCTTCACCCAGATGGCTCTGTACTTGAATTTGGCTGTCCATCAATGCCGCAATTCTTTGACTAATTGCTAATCCCAAACCAGTACCTTCAGATTTCCGCCCTGCTTCACCTACTTGCTCAAAAGCCAAAAAGATTTTCTCCAGTTGGTCTGGTGACATCCCAATACCTGTATCTTCAATCTGGAAACGAATTTTCTGGTGTGTCATTTGTCCATTGTCATTGGTCATTTGTTTTAACTCTTGATCCATGACTTCGACTTTGAAAGTGACGCTACCGTTGTCTGTGAATTTGATAGCATTACCGAGTAAATTGATCAAAACTTGTCTTAGTCGCTTTTCATCTACTTCAATGGCAACTGGTAGGCGATCGCTGATTAAGATATTAAATGCAATCCCTTTCTGTTTGGCTCGGATACTGCAAATTTCGGTTACACCATGTAAAAAACTGGTCAGATGTACATTAGTCGCAACCAATTCTAATTTCCGAGCTTCAATTTTTGAAAGGTCGAGAATGTCATTAATTAGCATCAGCAGGTGTGTGCCACATTGGTAAATGATGCTGACACCTTCAAGATTTTTCTCTGTCATGTTTGGCGATACTTCTAACACCTGAGCAAAACCAAGGATGCCATTAAGCGGTGTGCGTAGTTCGTGGCTCATATTTGCCAGAAACTCACTCTTTGCTTCGTTAGCAGCATCAGCAGCTTCCTTAGCCTCAAGTAGTTCATGAGTTCGTTCTTCAACTTTGAACTCCAGAGTTTTGGAATAATCCAATAGTTGAGCATTGGCAATTTCTAGTTGCTGATTTGCTTCTTCTAACCGCCTTTGTTTATAAGCATTTGTTGTTGCAATCACACTGCTGATAAATGCAGCTAAAGCGGGTGTAATTGGAATCAGAATGCCATGTAAAAACATCCCATAGCCACCCCCTACAAACACGCCACTGATACCTACAGTTGCCCAGAGAATTTTGCCACCAAGAATCCGCAACTTGCGACTGGATAAAAACCAACTACCACCAGAACCGATCGCAGACCATAAAATAATCCAGAGTGACGCAGCTATGCCAGAAACGCCGTACAGGTTTGTCTTCCCTGTTTTTGCCCCTTGCACTAGTTGATGGGCAATATTGGCATGGACAACAACCCCTGGTGTCGTTTTTTGGGCAGACATCCAGGAGGAACTGAAGGGTGTGTTGAAGAAGTCATTGGTACTAGCGGCGGTTGAGCCGATAAACACCATGCGATCGCGCATTAGATTGGCTGGAATTCGCCCTGCTAAGACATCACGCATGGCAACTGTCCGAAATGCCGCTTCTGTTCCATACCAATTGAGCAAAATTTGATAGCCGCCTAAATCACCATCAGAGTAGCCTGCTTCTTGGTTGTTTAGTGGTAAGTAAATTGCTTTACCCAACTGAAACTTTTGTTGCTTGGGGTCAATACTTTCTAAACTAATCTTGTCAGCTTCCAAGTACTTGAGCGCTACAACAGTTGCTAGCCCACCTTTGAGGGTGTCTTGCTCTTTAGCATCAGTTGCCGTCAGGAGGGCACGACGGACAAAGCGATCGCCATCCAAAACCAAATCTGCTAATCCGACTTGATCGAGCTTCTTCAATTCTGGCGACGGATTGACACGCTCTCCGGTGATTTTCTCAACGCCGATTAAATTGGGAGTGCTACGGAAGATTTTTACAAGTTCTTTATGTCCGCTTCCCTCCGGTAAATCTCGATAAAGATCCAAGCCAATGGCTCTGGGCTGCTGCGCCCGAATCTTTTCTAGTAATTTTGCTAATGCCCAATCTGGAATTGGCCATTTCCGTACCGATTGGATATCGCGCTCATCGATTGTGACAATCACAATTTCATCCGCGATCGTCTCTTGCGATCGCTGACGAACCCATTCGTCACGGATTTTCCATTCAAGTAAATTGAAAAATCCCAACGATTGCCCGACAATGACAGTCAAAGCAACAGTGGGAGTAATAATTAAAACGCTACGACTATGTTGGAAAAAAGTCTGGAATCTTCGCCACATGGTGACTGGGGATTAGGGACTGGGGACTAGGGATTGGGGATTGGGGACTGGGGACTGGGGATTAGGGATTGGGGAGCAGAGGGAAAATAATCAATGCCTAATGCCCAATGCCCCATACCCAATGCCCCATTCCCAAATTGTTATTAGTTCGCAGATACTAATAACGGAACTGTGACAATTTCCTTCAAGCTAACTGAAGAGAGGAGTTCTTCCCATTGTTTAGTAAGAGCTACATTGTTAGGTTGAGCGTTGTGTAGGGCTGCAAGTGTTTCTACACAGTCATACCAAACGCCATGTTTACCAAAAGCTGCTGCCCGCTTCAGAGCATCTTTTTGCTGCATTGCTGTTGCCAGTTCAGCATTAGGCTGGATGCGTTGAATCCAACCATCGACATAAGGTGTAGCTGGACTTAGCTGCCCATCAACTTTGACAGCTAAGAACCAATGGTAGTTTTTCCCAACTGCTAAAGCGGGTGCGTCGGCTGGTAATTTGACAGCCATTACCCCAGCTTTGAGAGCAATAGGAATGGTCATTTGATACTGTGTATTACCAGCTTCATCCTTGAGGCTAAACACAGCTTCTTCTGCATTAGAAGCTGGGAGATATACCAGAATTGTGGGACGTTCAGACACTGTTGTGCCATAGAAGTTTTGGGGTAGGAGTGCGATTATGGCTGCTGGGCCTGCTGCACCTACAGTTGAAGGATTTAAGTCGTAACTACCAACCCGAGAAGCTCCGCCACTCGCCTGTTGAGGAGCGGTTTTACCTGGACTTGGTGTAAAGAGATCGCCTCTAGAAGCTCCTCCAGTTGCTTGTCTGGGAGCGCTTTTGCCTGCACTAGGTGTAAAGAGGTCGCCTCTAGAAGCTCCTCCAGTTGCTTGTCTAGGAGCGCTTTTGCCTGCACTAGGTGTAAACAGACTACCACGGGAAGCTCCTCCAGTTGCTTGGCTGGGAGCGCTTTTGCCAGAAGTAGGAATAAAGAAATTTCCACGGGAAGCCCCCCCAGTTGCTTGGCTAGGAGCGCCATTGTTGATGGGTGGGGTAAATGTAACAGCATGGGCACTGTTCAATGTGGTACTAGTGAGCAAAGCGATGACGCTCAATGCACTAGCCAAATATCGACGTTTCATAACGTAGCACCTCGTTTGATAGTTTGATAAAAGTAATACTAAATACATTGATTCTGATTGTGGGAAAAAGCTGGATAAATCTTTTTAGCTTGGAGTCAAAGGCTTCAAGACCTACTAGAAATATAAACTAAGGCTGATTTTAATGCTGTAAAAGTTTGTGCAAATCACAAAGGCTTTACTAAGTGAATTTACGCATTTAAAGAAAGACCAGGAAGTAAAGCGAAGCTTGTAGTTTAAATCTCTTACTAAATCGGAGATTTGGGGCTTTGAATTAGATAAAGTTGAGAGCAAAGAATAAATATCAATCTCCTGCCTCCCCAATACTGCTCGCTTTGTGCATTTTTAACTCGGCATTGGGTTTGGGGAATAAGGTTAAAGGTTTTTTCTTTCCCCTTTCCCCTGCCCCTTATCCCCAGAGGGGGCCCCACCTTCCCCTTTTCCCCAAAACCCGACAAGTATTGCCTGCCTCCCGCCTCCTTCATAACCAGTTACCAACCAAAACAAAGGCAGACCAAAAGAAAGGATCGTTGAAATCTGTTTGGCGAATTAAGTCGATTTGGGCTTGTCGCAGTGCTTCGGCTTTAGTGATTTTGGGCTGTCGCAATTGGTCGTAGAAGCGCGTCATCAGCATCTCGGCTGCTTTATCTTTGACAGGCCAAAGAGTGGCAATGGTTGAGCGGGCACCAGATTTGACAGCCAAGCCTGCTAGTCCAAGAGCGGCGCGATCGTCGCCTGCTGCCGTATCGCAAGCACTCAGTACTAGTAACTCAATTGCTTTCGATGACTCGCCACCCCGATTCTTGAGAAGTTCTGATAATTCCTTAACGTTGACTTCTCCATCCCAAGTCAGTAGGAAGGTATCTTCAAGGCGCGAGCTAAACTGTCCGTGGGTTGCCAGATGGACAACATCAGCGCTACTAGATTTGACGCGATCGGCAAGGGCTTGACTAGTGAATTGCTGGTTGAGCAACATCGAAGATCGGACTGCCTTCGAGATTTGCTTAACTTCTAATTCCACAGCAGGCAAAGCACTGAAGCCATTACGAGATTGGCTGATACCGCCGACGATCGCATTAATTTTGTTTTGCTTTAGCGATCGCGCACTCATCAATTGCATTCCCGGTGAAAGAGCAACAGCATACTTCTCAATCAAATATTGCTTACCGTCATATAAAGCTGATATAGGAATATTACGTAATCGACCATCTAAAACAAATACTAGTGTTTGGGTATCCTTGAAAGCTCCATCCATTTCGGCAGGACGAATTAACCAACTATAAATTTCTTGAGACAAGCGATCGCGCTCTTTAGAATCGGAGACAGGATTGAAGCCAACTAATAATTTTTCTAGAGTTTGTTCAATATCAGTTTGAGATTTTTTTGTCGCATAATAACGCAACGGTTGTCCGGTTTTGGAAAGGATTACTGCTAGGCGATCTGGCAAGATAATTGGATAAACAACGGTTGCATTGGGGTCAATTTGGTCAATCTGCTGAGATATATCTAAACAAGCTTCCCGAAAAAAGTTATCGAGTTCTGCAACTTGCAGTGCCTCTATCAAGTCACGAGCTTTTATCAGTTCTGCTTGAGTAGGTTGTTGATCTAGGAGTAAACCTACAAGTTCTCGGTAAACAGGCTCCACACTTTCACGGAAGGAGAACTGAACATCGGGGTTAACGGAAACTAAATCTCCCCTGATTGACTTTAAAGCTTTGACTGCTTCAGTATAAGCAGCGATCGCTTCTGGGCGATCGCCTTGTTCTTTATACAACTGTCCCACCTGCCAAGCAGATTGAGCAATGATATCCTCAGATTGGAGTTGACGCGCAATTTGGAGGGATTTCTGAGTTAACTTCTGTGCTTGTGACAACTGCTGTGTCTGACGATAGAGTTTTCCCCACTGATGCAGTGCATAAGCTTCTGCTTGAGCATCTTGGATCTGTTGGGCAGACTTGACTGTGGCTGCCATCAGTTGCGCCAGGTCTTTGAGTGGTATGATTTGGTTAAAATTTGACTGCCGATTCAGTGAAGCAACAAAATTGATTGCTGCGTAGAGAGAGGTGTGGCTTGGAGTTAGTTCTCCAAGTTGTTGTAGTAATTGAGGTGCGAGTGGGGTAGCCAACTCAGGCTTGTCGTAGGCGAGAAAAAGCTTAAACTTAGCTAAACGTGCCTGTAAGCGATCGCTTGGATTTGTAGTTAACTGTTCTGCCTGTTCAAAGTAATTTAACGCCGCCTCTGGATCTTTTAAGTCTGCGGCAGTTTTTCCTAAGCTTAGTAAAATGGGGCTTAATTGAGATGTAGCTTCAATTTTACGAGCGATCGCCAAACTTTGCTCCAACACCTGTTGACTCTTGCCATCGCCAATCATCAGCAGGGCAAAACCAAGCGATCGCAGCCCAATAACTTTAATTTCTGAATCTGGCATTGATCCTAAATTTTGATTCAGTGTCTCCAACTGCTGTTTAGAACGACGATAAAATCCCAAACTTTGTAAAGCTTGTGCCTGGTTAATTTGACTACCCAAGCTACCTATTTTGTCGCCTGCTTGCTCATAATATTTTTGAGCTTGTTGCCAATTTTCAAGGGCAATTTCGGCTTTACCATTGTGCAATTGTAAATTTGCTTGGGTATTGAGTACCTGCGCCCAGAGAATTGCATCAGCAGAGGGAATAGTTTGCAACAGTTTCAAGCTTTGCTCAATCGACTCTTCGGCTGCTTTCCATTGGTTAAGTTCCTGTTGTGCCAGTGAAAGGTAGCTTAAGCTAAGGGCTTCGTTCTGGCGATCGCCTTGAGTATGGTACTGTTGTGCTGCCGTTCGCCAAACCATCACGGCTTCCGCAAAGCGTCCTGAACGGTAGAGGTTTCGTCCCTGTTCTATCTGGTTAGTGGATACTGAAGCATTCACATTCGGGGTAGATGCCGATACTTGCACAGATGTAGTAGGTGTAATAGTTACTGCCAAACATAAACTCAATATACTCAGATTGATATATAGCCATCGACGTTGTTTGATTAGGAAAGGCATAAATAACTACTAATAGCTTTAAGGAGAGTCACAGCACTCACTTAAATATTGCCCAACTAATCATGTAATCTATCAGTCTAAGCTTCCACTGCTCAGTATTTGTTGAGCGATCGCTTTTCGGGATAAAATCATTCGCCATTGGCATTTCGATGCTAATGGGCAGTTTTCAACCCAATCTTAAAGTAGATGAGATAAATCATTAGAAACATAGATACTGCAACTATCAAGCAATGAATTAACAAGCCCCTACTATAGGAATCATATTTGATTTCTGAAAAATCTAAGTATTTGTAGGGTGTGTTAGGCGTAAGCCGTAACGCGCCATTCTCTTGAGGCTTTGGTGCCGTACTCTTTGCGCTCACACCTACGTATCTTTTCAAAAATCAAATAGTAGTCCTATAGGAGCTTTTTTTAATTAATTATCCATTGGAATTAGAATGCTTCATCACGAGAAGTAATGACATTCATCCTCAAGGTGATTACTAGTTGATTCTACTGGTAGATTGAATGTCAATGTTTGGATTGCTATTGTGTATTTGTAGGTTAAAAACGTTTATCAAATTAAACCAATGAATATTCTTGCTTGGATTGTTTTAGGTCTAATTGCTGGTGCTATTGCAAAGGCTATCTACCCTGGTCATCAAGGCGGCGGAATCTTAGCAACAATTGTATTAGGAATCATTGGTGCTTTTATTGGTGGTAGCTTGGGTGTATTTTTCAGTACAGGAACATTCGCTCTAGCGGCTCCAACTTTGAGCATTCCTGGTATTGCAGTAGCAGTTCTCGGTGCAATTGTCGCAGTTTTCTTGTGGAACTTGCTAAATCGTAGCAGTGCTGTGTAATCAATTAAATTGGAATTAATTAATAGTAAAAATCAGGGAACCTATTTCACTATATTTTATCCCTGAATTGAAATAAAACAATAGCGCCTACCTAAATATAGGTAGGCGCTAATATTATTTTGTTGGTATCAATAGCTTTTTTGTAATCTCCAAGGCGACTGTAAGCAAATCCCAGATTATCCAGAGCCTTACCCTTACCTTGACGGTCTTTGATTTCTTCTTTTAAAGAAGCGATCGCGCCGTCATTCGTGGACAAGATCCGATTACTTTGCCAAATCAAAGCGAACCTGAAGCAGATGTGGCGATCGCACGCGGTAAAGATGAAGATTATCTCGCCCATCATCTTTATCCTGAAGATATTTTTTTAGTGATTGAAATTTCTGACTCAATCCCTGAGACACATGAGTAATGAGTAATGAGTGTTTCAATAAGAACATCAGGCACAACCCCTGAGACACTGTGAATTTTGGGTGGTATTGGGTTAAAAAAGAAACATGAAAATTATCAAACCCATCACCAATTGGTTAGAAACCCGCGCTTGTGCCCCTACTTATGGCGGTTGGGTGCTAGCAGTAACGGCTATTTGTTTTTTTGGAGCAGGTATCAATACGATGGCTGGTTGGCTGTACGCCATTAGCGGCATCAGTTTTGCCCTTTTGGGTGTAGCAGCTATCTTACCGCCGCGATCGCTCACAAATCTATCTATCACTCGCCGTCCCATTCAACCTGTGTCAGCAGGCGACGATCTAACGGTGGAATTAGAAATCCGCAATCAGACACAGCAGCCTGTCAGCTTATTGCAAGTTGAGGACATACTACCCTTCGTTTTAGGGAAACCAGTACAAAAAGCAATCGAAACAATTCCTAGCCAAGGTAGTTACCGTTGGGTATATTACTACCCTACCCAGCGCCGGGGTGTTTATCGCTGGCACATAGTGGAACTAGGTTCTGGTGCGCCTTTAGGATTATTTTGGTGTCGCCGTCAGCGTGATTGTGCTGCTAAAGCAATTGTCTATCCGACAGTGTTACCCTTGGCTACTTGCCCCTTAGTAGACGAAATGGGGCAAGAAGAGAGTAAAAGGGGCGATCCTCGTGGTAGACCATTGCAGACAGCGACAACGGGACTGGTGCGATCGCTCCGTCCTTATCGTCTTGGAGATCCCACCCGTCTCATTCACTGGCGGACTAGCGCCCGTTATGGGGAATTAAGGGTGCGGGAATTAGAAATGGTAACAGGTGGACAAGAAATAGTTATTGCCCTTGACAGCGCTAGCAATTGGGAAGAAGAAAACTTTGAACAAGCAGTAATTGCCGCAGCTTCGCTGTACTTTTACGCACACCAGCAGCAATTACAGGTGCAACTATGGACAGCATCAACAGATTTAATCAAAGGCGATCGCTTTGTTCTAGAAACTTTAGCAGCAACCATAGCCCAAGAAGATGCCAGTTCAGTAGTTCCTAAAATTTATCCCTTGATTTGGCTGACTCAAAATCCTTTGAGCCTTGCTACTCTTCCTCAAGGTAGTCGCTGGGTTTTGTGGCAAAATATTTCTTCATCACCTGAACAAGAGATAATCAATCGGGATCATCCTGGTCTTTTTGTACAAAGCGATCGCCCTCTGCAACCCCAGCTACAAAAAACATTACACTTATTATAAATTGCATGAATTGGGCATTGGGCATTGGGAATTGGGCAAGGAGAAGAATTAAAATTACTATTACTTCCTTTTTCCCCTGCCCCCTGCCCCCTGCCCCCTTGCTTCTTCCCCATTCCCCATTCCCATTCAAGTTAAACTTTTATTTGATCCCAGCACACCAGACATATCAGCTTTTGAGCAAAGATAAAACAATCTGGGCGGGTAAGGTTGGGGAAATCCACCCAGTAATCCTATAGTGCGACTGAGGTACAATGCAAAGAAATATTTAAATTATGAGCGACATGATCACATCAGAACATAACACAAAATCCAGCGATAGAAGCCTAGAGGCAATGCGGCATTTTTCCGAACAATACGCCAAGCGGACTGGAACATACTTCTGTTCTGAACCTTCTGTTACCGCAGTTGTGATTGAAGGGCTAGCCAAACATAAAGACGAACTAGGTGCGCCTTTATGTCCCTGTCGCCATTATGAAGATAAAGAGGCTGAAGTCCATGCCACCTATTGGAATTGTCCCTGTGTGCCAATGAGAGAACGCAAAGAGTGCCATTGTATGTTGTTCCTCACCCCTGACAACGAGTTTGCTGGAGACAAACAAGATATCTCTCTGGAAACAATTAAAGAAGTACGAGACAGTATGGGATGAACGAAATCATCCCCCAAGAGTTTTGGCAAGGCGTAGAACAGTTCAACTCTGGTCAGTTCTATGCCTGTCATGACACTTTAGAGGCTTTGTGGATTGAAGCCAGCGAACCAGAAAAAACCTTTTATCAAGGCATTCTCCAAATTTCTGTAGCGCTGTATCATTTGGAGAATCGGAACTGGCGAGGTGCGGTTATTCTACTGGGAGAAGGCGGCAATCGCCTACGGCGTTACCCATCTAGTTACAGTGGCGTTGATGTAGATGAGCTATTGAGTCAAAGTGCAGCATTGTTGACGACATTACAACAAATAGGGCCAGATAAAATTACATCTGGCGATCTGGGTGAAAATCAAGTCCTGTCTTTGCCTAAAATTGTCCTGTCTACTGATTAGACATCTGCTAAATTAATTATGCGTTGTCTGAAATTTTTGGTAGGCACAATTCATGTAGACACAAAGCGGCTTCGCGCAGGGTATTGTGCCTACGCCATTTTCACTCAGATGCTAATTACCTGAAACCTTGAGGTTAGGGGTAGCGTCACTATTTCAGCCAGTAGTTATCGGAAACCACTCCAGATTTTATATTCATAATCTGGATAAAGTACTTGAGATAATTAGAATGCAAGCTGAAATCCCAAATCCCTAATTCCTATGATGCCCTGCTATCAATTGCCCATGTCACAGTTCCGTCGCTTTGGATTAGCTTTAATGCTACCAGTTGCACTCTTGGGCGCTTTTGCCTTCCCTACCCAACTGCAAACCGCTACTGCACAAACATCTAAAGACAATCGCCCTCTGACTATCCGCGCTGATGTGCAAGAATATGACGCTAAAAATCAAGTAATCACTGCTCGCGGTAACGTGCAAATGTTGTATCCTTCTCGTCAACTTCAGGCAACATCTGCCCAAGCACAGTACTTTAGTAAGGAACGCCGAATTGATTTCAGTGGCAACGTATATATTTTGCAACAGGGTGGTAACAGTATCCGAGCAGAGAAAGTAACGTATTTAATTGATGAAGGGCGATTTGTTGCTTTACCTCAATCTAACCGTCAGGTAGAGTCTATCTACATGGTTGAGGAATCACAAGGACAAACCGCGACACCTGCCCCAACTGTCCCACAGACACCTTTGAAGCCTTCTAACTAGCATTTACCACCAAGAAAGGGTGCTTCCAGCGTGAAAATTGTTTTAGAGAATATTCACAAATCTTACGGCAAGCGAGTAATTGTCAATCGGGTTAATCTTTCTGTTGGTCAGGGCGAAATCGTTGGTTTACTAGGCCCCAATGGGGCTGGTAAAACGACGACTTTTTACATTGCCACAGGTTTAGAAAAGCCCAATCAAGGAAAAGTTTGGTTGGGTAATCTGGACGTTACGGCAATGCCAATGCACAAAAGGGCGCGATTGGGTATTGGCTATCTCGCACAAGAACCGAGTGTTTTCCGCCAACTCTCGGTACAGGATAATATTCTGTTGGTGCTAGAGCAAACAAAAGTGCCACGACGAGAATGGTCAAGACGACTCAATACTTTACTGCGGGAGTTTCGGTTGGAAAAATTAGCCAATAGTAAAGGAATTCAACTTTCTGGTGGTGAACGACGGCGCACGGAATTAGCGAGGTCTTTAGCTGCTGGAGTAGAAGGGCCAAAATTTTTACTTTTGGATGAACCATTTGCGGGAGTCGATCCGATCGCAGTTTCAGAAATTCAGCACATTGTCGCACAACTGCGCGATCGCGGCATGGGAATCTTAATTACAGATCATAATGTCCGCGAAACCCTTGCCATCACCGATCGCGCCTACATCATGCGCGAAGGACAAATTCTTGCTTTTGGCGGCGCTGACGAACTCTACAGCAATCCCTTAGTCCGGCAATATTATTTAGGAGATAATTTTCAAGTCTAAATTAACAATTATTTCGTTAATAATTTTTCAAAGGATATTTTTATATCTAATTTTAATTATCAATTTATTAATTTATTTGATTCTGCTTTCTCGACCATTAAAAATTAAACTTTGATTCTAAATACAGCAGATACAGCAGTTTGTAATTAAGTAAGGTAAAGAACTTAGACTTCAACACAAAATATGAGGGCTATTTTACTTCTTCCTCCTGCCCCCTGCCTTCTACCTCTTATCTCTTACCTCCACCAGGGCTGCCAAATTTAAATTGCTTATGATCTCAAAGAACTTCCCGTCTTTCTACAACCTATATTCGCTGCTACCTTTTACGATCATGGATCGTTATCTTACCAGCGAATTGATAGCGCCGTTTTTCTTTGGTGTCGGAGCTTTTTCATCACTTGGTGTCACCATTGATGCTGTATTTGATCTAGTCAGAAAAATCGTAGAATCTGGGCTACCGATAGACATTGCCATTCAAGTTTTTTTGCTAAAGTTTCCCAACTTTATTGTTCTAGCCTTCCCCATGTCTACGCTGCTGGCTACTTTGATGACCTACAGCCGTCTTTCTAGCGAGAGCGAACTTATTGCTCTGCGTGGTTGTGGGGTCAGCGTCTATCGCATAGTGCTAACTGCTGTCATGTTAAGTCTTGTGGTTACAGGAATGACATTTGTGTTTAACGAACAAATTGCACCAGCAGCAAATTACCAAGCGACGATGACTTTGGATAAAGCTCTCAAATCAGATAAGCCAACTTTTAAACAGCAAAATATTTTCTATCCTGAATACCAGGATGTTACCCAGCCGGATGGTTCTAAAAATAGGATATTGTCACGCTTATTTTACGCTGACCAATTTGATGGTAAGCGGATGAAAGGTTTGACGATTATAGACCGTTCAACAAAAAATCTGAATCAAATTGTGGTGTCAGAATCTGCTGAGTGGAATCCTTCTCAAAATATCTGGGATTTTTACAACGGTACGATCTATTTTGTTGCTGCCGATCGCTCCTACCGCAACATCGTCAGATTTGAACACCAACAACTGCAACTACCACGCACACCATTAAGTCTGGCAGAAAAAAGCCGAGACTATGGCGAGATGAATATTGCTGAATCACTAGATCAACTACAAGTAGAATATCTTGGTGGCGATCGCCAAAAAATTCGTAAACTCGAAGTGCGAATTCAACAAAAAATCTCCTTACCCTTTGTATGCGTTGTTTTTGGCTTAGTTGGTGCAGCAATGGGAAGCATCCCCCAGAGAACTGGACGAGGTACCAGTTTTGGGATTAGCGTTATAGTTATTTTTTCCTACTACTTAATTTTCTTCATTACTGGTGCGATCGCCCAAACAGGTGCCCTCTCTCCCTTTATGGGAGCTTGGTTGCCCAACTTTCTTTTTTTGGGAATAGGTCTATTCTTATTGATACGAGTTGCCAAACGCTAAAGGGCATTGGGAATTGGGCATTGGGCATTGGGAATTGGGAATTGGGAATTGGGAATTGAGTATAGTTATTATTCTTGTCTCCCTGCCCCCCCTGCCCCCTGCCCCCTGCCCCCTGCCCAATTCCCTACTTTAAATTTCGGCATTCCGGTGCATTCGGGTTTTCCTTACAGTATTCTTCAAAAGAGACTTTGGCTGATACCATACCCTCAGCTTTCTGATGAGCAGCTTCTGCCTGAAGTTCTTCTACCTCATCCCAAGCGGCTGCACAGGCTTTAGAATAAGCACCTTGTTCGGTGCAAATAGCGCGAGACTGTTCAATTGCTTTTTGAATTCTCTCCTCCAGCAGTAGCGCTTTTGGGGCTTCCACAAAGTCGCTTTTGGTCAAAATGTCGGTAATTGAGATGATGCCTAACAGCTTGCCTTGAATCACAGGTGCGCGATGAATACCAGTGTTAGCGAATAACCGCGCTACATATTCCACACCCAAATCAGGATTTACGACTATGCAGGGCTTGCTCATAATCTCGTAAACCCGCACTTGATTTGGATCTTTACCGTAGGCTGTTACTTTATAGACAATATCCGTTTCTGTGACAATACCATAAGCATCATTTTCATGGCGAATATCTACAACTAGCGCCCGCAATTTTTTTTCCTTCATCAGCCCCACTGCTTCAGCAACAGTCGCCGAACCGCGAATGGTAACTACGTTTTTGGTCATGATCTCTTCAGCTTTCATCATTGCTGTAGTCTCCTGGTAAATAGTAGGGTGCGGCACAGCGCCCTCAGAGGCGTATGTATCGAAGTATTGCAGCGTACAGTTTGCTAACTAGAAAGTAAAAAAGTCGAACTTTTGTCCAGCTACAACAATAAACTTAAAGCAACTGTCAACTCGTGATGTTATCCAATGTGACCAATACCCAAAAACTAACCATAAATTGTCATAACTTTCTAGAAAATCTTGCCAAAGGACTCCAGCCACTAAAAAGTAAATTTTTGACTACTACATGTCTATTGGTAATGACTAATAACTGATAGAGAAGTTAGGATGAAATTACTATCCAAGTTCAGTTGAGATATTTCCTGTTGAGGAAAGTAAAAGCATTAAACAGCAAAATCTTCAAATCCCGTAAAATTTCCCTAATTCTGAGTAAATTTCAATTACGAATCCCATGTCACATCGTGATTATCCTCCCGCTTACTTACGCTATCTCAAAGCCAGATTATTGAATCTAGGACGACCTAGTTTTTGGGTAACTGCAATTTTTTTATCTGTACTAGGGCTAGTAACTTGGGAATACTGGTCAAATCCAGACATTTTCGTTTATAAGCAAAAAAAACAAGTTGCCTCCCAAAAGCCTGCTGATTCTTCACTTTCAGAAGAAAACAGAGCGATCGCAGCAGATATTGATAACTTACCGGTTTTGTTTAATGACTTTGAGCAAGCAAGTCTTTCACTAACGGCAAATACTCCCAATGAAAAGGCAAAGGATACTGAGAATCAAAGCTTCTTAGAGGATGTAGTTAATAAACAAAAGTCTACTAACGATGCCAAATTAAATCCGGCTTTAGGCGTTAGTGGCGACACTTCCTCAACTGTAAAAAATCCCTTCGTTGTACAAACAGAAAATTTGTTGCGGACTGGGGGGGGTGATAACAATAATCAGTTTCTCGGTTTCAAGACCTTAAATGCGCCCTCTGAATCAACAGGCGAGGAACAAACATCTTCCAGTCTGGGAATTGGATTCACCAATCAAACCAACAAAAATCAAAATTCTGTCTCCATCAACCCTCTGCAAGCAGCACTCAACCAATCGACAAATCAGAAGTTGTCTAGTTTCAATGGTAGTGCAACTGTGCCAAATGCTCTAGGCCAAGTTTCTGACTCAAAAACAACGTTAATACCGCCTATCAACAGCTTAACAAGTCAGAATTCTTTACCAGTTACTGGTTTAACTCCGGGAACGGGCTACAACACGTCAACGGGTACAAACTTGCAGCAAAATCCCTCTAATAATTTAAACAACGGTCAGTTATTACCTAATAGTGGGTTAAATACCAGTACAGGTTATACTTCACCGGGTACGAACTTACCACAAAATCCCTACAATAATAATCCCTACAATAATTTAAATAACGGTCAAGTATTGCCTAATGTAGCACCAGTAGCGCCCCCAGTCACCTCTACTGCACCAACTAATATTTCACCTTACTCTAGCCAGATCCCCAATCAAGGCGTTATCGCCCCTATAAATGGGAATTATGGCTTGCAGCAGCCGATGCAACCACCACAATCTAATTATGGAAGTTATGGCTTGCAGCAGCCGACGCAACCATCACAATCTAATTATGGGAATTATGTGCAGCAGCAACCAACACAGTCTAATTCCTTATATCTTCGCCAGCTTCGAGACAAGTATAGAAGTCCTGGTCAAAATTGATTGTCAGCAGGTCGCTTAACTGGATAAATTCTAGCTAAGTAAGTCAACACAATAAAACCAAACTGTGTGAAGGAAAGTAAACAAGGCTCAAAATCTTTCTCCCCCTGCTCCCTGCTCCCTGCCCCCTGCCCCCTGCCTTATCCCAACAATAATTATTTACGCCGACCTACTTAAGGTGATTGTGGGCTATTTGGGATAATTGGAACTTCTGGTGTTTCGGGTTGTTGCTGTTGTCGTTGTAAATATTTACTTAATACATAAGCCATATCTCCACGGGTAACGGGTTTTAATGGAGAAATATTGCCTTGAGCATCTGTATTGAGAAATCCCTCAGTAGCGACTGTAGCGATCGCTTTTCTAGCCCAAGTTGGGATAGACTTTTCATCGGGATGTGAAGCCAGAATCTCATTCACAGCCTGATCGGGAAACTGAAATACACCATAAGCCTGAGCGAAAATAGCCAGAGCCTCCGCTTTTGTCACTTTTTGATTAGGAAAAAATTCATTGCCGCGATAACCTTTCATGATGTCAGTTTTTAAGACTATTTGTATATCATTAAATGCCCAATAAGAACGAGGAACATCTGGAATAACTAAATTTTCTTTACTCACAGCTTGTCTTTTATCAAGCCGAAATGCTTTTACCATAATTGATGCTAATTCGGCCCGACTCAGTAACCTTTCTGGATAAAACTTGCCATCAGAAAAGTTTGTCATCCATTTAGCAGCAATTACTTGTTGAATGGAATCGGATGGGATTCCAGAAGTGGTTTCTGTCCCTTGAGCAATTGCTGGCAAATTTTGTAATATTGCCATTAAAGATAGAGTAATTGAAAGCTGACGCATTACCATAACCACTTTTAGCCGCTAACGAGAATTTTAAAAACTACGTTACTGAGGTTAACGCAAAACTTGGTGTTTTTAATAACCTGTAACTTAGCTAGTGACGAATTTAGGCTGGGCAATGTTGCGTAGCTACGTAGAGTGTAGCTTTAAAAATTAGGACTGTGTTCAGAATCCCAGCATTTCTGATCGCGCCAGATTCTACCAGTGTGTTCACATTCTGATTTATCGTAAATCCAAGGAATTGAAGTCGGGTAATTGCTAGATAGGGGAGTAAGTGAAGACAATATAAAAGAAAATATAGTATAGCTAGAAACCGAGAGAATGCTTAGAAAACCTATGATGAACAAAATATTTACAGGAGTCCAAAAAGGATATAAAGCTTTTTCAGAGCGTAAACGCATTTTAGAACGACGTTCTGAACCTGCTAGCAACACTAGATAAAACCTTAATCCGGGAATTGGCACTGAAACTCTTATGTCTAAAGAATGACGAGTCCAAGCACGAGAGCTAAAACCCTTTTTTAGGGCTTCTAATTGCTCCACAGTGAAGGTATTTGCTACTTTTGGGTCAATCTCAGCGAAAAGTTTTTCAAAGGTAAGAGCAGTCTGCTGGGTGGTTTTCATAACGTTAGTATATTAATATACAATATTTTACATGAGTTATCTCCTCTGTCCCGGACACTAAGATGTTTTATTTTTGATAAATTTCTAATAAAGGAAGTAGAAATTAGGAAAAACTTGTTTTTTAGCTTTCATCTTTTGAGGTTATCTGCCCACTACTATGGACTATAGTCAGTTTTTCAGGAGTTTTGGGAATGACAGCAACAGATCCCGTAAAGTTGATGAAGCAAGAAGTTGGCAAAGCCGCCGCCGCCCTGGTAAAATCAGGTTCCATCGTTGGGTTGGGTACGGGGTCAACTACAGCATATACAATTCAGTTTTTAGGCGATCGCCTAAAAACTGGTGAACTCAAAGATATCATTGGTATACCTACCTCCTTTCAGTCAGAAGTACTGGCGAAGCAGTACGGGGTTCCTCTCGCCACCTTAGATGCTATTGACCACATCGATATTGCCATTGATGGGGCAGATGAAGTCGATCCGCAGAAGAATTTGATTAAAGGCGGTGGTGCAGCACATACCCGCGAAAAAGTCGTAGATTACCTTGCAGAACAGTTTATCGTCGTTGTAGATAGTGGTAAATTAGTAGACCGCTTAGGTTCTAGTTTCGCAGTACCCGTAGAAGTAATTCCAATGGCGATTACTCCTGTTACCAATGCTATTAAAAAACTTGGTGGTAAACCAGAACTCCGCATGGGTGTAAAAAAAGCTGGCCCAGTAATTACTGACCAAGGTAACTTTGTCTTAGATGTCAGATTTGACTCTATCGAAGATCCAGTCAGCCTAGAAAAGACATTGAATAACATTCCCGGTGTTCTAGAAAATGGGATTTTTGTTAACTGTGTCGATTTAGTTTTGATTGGTGAAGTCAAAGATGGTCAGCCATTAGTGCGCCAACTGTAAAAGTTATAGATTTTGGATTTTAGATGTCTTTGAAATCTAAAATCCAAAATTAAATCATGATATAACCTTTTCCCCAAACCCAATTCTGAGTTCAAAATCCAAAACCCGAGTAGTATTGAAACTCATCCCATCAATCAGCAATGCCCAAGATTGCTATTGCATTCTGTCAATTGTGCGATATTGAATCGCTTCCGCCAGATGACTAGTTTTTAGCTCATCGTCTCCCGCTAAATCTGCAATCGTTCGTGCTACTTTGAGAATGCGATCGCTAGCTCTGGCTGATAAACCTAATTTTCTAATGGCTACTTCTAATAAATTGCGGCTACCATCATCTAGCTTGCACCATTTTTGAAGATGACGACTTTGCATTTGGGCATTGCAACGCAGATTTGCTTCTCCTTGAAAACGGGTAATGGCGCGATCGCTTGCTTGTTGCACTCGCTGTAGCACTGATATTGATGCTTCTCCCGTAGGTTGTTGGGTAATTTCTTCTGGTTTCAAGCGATTCACCGCAACTTGTAAATCAATTCGATCCATCAACGGCCCAGAAAGTTTTGCCCAATATTGCTCGCGTTGGCGGGGAGAACAAGTACATTGTTGAATGGTATCGCCATAATAACCGCAAGGACAGGGATTGGTACTCGCCACCAAAGTAAACTGCGCGGGAAACGTTACTGATAGTTTAGTACGAGAAATTGTGACGTAGCCATCTTCTAAAGGCTGACGCAGAAATTCTAAAACATCACGTTTAAATTCTGTCAATTCATCCAAAAATAAGATCCCATTGTGAGATAATGAGATTTCGCCAGGACGAGGGAAGCTACCACCACCAACGAGAGAAGGCCCGGATGCCGAGTGGTGCGGACTGCGAAAAGGGCGATCGCGTACCAACGAACCGCGATTTTTCAATAAACCAGCCACCGAATGGATGCGAGTCACTTCCAGAGATTCGGCAAAACTCAGAGGCGGTAAAATTCCAGGTAAACACCTTGCTAACATGGTTTTCCCACTACCAGGCGGCCCGACAAAGATTAAATTATGTCCACCAGCAGCAGCAATTTCTAAAGCCCGACGCGCATGAGCTTGTCCTTTCACATCATGTAAATCTGCACTAGGGTATGATACTGTTTTTATGCCTCCTGTACTATCCATTTGTACAGGTTTGTAACGCCCTGGATTCTTTAAAAGATCCACCACATCAGACAGATGTTTGCAGGCGAAAACAGCCAAGTCTTTTACTACCGCCGCTTCTTGGGCATTATCAGCAGGGAGAACTAAACCTGCAATTCCCATTTGTTGGGCTGCTGCTGCGATCGGTAAAACACCAGCCACAGGGCGCAAGCTGCCATCTAGAGAGACTTCACCCAAGAATAGATAATCCCCCAACAAATCAGCGCTAACTTGCTCAGAAGCCGCCAAAATTCCCACACTAATAGGTAAATCGAAACAGGGGCCTTCTTTGCGTAAATCTGCCGGAGTTAAATTGATCACAATTTTTCGCATAGGAAAGGCAAAACCGGCATTTTTCAGCGTTGCTTTGACCCTTTCCCTTGATTCTTGAATCGCTGAATCTGGCAGTCCCAAGACAACAATTCCCGGTAATCCCCCTGAGACATCGACTTCTACGCCTACTTTGACGGCATCGATGCCCACAATTGATGCACTCCAGACTCTAGCAAGCATTGCTTATATAACAGTAAACCTTTCAAATCTCTAGCAGATGTTTGGGGAGATTGGCATTGGTGAAATTACAGGGACGATTTTTCGATAAAAATTGGGAATTGGGAATGGGGAGTAGTGTCAATACTTGTCGGATTTTGGGGAAAAGGGAAAGAAAAAACCTTTAACCTTTTCCCCAAATCAAATTCCGAGTTAAAAATGCTTTACCCGAGCAGTATTGGGAGTAGTGTAGTTCAATTATTTGAAAAGCGTTGTCATAAAATATCTTGGGAAAACTAGCCTAACTGGTTGCAATAGCAGCGCGATCGTTTACTAATTTGCCATCTTCCATATAGACGATACGATCGGCAATATCTAGAATGCGGTTGTCATGAGTCACCAAGAGAATGGTGCAATGTTGTTCTTTAGCTAGCGTCTGCATGAGATTAACCACATCTCGTCCAGATTTACTATCAAGGGCGGCGGTGGGTTCATCTGCTAAGACAATTTTAGGACGACCAACCAACGCACGAGCGATCGCAACTCTTTGTTTTTGTCCCCCAGATAAATCATCAGGATAATAATTCAGCCGATGCCCTAATCCTACCTCCTCTAACATTTGCGCTGAACGGCTTTTCATCTCTGCGGGCGAAATATTATTATGCACTTCCAAGCCCATTCTGACGTTCTGGAGTACTGTCAAGCTACCGTGCAAGTTGTGGGCTTGGAAAATATAACCGTTATTGCGTCGCACTTGGGTAAGTTGTCTTGTACTAGCACCACAAAGTTCTTGTTCCAATATCTGCAAACTGCCCGATTGAGCAGAACGCAAGCCGCCTGCTAAGGTAAGAAGTGTAGTTTTCCCAGAACCAGAAGGCCCAGTCATAATAATAATTTCGCCAGCGTTAATATCCAGGTTGATATCAAAGAGAACTTGCTTGCGAAGTTGACCAGAACCAAAGTAATGATCGAGATTTTTAACAGAGATAACAGGAGGCATAAGAATTTTAGATTTTAAATTTTAAATTGGGAATCATTAATCATTATCATTCCCAATTCCCAATTCCTAAAACATATCTGCGGGGTCGGCAGACTGTAATTTACGGGTGGCGATCGCACCTGAAATTATACACATAGTCATGGTCAGCGTTAATACCGTCAAAGCTCGTGCTACGGTCATGTAAAGTGGCAAATTAGTAGCATTACGAGTTAAATGATAAAGTCCTAAAGGTGCGATCGCTCCAGGGATAAAGCCCAAGATTGCCAAAATTATCGCCTCTTCAAATACCACACCTAATAAGTAGAGATTGTTATACCCCATTGCTTTGAAGGTGGCGTATTCTTTCATGTGAGAATTCACATCTGTAGAAAGAACCTGATAGACGATAATCACGCCTACCATAAACCCCATTCCTACACCAAGGCTGAAAATAAATCCGATGGCAGTATTTGTTTTCCAGTAATTTATTTCAAATTCGATAAATTCTGCTTGGGTTAAAACTTTGACATCATTATCTAAATGAGCTTCTAAAGCTGCTTTCATCTGTTTTGGGTCAGTGCCTGGTTGCAACTGCACTAAACCGAGACTAACACCACTGGCTTCTTGTCTGGGAAATAATCGCAAAAAGTTCTGGTCGCTGGTGATCAAAGTACCATCTGCGATGAAGGAAGCCCCGACTGTAAATAAGCCGCTAACGGTAATTGTCCGGCGTTCTATTTCGGTTGTGACAGTTTTACCTTGATCAATGTTGGCGATCGCTTCATTATAAGCTCCTCTAGAGGCGCGATCGAAGAGAACGGTATCTGGTAGCTTCACAGCATTTAACTGGCGATTCACATCCGGTAAGTTAAACATTTGGCGATCGGGATTGAACCCCATAACTAATATTGTTGTCTTTTTATGTGTTTGGGGATTTTTCCAATCAATAATGTTGATATACATTCCTTCTGCTGACTTTACACCTGGCACATCCATTGCTTGATACAGCCGTCGCCGCGTAAAGTTAGACATATTTGCTAAGTTACGCGCTTGGGGACTGATGATAAACATATCAGCCTGCATACTGCGATGCAGCATTGTATTACTTTCAAACAGGGCAGTCTGAAACCCAAGCTGCATGAACATTAGAACATCGGCAAAGGCAATACCTGACAATGCCACTAAAAGACGACCTTTTTCATGACTCAGTTGCAGCCATCCTAGAGGGGTTCGCTGCCGTAGTTGTTTGATGAATTCCATCATAGGGAGTAGAGGGAGTAGAGGGAGTAGGGGGCAGGGGGCAGGGGGCAGGGGGCAGGGGGCAGGGGGCAGGGAGTAGGGGGCAGGGGGCAGGGAGCAGGGGGGCAGGGGGCAGGGGGCAGGGGAGCAGGGGGCAGGGGGCAGGGAGCAGGGGGCAGGGGGCAGGGGGACAAGGGGGAATTACTGAATAAGTCTCTCTCTTGTCTCCCCCTTCTTCCTTGTCTACCTTGTCTCTTTTTCATTCCCAATTCCCAATTCCCTTTAAAGTTCAATCACTGCCTTGACTTGCAAATTAGTAAAGCTGGAAGCATTTTGGCTGGATAGTTTATTCAATTGCACATGAACTTCCACTACTCTGGCATCAATATTGCTAGAAGGGTCAGTGTTGACCAGATTTTGCCGCTTTACCTGCATACCAATCCAATCCACTCTTCCCCCTAATTCATTGCGTAAAGAATCACTACTTACCCGCACATCCTGTCCTGGACGTACTCTCTTAATATCACTTTGGTAGACTTCTACTACTGCATACATCTGGTCAGTTTGACCGAGAGCGACAATTCCTTCATTGCCAACAGTTTCTCCAGCCCGCGTATTAATCTCCAAAATTCGACCGGATTTAGGAGCCACAATGTATGCTTGCGCTAGTTCTGCTCTAATTTTATCTACGGTGGCTTGAGCGCTGTCTATCTCTGCCTGTGCATTTGCTATATCTGTGGGACGGACTTCAACGGTTTGATTCAGGTTAGCTTTTGCTTCCCTAATCTGCTGTTGCAAGCTGGCAAGGGTTTGATCTTGGTTGGCTTTTGCTTCGTTAAGCTGTTGTTGGAGGGTGGCTACAGTTCTTGTCTGGGTGGCTTGGCTTTCAATTAAGGCTTGAGTAGAAGTTTCGGCGTTTAAGCGTCTGTTATCAACTTCTTGGTTAGAAATTGCTCCTGCTTTATATAAAGTCTCGTAGCGCTGCACCTCAGCTTGAGCATTACGTTTCTCGGCTGCGACGCGGGCCACTGTTGCTTGCAAGCTCCGTTGTTGCCCAAGAAGTTCTGCTTCTAGACGATTAATTGTGGCTTGCTGAGTTTTAATGTTTCCTTCTAGTTCTACTTGCAGACGATTTATAGCAGCTTGACGCACTCCAATTTCTCCCTGTTTGGCTCCAGCTTTTACCTGGTTAAGGCGAGATTTGGCAACTTGAACTTGTTTTTGGGCTTCACGCAAGGTAGCTTGTAGGCGATCGCGGCTATCCATAATTGCAATCACCTGCCCAGCTTTGACACTATCGCCTTCTTTGACTAATAGTTGCTCTACCCGATTTCCTTCATTAGAAGATGGCGCTGACAGTTTTATTACCTCTCCTTTTGGCTCCAACCGCCCTAAAGCTGTTACAGTTTTTACCACAGGCTGTACTGCTACTGGTGTTTTTTGTTTTTCATTGGCTGTAGCCTGAAATTTCATCACAGCATAAACACTGAGTCCACCTATTGCTAGTGCTGCAATTATTGCAAGTAGAACAGGCGATCGCAAAGGATTCCGAGAAGACCCTAAACTCTCTGAATTTCTGTTTTGCTCCATACTCTTTTTCCCTTACCACCAGTAGCAACTTGTACTAAACTGTCCAGTTCAATTTATGCTAAACTAAACCGACTAGTTTAGTCAATATGATATAACTAAACTCATCAATCCATTTGCTCGGTATTATGCAGCAAAATGCTATTCACAATTGAAATTGATTGTTTATTACAAGAAAGCAGAAAGGAGAAAAGCTGATATACAGAGGCTTTCGAGCTTTATCGAATATATTTATTTTCGCTATTTTTTACAGGGATCTTTTGCAGCATCTATTAATATTGTTTATACGAAAGGATGATTAATAAATGGTACGCATCAAAACTGGCGAAGTAGATCGAGACAATTCTGTTGATAAAGTAGAGCAAATTCTGCAAGGGGCAATGCAAGAATTCCTTCAACATGGCTATGCTGGAACAAGCATGGATCGGGTAGCAGTAGCAGCAGGTGTATCTAAAGCGACGGTCTACAGCCATTTTCAAGATAAAGAAGGACTTTTTAAAGTCCTAATAGAGCAACTGGCAAGCAAAAAAAACAACTCCATTTTTGGCACAGAACCTATTGAGGGAGAACCAGCTAGCATACTGCGCCAGATAGCAACCAAAGCATTAGAGCAGATGGTTAATGACAAAGACCATAGTGCATTTATGCGAGTCCTAATCGGGGAATCTGGTCGTTTTCCTGAGTTAGCTAAAATTTGTGTTCGTGCAATAATTAAGCCAGTAACGGAAACTCTCACTCACTACTTAGCGGCTCCTGAACTAAACATACCTGACCCGGAAGCAACAGCAAGAATTCTCATAGGAGCATTGGTGCATTTTCACATTACTCAAGATGTGATGCACGGAAAGGATATTGTACCAATGGAAAGCGATCGCCTGATTGATGCCTTGACACACTTAATCACTAAATGCGCCAGTTAGATTAGCTATTTATCGGCGCGTGTTCAGTCAGAAGGTCAACCCCCTCCCTGCAGGAAGCTACGCAAACGGGGAATTCAAAATTCAAAATGACGCTCTCTACGAGACGCTAAAAGCGAGTCTGCATTCGCTCATAGCGTTGCCATGCCGCAGGTTTTACGCTGCGCTAACAAAATTCTTGCATTACAATCCCCATAAATAAATTTATTTGCTCTGAAAACTTGGCCGTAGTCAAATATCACCTTGATTTCGTGTCCGTTGGCGGGGTGAGAAACTTCTGGTTTAATAAGTAATCAAGCAGACATCACATAATCAATTCTGAACTATAATATGCCACCCATGATTACATGCTCCTGAGTTCTGAATTCTTCTTATAAATCCTCGGATGGCATAGCTTAACAATTTTAAAAATAGTTAATAAACAGGCTTTAACAAAAATATGGCTACTGAAAACCTTCTGCTCACCGCCTTGCCCCGCGAGGTGTACAAGCGGATAGAAAGCAAAATAGAACAGGTAGAGCTTCCATCCGGCGAGATACTCAACAACCCTAGCGAAACAATCCAAGAAGTCTACTTCCCCCTCACTTGCCTGATCTCAGTTACCATCACGATGATGAATGGCATCACAGTTGAAGCCGGAGTCGTTGGAAGCCGCGAGATGGTCGGAATCAACGCCTTCATGGGCGGTGACGAGACGACGCAGACCCAGTACATCATACAGGTTCCCGGTAAAGCACTGAAAATGAAGGCACATCTGCTGCTTCACGAGTTCGACACCAATAAGTCGCTGCGGGACGTGCTGCTCAAATACACACAGGCTTATATCGCCCAAATCTCACAGAATGTTGCCTGCAACCGCACTCATACTATAGAAAAACGCATGGCCCGTTGGTTGCTTGAGTCGAGCGATCGTCTCTACTGCGATGAACTGTCCCTGTCCCATGAGTTCCTCTCCCACATGCTGGGCGTGCGCCGTTCTGGTATCACGGAAACCGCGCACATCCTAGAAAAGAAAGGTCTTATCCAATGCGGCCGAAAGAAAATCAAAATCATTGATCGGCAGGGACTAGAAGAAACTGCTTGCGAGTGTTATTGGGTAATCAAACACGAATACGATCGCCTGCTAAACTTTAAGGCAAAGAAATAGCTGATAAGCAGGAGTCAGAATTCAGAATTCAGAATTGGTGAATACTCTATCCCTTTATGGGTTGAGTATTAATAAGGAATAATAATCATTATCGGGCAAGGGTAGAGATTGCCGCAGGCGGGAGGAGCTTAACCGAACCGTATTGAGTCATGTCGCGCACTATCCAGTGCCAACCTGTTAACTTGCCTTTAATGTCCCGCATAGGAGCTACACTCATAGCAGCCTTAAAAGGTTCATAGTCACGAGGCTGTATGCGTAATATCAACTCTTGCACATAGTCACACTCACACTCGTACATCTGGTTTAGTTGGCAACGAAACGCCCGACGTTCTTCTGCTGCGATGAAACAGGCCAAGGGTTTGTTTACCAAAAATCGCCGTTGAAGATTGAACAGTGTGGCAGTGACACAATTTGCTGATAGAATTTTTCCTTGTGTGTCACTCACGAAATAAGCATTTGGTATGAACTTTAACAGGTCTTGATAGCGCTTGTATTCCTCTCTAAGGTGTGCTTGTGAATTTACCAATTTTTGAGTTTGCTCAAACAGTTTTTCTGTAACTACCACTAGTGTTTTTGAAGCAGTATTAAGTTTTTTCAAGGCTGCTAACAGCAAATCAGTTTCTGGCTGTACTCCAGTGTTCATATCTTGATACAAGTTTAAACACTGTTGCAGTGACTGTAACTGCTCGGTAAATATATTTACATTTACGATCAATTCAGGCGACATATTAAGTTTCAATTCCTGAATAGATACAAGACTGTTAACAATTTTTAATGGGTTTTATCTGAGTAATCATTTTTTACTAGGTTTTAGCCAGTCATGAAAAGTTAAGATATATTGCCATTGATGAATCTGTTCCCAAATCTTTTATAGCTTCAGAATTGCCTGCATTAAAGTATTGTTTAAAGACTAAAATACTCAATCGCTCCTAGTCAGTACGATTTCGTACAAACTTATGAAATTCCGCTCTCGACATTCAAACTTGGTATCGCTGCAAGAGTCGGTATGAGTTTTTACCCCCTGGCTTTGAAAAACCACAACTAGGCAAGGTTGAGAGGTTGATCCTCTTTATAACCCTTATAAATAGAAATTTTCAGCAAGTCTATGATTTATATTTCTGACTCGATTTTCTTAAAAGTATCCCTAACCATAAATAAAGTACTCATCTGCCTGGAGAAAGGTATTGAGGTTATTTGAACAGCGATACTGAAATCCCGATCCTTTTGTTTTGTATCCCCGATTGCTATCAAACTTAACATGAAATCATACCTTATCTGTCTTTACTGATTCACAAGATGGAAGAATAAAGTTAATAAAAAGAGTAGCTTTTTCTTAGACGATATTAAACACGGTGAGTTCTCTAGTTTTTGAATAAACTAGAGACTTTTTTATAAATTAAAATGATTACAAAAAATGACTGTAATAACTTCTTTTGGAATAATAGTTTCATCTAAGTAATACTTTTTTTTAAACAACCCTTATACAAAAGGTTTAGAAACCAAATGGATGATTTAAAACAATTAGACAAGTATGCCTTTCAAGTCTTAACGATGGTTAGAGAAGGGTATTCTAGCCGCCAGATTGCCCAGCAGTTTCATCTAAGCTATGAGACAGTAAAGGATATTGTGAAACGGTTTTCTCATTGCCGATAAAATCATGAAGAGAATTTTCAACGGCTCAGTATTTCTCAAGAAGAATTCTTATGTACGACTGGGTGATAGCGCAGCATAAAGCCTACGGTATAGCAACACTATGAGCGATCTGAATATTGATTTAAAACCTTGCCTGAAGTCAAGCGAAACAAATTTTAAGCATTATTCCTTATTAATACTCTACCCATAAAGGGATAGAGTATTCTGAATTCTGACTCCTGAATTCTGACTCCTGTTCATGTTATCGTCATAAAACCAAAAACCGCACTTACTTATAAATTTCAGTGCGGCTTTGAGTTTCACAGAAGTGGGGCTGCCTCTATCAATATTCGTAAAAAGGATTTGCAATGTTTCCATGTCCCAATGCCGGGGGCTATGGCATCCCTAACTGGGTTTAGGCTTCCATTCTCATCTCCAATATAGCTATTTGTAAGCGCGACCCGATGCACAATGAAAAAATCCCCTTGCTGCCTTCAATGGGGATAATTTCGATGTTTTTTCCATAGAAGCTACAGTGTTGCCTCCAGGTTTTTCATTCTTTACAAGCTGTTACAAATATATCGTCTAGCGATCGCAAGATTAACTAGGCAGGAATAACTTGAACAACTAGTGCGCGTTTATCCAGTGACTGGACTTTACCTACTTGACTGAGATCGTTGGCAATTCGGTCTAGCAGTTCTCCTGCTTTATCACGATATTGATGTTCTCGGCCTCGTAAACGGATGGCAAACTTAACTGAATCGCCTTTACTCAACCATTGGCCGGCTTGTTCGATGCGTAAATTGTAATCAGCTATGCCCACGTTTAGACCAAATCGAACTTCCTTCACCGTGGGTCTAGCACTCTGACTCTGACGTTTTTTCTTTTGATACTGAAGCTTGCCATAGTTGAGAATCTTGGCGATGGGGGCTTCTTTACCTTGAGAGACTACAACTAAGTCAAGCTCTAAGCTTTCGGCTAGCTGTAGCGCCTCATTGGTGTCGATCAGACCACGATTATTATTCTCATGGTCAATCAAGAAGACACTAGGTGACTTGATTTGTGAATTAATCAGTTGCTTTTGGATTGCGATAACGAATTTCTCCTAATTGTTCAACACTTTAGATTCCAAGTAATGCTAATTTAACACAACACTGAATCAGAGCAACTTTAACCACACAATCGACTACAATCTGTTAGAATGTGGAATTGCGGCACTCGCTCTTCAGTCTTTGCGCTATTGCCCATCCAGCCTTTCAACACTTTTTTATCCGTCCGCCTAAGACTGATGCCGCCATTGGCGACAGGCCGATGTTACTTTTGGAGTTTTATGAATTTTTCTACTCTCGGCTTGTCCAATGAAATTATCCGTGCGGTTACAGAGCGAGGGTACACCGAACCAACACCAATTCAGATACAGGCGATTCCTGCCGTCTTGTCGGGTAGCGATTTGTTAGCTGGGGCGCAAACAGGCACTGGCAAGACCGCTAGTTTTACCCTGCCGCTTCTGCATAGGTTGTCGTCTGAGAAGAACGTCAAAGGTACATCTAATGGATACCGACCCATTCGGGCGCTGATTCTCACCCCGACTCGTGAACTCGCCGCCCAAGTGGAAGAAAGCGTGCGCGAGTACGGCAAATACTTGCAGTTAAACTCAATGGTGATGTTTGGCGGAGTCGGTATTAATCTGCAAAAACAGCGTTTGAAGAACCGAGTCGATATTTTGGTCGCTACTCCAGGGCGACTGCTAGACCATGTACAGCAGGGTACGCTGAACCTGTCGCATATTGAAGTTTTGGTGCTAGATGAAGCAGACCGGATGCTAGACATGGGCTTTATTCATGATATCCGCCGTATCCTTGCACTTTTGCCCAAACAGCGACAAAATTTGTTATTCTTTGCTACCTTTTCAGACAAAATTAAAGCGCTAGCCGCCGGATTGCTCAATAACCCGAAGATGATTGAGGTGGCACGCCGCAACGTTACCGCCGAAACGATCGCCCAAAAAGTTTACCAAGTAGACCGTGACAAGAAACGCCAATTACTTGCTCACTTGATTCGACGAGATAATTGGTATCAAGTACTAGTGTTTACTCGCACCAAATATGGCGCTGATCGTTTGGTTAAGCAGCTGGGCGAAGACCGCATTCAAGCGCTGGCAATCCACGGGAATAAAAGCCAGCCGGTGCGTACTAATGCTCTGGCAAAATTCAAGAATGGCAGCTTACAGGTATTGGTGGCGACAGATATTGCTGCTAGGGGTCTTGATATCAGTGAATTGCCCCATGTAGTTAACTTTGATTTGCCCAATGTACCGGAAGATTATGTTCATCGCATTGGGCGCACCGGTCGGGCTGGCGCGTTAGGTGAAGCTGTATCGCTGGTGTGCGTCGATGAATACCCTTTATTAACAGATATCGAAAAATTGATTGAGCAGCGTTTGCCAAGGGAAGTAGTGGCTGGCTTTGGCCCCAACCTCGATATTCAGCCCGAAGCAATCCCCAACGGACGGCAACACAGACCCAAACCTGGGGGTGACAAGCGTCCGGCTCGTACTCCTAAACCTTTACCACGGACATCAGCTAAATGTAAAGCAGCACCACCCGCGACCAATGGCGATCGCTCTGGGGCGCGTTCGTCGTCATCGCGCCGTTTTGATAAACGCGATCGCTAATCTTCGTTATTAGAGATGCACAGTTGTGCAATGGTGTCAAGATAAAGCTTGAATTTGTTGGGTGTAAGCGTCAACTTCTTGATGACGTTTACGCCTTATTTTGACTATTATATAGGATTAATATTTGATTTTTGAACGGAATTAGATATTGTAGAATTTGTTAGAATGGAGTTCGTGACGCACTATTATCAAGGGTTTGATGTGTTACGCTATTGCTAACACATCCTACGTATATTTGCAGCAATCAAACCGGATTCCTATAGTTTTAAAAATTGTCAATAAAAAATGGTTTTTTGCAAAAGTATTAAACTCAGAATACTACCTCTAAAAGATGTTATGTATTCAATCAATAATATTGACTTTGCCAGTGTCAATATTGTAACAAGCGCCAACAATTTTGAGTTTACCTTCACTGAGTAATTTAGCTAAAATCGTTGAGCTTTCCTGCAATTTTTCAGTTTGATATTGAATGTTAGCTATAACTGCATCTTGTATATTATCGCCTGTTCTTAACTTTACTCTTTCAATAGATGGTTTGATACCCTCAGTAATCAAACCAATTCTGCCAGGAAGTGGTTCGTTTTTAATTGCTTCTGTAACTGCGCCGCATCTTTTATGACCCAAAACCATAATTAACTGCGAACCCAATACTGTTGTAGAGTATTCTAGACTACCTATAACGGTGTCACTCACAACATTACCAGCAACTCGCACAACAAATAAATCTCCAAGTCCTCGATCGAAAATGATTTCCGCAGGGACTCTAGAATCTGCACAGCCTAATATAGCAGCAAAGGGATACTGAGCTTGAGCAACTAATCGTAGACGTTCTAATGATTGATCAGGATATTTACGTTTTTGTTCAATAAATCTTTGATTACCATCTAATAAGCTTTTGATAGCTTCATTAGGATTAACTGGATTAGGGTTGCTTGGATGAATATCAGCAATAGCAGTTTGCTCTGGATTCCAAAAGCTATCACCAAAAGTAGTAGCCGCAATACCTACAACACTGGCAAACTTTAAGAAATCACGTCGCCCGACAAATCCATTAATTCGGCTCATTAATCTAGCTAATAACAACAAATCTGTTCTCAAAAAGATATCAGATTAAAGCAAGATGTAAGAGTACTCTTTTACACGATTTAAGAGTCATTTAATCTTCAGATATTATCAGATAAACCCCTAGTTTGTAGTGAAGATAACATCCATAATATGCATAAATATAAGCCGTCATTGCGAGCTTCATGAAATGGAGCGAAGCAATCGCAAAGTCTAGATACTGCAATTGCTTAATTCCACTCAGCTTCACTCGTAATAACAATTTATCATCTTGTAAACTTGCAAAATTGGGATGCTCCTGTTGATGCTAATGATGTGAAGCACAATCGGGTGTTGAGTCAATTGCAGAGTATTATTAATCAATTAGAAAAAGTGCAAAATGGCACAACAGCCTATTTAAAAGCTCAAGAGTTACTACTATCGGCAAAAAATAAACTTAGGCAACTACAGGTTAAATGAATGGTGGCGATCGCTCTACTATCTTAATATCTCCATCAAAAACCTTTGCAACATAATAAATCAGCTATATGGGTGTACAGATGTACATCCCTATATCTGTATCAGGATTTCATGGTATCAGTCCATTTGTACTATATGTTTTCTGTTTGATTTCTAGCCAGTTGTGGTGAAGCGGTGACGCTTGTTTACTGCATCCACCATTTCAGGTAGTTTACACGTGAGCGTCAACAACTGGCCATTGGGTGGGATTTTTGAGACGGGAATAAATTCCCTTGTAGAAGTTTCTCAATGTCCCAGTAACCCTGCTGATATATCAATTAAAACTGGAGCAGAAATATTTTGGATGCCAAATTGCCAAAAGCACTTAATCAATTTTGATTGGGATAAACATAAGTGTTTTTATACCATTAAGAAATGCCCCAGATTCTCTCTGGAGCAGCTTTGCAGGAGTTTTTATGACTCAGGAGTATATCAAAAAGTAATGCAGCGCTTTATATATACGAAGTTTAGTAAGCCTTCTTCTTCAGTTGGGATTCTGCCAAATCCAATTAATTTGCATTTTTATGATTTTTTCATGAATGAATGTCCTGTTTTACCTTTTTACTCACTGTAGATGTGATTAGAAACGCAAGGATTATTGGGGAGAATTCTTTGAGCATCGAAAACGACGGTCGCGGCAGTGGCAGGAATCGTTATATTTTGTATTAGTTTATAGATAGCGTAGGCGTAGCCCGCCTTCGACATCGCTATCGGCTCGTGAAGTTTCCTTATTTAAAGTGGTGTTATGTTGAATAGGGGCAAGAGTAATTAAAGAAATTAATGTCTTTTACCTGCTCCTAGATATAATTCACCCACTTTCGGATCGTTCAACAGTTCTTGACCAAGGCCAGAGATAGCATCGCGTCCCGACTCCAGTACATAGCCACGATTCGCCATCTCTAAGGCTTTACGGGCATTTTGTTCTACTAATACGATCGCAGTTCCCGCCTGATTAATTTGTTTAATCTGCTCAAATACTTGTGTCACCAAGATCGGGGATAAAGCAGCAGATGGTTCATCTAAAATCAGCAAACTAGGTTCCAACATCAAAGCCTTGCCCATCGCTAGCATCTGGCGTTCTCCTCCAGAGAGAGTACCAGCGCGTTGACGACGGCGATCGCTTAATCTTGGGAACATGGTAAATATTTTATCTTTAATTGGCTTCAGAGGAACGTTAAGCACAAAAGCACCCATCTCCAAGTTCTCTTCAACACTCAGAGAAGGGAAAACATTGGCGATTTGTGGTACATAGCACATTCCTCGTTGAACAATTTGATTGGACTTCAGCCCCACAATATTTTCACCTTTAAAGGTAATTGTGCCTATGTGGGGGATCAAAAGGCCAAAAATTGCTTTTGCTAAAGTAGATTTACCCGCACCATTGGGGCCAATCACTGTTACTAATTCCCCTGGCGCAACCTGAAAATTCACTCCTTGCAGGATATCTACATCTTTGATGTATCCAGCATGGACATTTTGAACATCTAGTAAATAGTCATTTGTCATTGGTCATTGGTCATTGGTCATTGGTCATTGGTCAACAGTCAAAAATAACTATTGACTGTTGACTATGGACTATTACGGAGTTTTTTGCAACTCCGGTCGTTCTTCTGGCAGAATCGCCCCTTCTACTGGGCAAACTTGGAGACATATACCACAGTCGATGCAAGTGGCAAAGTCAATCCAGTACCAATCTGTTCCCTTGGCATTTTTGCCTGGGCCATCATGAATACAAGCGACTGGACAGGCATCTACGCAGTCAGCTACGCCTTCACAGACTTCTGTAACAATTGTGTGCGGCATGTTCTCGATTCCCTCTTTTCTGTATCAGCTATTTCTAGCCTAGCAGGGGAGGGCGCAGGGGGCAGGGGGCAGGGGGCAGGGGCAGGGAGCAGGGGGCAGGGGGCAGGGAGCAGGGAGAGAAACAATAACTAATTAATTCCCAATCCCCAATCCCCAATCCCCAATCCCCAATCCCCAATTCCCACTAACGCAATGATTCAATCTTTGGGGAACCATCAGCTTTGATCCAAGCAATTTGGGCTATGCTGTGATCGCGTGCATATTGGCGAATAGCGTCTGTATCCCTTCCCCCTAAATCAATTTCTACCCGCACCAAATGGGTGGAATCTCGCAGTTTTTGCGCGTAGGCAAAGGCAGCGGCGTTAGCACTCGCTGTCTCTGGTACTACTAACCAGTTACTCGCTGGCGTTACTTGCGGTAATTGCTGAGTAGACAATAAAACTTGGTATAAATCTTCGATGTTGAGTCCAAAGCCAATGCCGGGAATATTTTCTCCTTGAGGATGATATAAACCCAGAAGTTGGTCATAGCGACCACCACGCCCTAAAACTCTGGCTTGAGATTCGGTATCATTGACGACTTCAAAGACAATACCAGTATAGTAATCTATGGTCTGGATGAGGCTGAGGTCGAGGATTAAGGGAAATTTTTTCTCTGATTCTAGTAACTCTACTAGGGATTTGAGATTATTCACTGCCTCTCGCTGTTCTTCGTCTAGATCCAAACTACTAACTTTTTGTAATACGTCTGCACTAGGGCCGCGCAGATCCAGCATGATTCTGGCGCGATCGCGTAGTTTGTCACTCAAGGGTAAAGTATCTATAGTAATGCGGTCGAGATGAGCGATCGCACTACGAACTTTATCCTGTAAATTAGCAGGAAAGGCACTCAGGAGCGATCGCGTAATTCCGGCTTCACCTAAAATTAAGTGCCATTGCTGCAAACCCAATGCTGCTAGACAATCTGCGACTAATAACAGTACTTCCGCATTCGCCAGCAATCCGCCAGCACCTAACAACTCCACTCCAGCTTGATAAAACTCTTGCTGGCGATTGTGTCTACTTTCCCACGTGCGACGAAACACATTGGCGTTGTAGTACAAGCGTTGTGGATAACTTGTATTTGCCATACGAGTGACAACGGTACGAGCAATGGATGCCGTTAATTCTGGACGTAGCCCTAATTCATCATCTTCACCTTGTAGTTGAATCACCATCTGGCGCTGAATTGCTTCCCCTGCCATCAGAGTATCCATGCGCTCTAAAGTTGAGGTGATAATTCTGTGATATCCCCAACGATGAAACACCTGCTGTAACCGATCTTCAATCCAGCTTTTTTTCTCCACATCCAAGGGCAATAAATCCCTGGCTCCCAATGCTGGTTGATACACCATTATTTTTTCTTCCCACCAAACAAACCACCAAACAAACCACTACCAGATTTATCTGGTTGCTTATCTCCATTATTGGCGGATGAAGTCACCTTATGATCGTTAGGTTGTTGTCCTAGAGCTTTATCTATTTTAGGTTTCCATTGCAGAGCCGTTTCGTCATTGGGGTCTAATTTGAGAGCGTTGTCAAAGTGGATTTTTGCCATTTTTAGCTGATTTTGCTTCAAATACACCATTGCGATTAAGCTATGGCAACGGCTATTTTTAGGTTCCAGTTTCAGGGCATCTTGTAACTCTACTTTGGCTTGCCCAAATTGGTTTTTATCAATCAAAGATTGAGCGCGACGAACATACTGTTCTACAACTGCGTCTTCTTTTGGTGGCGCTGGTGCTGGTTCTGGGGGTGTATTTTGTGGTGTATTTGGCTGAGGTGTAGCTGATTGGACTTTGGGTTGAGCAGGTGGCGGCGCTGCTGCTGCGGATAGTTTGCTGGCACTCCGCATTAAATAGACTAAATTCAACTCACTAATTTGGGCAATGACTTGCTGCACTTGCTCTAAAGAATCATATTGGCTTTGGGCAAGTTTAGCGATCGCTGTTTTATAGGCATGATCGAGATTAGGTGTCTGGGCTAACTGTTTAGCCAAGTCGGTGTTGAGAGTTACCGAAGTAGACTCTTGTACTAGCCGCTTGCCAATTTGCGACAAAATTAAAATATATTCCGTACGAGTGCGATCGCCAGCAAGTTTTTCGTAAGCTGGGTTAACCCACTTGGATAACAATTCGTTTCCTAGCTGTTTTTGTTCATCACTTTCAGTAAAACTACTATCCGGGTGTAAGCGGCGGGCTATTTGGAGATAGCGTTTCCGAATCTCTTTCACATCTGCATCAACTGGAACGCATAATATTGCGTGATGATCTATGAAATCATATTTAAATAGTCCACGATCTATTTTTAAAGACATATAGACTTTTTGCACCAAAGGAGCGTTAGATTCCTTTTAGTTTACCCAAAGTCGAAGGGAAAGCTCCCATCTCAATACGGTTCGGTTAAAGGGGAAAGGGAAAAGGTTTTGAATACATACATCCTTTACCCTTTACCCCTTACCCATTCCCCAGACCACAAGGAAAATGAAAAATGCTTATCCGAACCGTATTGGCCCCCATCTCACCTCTATACCCACGCTGACAGTGGCGGAACTCGTAAAAGTTCGCTACTGAGGGAGTCGTGAATATAACCATTTGTGGCCAGAATTCTACCTGATTCGATTTTGACAGGAGTGCCATCGTAGGCAGTGACTTTGCCCCCAGCTTCTTGTAACAAAATTATCCCGGCGGCAATATCCCAAGGAGAAAGCCCTCGTTCCCAGTAACCATCTACACGTCCACAGGCAACATACGCCAAATCTAGCGATGCGGAGCCGCTACGTCTAACTCCTTGGGTAAGATGAGTGAGGTGACTAAATTCTGCGTAGTTGTTATCAGAGGTTTCGCGGCGATCGTAAGCAAATCCTGTTACTAGTAGGCTTTTATTCAGTTCAGATGTTACCGAAACATTGATAGGACGACGATTTCGCGTTGCTCCTAAACCAGTCGCTGCACTGAATAGCTCATTGTGAAATGGATCGTAAATTACACCAACTTCTGGAACGCCATTAATTAACAGCCCAATAGAGACGGCAAAAAATGGGTATTGATGGGCGTAGTTAGTTGTGCCATCTAAAGGATCTATTGCCCAGAGGTATTGATTTTCTTGATTACCTAATTTCCCTGATTCTTCAGCGAGGATAGAGTGCTGGGGAAAGTGGCGACGCAAAATTTCTAAAATCAACTCTTCTGAGGCTTTATCAGCAGCCGTGACTAAATCACCAGGGCGGCCTTTTTCAATAATTGCGTCTTCTAACTTACCCAAGTAACCTTGCAAAATAGCGCCAGCAGCTAAGGCCGCTTCTGTGGCAATATCTAGAAAAATTTGTATATTTGTCATTTGTCATTTGTCATTTGTCATTTGTTCATCTTCCCCATTCCCAATTCTCAATTTCCAATTCTTCAAAGATTTTGGCGGCGAAACTCGGCGGGGGTGAGGCGCATGGGTTTTTCTGAGTTCCAGATGCCTTGGCCCATGAGTCTAGCCCATTGTTGGGCACGTTCTAAACGCTGGTCATATTTATGATTAGGCGATCGCCCAACAAACATTGCATTCCCTTGTTTAACTAATTCTTCATTCAACAACACCTTATTTTTCCATACATAAGCTAGAGTTCGTCCGATTTTGTCTTTTGCTTCTAAATCAAACTCTAGGGTTACTAATTCTTCTGCACCACCAATTAGATTCTCTAACTGTTCTTTTGCCGCTTCTCCCCAAGGTCTCTGTCGCAAATCTGGTGCATCAACCCCAACTAACCGCACTTGGGAAATCAAATTCGGTTGTTCAGCCATTCCTAACACTTCTAAACTTTGCCCACTAACTACTCGCGCTACTTTCACCTGAGCCTCATTGTTTGGCAACTGGTTTTTACTTTGGCAACTCACCAAGAGCAATAAGCAAACCAAAATAGCTATTTTTCGCACCCAGTTACCAAAACTCACAACCATCACAAATTCTCCTATGCCCCCTGCTCCCTGCCTCTTACCTCCTACCTTCTTCAATTGTTTATTCCTCGTCTAACGGTAAACCCGCTTTAACTTTTCCTCTAGCAAAATAGCGTCCAAACTGGAGTTCGTAGACTTCATCTTCGTCTTGTGTCTCTACTTCTAAGTCAGAACGGGGATAACTTACACACAACAAGGCATAACCTTGCCGACGTAAATGTGGCGACAATCCGATCGCCTCTGGCTGGTAAATTTCTCCCGACAATACCCTGACAGCGCAAGCGGTGCAAGCCCCGTTGCGGCAGGAAAACGGTAGTTCCACCCCTTGTTTTTCGGCAGTGTGCAGGATGTAGCGGTCTTCTGGCACTTCTAGGGTGTATGTTTCGCCAGTGGCGCGATCGCGAACTTTAATTGTGTATGTACGAGACATCTGGATTTGCGTTGTAGAATTAGGATTTTCAGATTTAATCTAAGAATATCTTTCTTTATCTTTGCATTTTCTGGGATTATATAGTACAATCGTAACTTGTGGCACCTGGAGAGGTGGCCGAGTGGTTTAAGGCGCAGACCTGGAAAGTCTGTTAGGTGGAAACGTCTACGAGAGTTCGAATCTCTCCCTCTCCGTTAAATTAAATGTAATCAGGGTAAGACTTTCGGGTATTACCCTTTACTATTTTATGTTGAAAAAGATTCTTAAACAACTGAACAAACCAATGGTGTTTGGCTTAATAGTTGGCAGGTATGATTATTTGGAAATGGAACAAGATTACAGTTCCGTAGTTACAGAGTAAAAGATTGCCAGAAAAACACTAAAGTATACAGCGATCGCACAGATTTCTGGGATAAACTGATGCCATTGTGTGAGGAGTAAACGATGGCAAATCTCAGCTTGGAGAGAGCGCTTTCATTTAGTTTTATCAGTGTTTATTTATATGTGGGTATTAGTATAGGAGTTGTTATCCGACTTGGACAATCACAGCAATTAAACGCTGCTACTACACCCACTGAAACTGTATCATTACCGCTTGCTATTCATGAACCTAGACCACTAACACCAAAACAGCCAATTTCAGATACTATTACTATCAAAGCCGTTGGAGATATTATTCCTGGCACTAATTTTCCTAACTATAGATTACCCCGGTTTCGAGATCAATTATTACCAAAGTCAATCAGAACTCACTTGCAAGGATCTGATATTTTATTTGGTAACTTTGAAAGTAGCTTAACTAATTATCCTTACACTACCAAAGATACTAGTCGAGGACAAGTCTTTGCTTTTCGCTCCCCACCGGGATATGCTCTGCTATTTGCTGAGGCTGGTTTTAATGTGTTTAATATGGCGAATAATCATGCAATGGATTTTGGGACGGTAGGGTTCAAAGATACAAAGAAAAATCTTGAAGCTGTCGGCATCGCAACATTAGGTCATAAAAATCAAATTCTCTATCTGAAAGCTAACAATATCCCCGTAGCAATGGTGGGTTTTTCTCCTTATGAAATGTATAATTCAATTCATAATTTAGCAGCAGCCCAAGCACTGATAGCAAAAGCTAAAAATAAAGCAAACATTGTAATAGTATCGATGCACGCTGGAGCCGAAGGGACAGGGGCACTACATGTTAAAAATCAAACAGAGTTTTTTTATGGAGAAAACCGAGGTAATTCTATCAAGTTTGCTCGCAACATGATTGATGCAGGAGCAGATTTAGTACTAGGACATGGGCCTCATGTTCCGAGAGCGATGGAAATTTATAAGGGAAAAATTATTGCTTATTCTTTAGGGAACTTTCTAGGATATCGAACTTTATCTACAAATGCCCAGACGGGTGACTCAATGATTTTAGAAGTTAAACTTAACTCTGTGGGAAATTTGGTATCAAGTAAAATTATCCCTGTGCGGATGAGTCGGCAAGGAATCCCTCAAATTGATCGCTATTTTCGGACTGTAAAACTTATGCGTTCTTTGAATAATCAAGCTTTTCCTAAAAATCCAGTGAAGATTAATAAGAAGGGAGAAGTTGTTGTACAGAAAGGGAAATAAATGTGAGATGAATTTTAGATTTAAGACAAAATCTAAAATAGTTTGCTTGGCTGAAGTCACGAATTCCAACATTTTGGACGCACAGCTATTTTGTTTCAATAGTTGGTGGTGCGCCTATTTCAAGTTAGACGAACAAAACCACAGTTTGCGGTGCAAAAATGAAGCTTTAGCCGGGCAAGTTTATCGGCTTCATTTGCTACAAAGTCAAAAAGCGAGCGCCTGAGTCAGACATCAAACTATCCTTTATCTCAACAGGACTATATATCACCAACAATCCCCGAATTGATCAAAGATATACGTATTCCAAAGGTACACTACTCTAGGATAATTTATTAATAACAATTAAAATACGGGTTATCACTTAATGTCAAAGCCAAATACTAAAGCCCAAAGGACTCAAATCATTGAAGTTCTAAGAAGGGATTATTTTCCGATGATTCCTCAACTTCAGATAAATTACACACAAGAACAACATGATAAAAATCGTTTGAGTCGTTCTTTGGCTGCATTTGCGATCCTCATATCTTGCACCTAACCGAATAAACCCGTAAAAGGTAGATAAAGAGCGCAAAATCTAACAGTAAAAGAAGAATG